>NZ_BAAANG010000035.1:210249-250375 GCF_039529675.1 Microbacterium paludicola
CGGCGGCGACGATCTTCGACTCAGCCGAGCCGGAGACCTTGTCCACCGAGACGGTCAGCGCCACGGCGATCTCGCCGTTGCCGAGGACCTTGACCTTCTCGTTCTTGCGGACGGCGCCCTTGGCGACCAGGTCGGCGACGGTCACGTCGCCACCCTGCGGGTAAAGCTCCGCGAGCTTCTCCAGGTTCACGACCTGGTACTCGACGCGGAACGGGTTCTTGAAGCCGCGCAGCTTCGGCGTGCGCATGTGCAGCGGCATCTGGCCACCCTCGAAGCCGGGGCGGACGCTGTAACGGGCCTTGGTGCCCTTCGTACCGCGACCGGCCGTCTTGCCCTTCGAGCCCTCACCGCGACCCACGCGGGTCTTGGCGGTGTTGGCACCGGGGACGGGACGGAGGTGGTGCACCTTCAGCACGCCGGGGCGCTTGGCCTCGGTGGTCTGCTTCTTCTCGGCCTTGTCGGCCGTGGCCTTCTTCTCAGCCATCAGTCGATCTCCTCAACACTCACGAGGTGAGCGACGGCACGGACGTAGCCGCGCGTCTGGGCGTCGTCGGGACGGACGACCGAGTCGCCGATCCGCTTCAGACCGAGCGAACGCAGCGTGTCACGCTGGTTCTGCTTCTCGCTCACCTTGGACTTGACCTGCGTCACCTTCAGACGAGCGGCCATCAGACACCTGCCTTCGCAGCAGCGGCGGCCTCGGCCTCCGCACGGACGAGACGTGCCGGCGCGACCTGGTCGAACTCGAGGCCACGGCGCGCGGCGACCGCACGGGGCTCCTCGAGCTGCTTCAGGGCCTCGACCGTCGCGTGCACGATGTTGATCGTGTTCGACGAACCGAGCGACTTCGACAGCACGTCGTGGATGCCGGCGCACTCGAGCACGGCGCGGACCGGACCACCGGCGATAACACCGGTACCGGCCGAGGCCGGGCGCAGCATGACGACGCCGGCGGCAGCCTCACCCTGCACGGGGTGCGGGATGGTGGCGCCGGAGCGCGGCACGCGGAAGAAGTTGCGCTTCGCGTCCTCGACACCCTTGGAGATGGCCAGGGGCACCTCGCGGGCCTTGCCGTAGCCGACACCGACCACGCCGTTGCCGTCGCCGACGACCACGAGAGCGGTGAAGCTGAAGCGACGACCACCCTTCACGACCTTCGACACGCGGTTGATCGTGACGACGCGCTCGAGGAACTGGTTGTCCGCACCGCGGTCGTTGCGGTCACGACCGCCACGACCCTGGCCCCGATCGTTGCGGCCGCCACGGCGGTCGCCGCGCTCGGTGCGCTGCTCGGTCTGGACCTGCTCGGTCTGCGCCTGCTCGGCGCCGGCCTCGGGGGCCTCGGTGGTCACTTCGGTCTCCTTGTTGTCACTCACAGGTTCAGCCCCCCTTCGCGGGCGCCGTCGGCGATCGCCGCGACACGTCCCGCGTAGCGGTTGCCACCGCGGTCGAACACGACGTCGGTGAAACCGGCGGCCTTGGCGCGCTCGGCGAGGAGCTCGCCGACCTTGCGGGCCTTCGCGGTCTTGTCACCCTCGAAACCGCGCAGGTCGGTCTCGAGCGTCGAGGCAGAGGCCACGGTGTGGCCCTTGCTGTCGTCGACCAGCTGCACGAAGACGTGGCGGGCCGAACGGGTCACGACGAGACGAGGACGGACCTCGGTGCCGACGACCTTCTTGCGAAGGCGAGCGTGGCGGCGCGAACGCGCGGCGGACTTCGACTTCACAGCCATGATTACTTACCAGCCTTTCCGGCCTTGCGACGCACGACCTCGCCCGCGTAGCGGACACCCTTGCCCTTGTACGGCTCAGGCTTGCGGATCTTGCGGATGTTGGCGGCGGTCTCACCGACGGCCTGCTTGTCGATGCCGCTCACGGTGAGCTTGTTGTTGCCCTCGACGGTGAGCGTGATGCCGGCCGGCGGCTCGACGGTGACGGGGTGCGAGAAGCCCAGAGCGAACTCGACAGCCGAGCCCTTCTGCGCCACGCGGTAACCGGTGCCGACGACCTCGAGGCCCTTGGTGTAGCCCTCGGTCACGCCGATGATGTTGTTGTTGATCAGGGTGCGCGTGAGCCCGTGCAGCGAACGCGACTCGCGCTCGTCGTCGGGGCGGGTGACGAGAACCTGGTTCTCCTCGACCTTGACCTCGAGGGGCTTGGCCACGGTGAGCGACAGCTCGCCCTTGGGGCCCTTCACGGCAACCTGCTGCCCGTCGACCGTCACAGTGACGCCGGCGGGGATGTCAATGGGAAGACGTCCAATACGCGACATGAGTGATCACCACACGTAGGCGAGAACTTCTCCGCCCACGCCCTTCTGCTCAGCCTGACGGTCGGTGAGAAGACCGGAGGAGGTGGACAGGATGGCGACACCCAGGCCACCGAGGACCTTGGGGAGCTCGGTCGACTTCGCGTACACGCGGAGGCCGGGCTTCGAGACGCGCTTGATGCCGGCGATCGACCGCTCGCGGTTCGGGCCGTACTTCAGCGTCATCGTGAGGGTCTTGCCGACACGAGCGTCGGTCTCCTCCCACGAGGCGATGTAGCCCTCGCGCTTGAGGATCTCCGCGATGTGCGTCTTGAGCTTGCTCGACGGCAGCGACACGGAGTCGTGGTGCGCCGAGTTCGCATTGCGCAGACGGGTCAGCATGTCTGCGACCGGGTCTGTCATGGTCATATGACTTGTCCTTTTTTCATGAGGTTTCGGCTGCCGTTACACGACAGACGACCTTCACTGAATGATCCGTATTCAGTTGTGGCCGCGTTTCGACTCGGTCGCTTCGCTCCCTCGCCCAACGAACAAGGGGAGTGGAGAAGGTCTCCCCACTCCCCTGTTCGTTGAGCGAGCGAAGCGAGTCGAAACGCACAAACGCTCGATCTTACCGCAGACCGACCTGTGAGTCGGCTCAGGCCTGCTGGTCCTCGTTGCGGAACGGGAAGCCGAGGTGACGGAGAAGCGCGCGGCCCTCGTCATCCGTCTTCGCCGTGGTCACGACGGTGATGTCGAAACCGCGGACGCGGTCGATCTTGTCCTGGTTGATCTCGTGGAACACCGACTGCTCCTGGAGACCGAAGGTGTAGTTGCCGTTGCCGTCGAACTGCTTGCCCGACAGACCGCGGAAGTCGCGGATGCGGGGCAGGGCGAGCGAGACGAGGCGGTCCACGAACTCCCACGCGCGGTCACCGCGGAGGGTGACGTGCGCGCCGATGGCCTGGCCCTCACGCAGCTTGAACTGCGCGATCGACTTCTTCGCCTTGGTGACGACGGGCTTCTGACCCGTGATCGCGGTGAGGTCGGCGACCGCACCCTCGATGACCTTGGAGTCGCGAGCTGCCTCGCCGACACCGGTGTTGACGACGACCTTGACCAGGCCAGGGATCTGCATGACGTTCTCGTAGCCGAACTCGTCCTGCAGCTTCTGACGGATCTGGTCGCGGTAGACCTGCTTCAGGCGCGGCTGGATTTTGCCAGCCTGCGCGTCAATGGTGCTCACTGTCAGATGTCCTTACCAGACTTCTTCGCGACGCGAACGCGAACAGTCTTCTTGACGCCGTCCTTGACCTGCTCCTCCACGCGGAAGCCGACGCGGGTCGGCTTCTTCGAGTCGGGGTCGACGAGCGCGACGTTGGAAATGTGGATGGGGGCCTCGTACGTCTCGATGCCACCGGTCTTCGTGCCGCGCTGCGTCTGGCCGATCCGGTTGTGCTTCGTGATGTAGTTGACGCCCTCGACGACGACACGCTGGCCGCCGTCGATGACCTCGAGGACCTTGCCCTGCTTGCCGCGGTCTCCGCCGCGGTCCTGCTTGGCTCCGGTGATGACCTGGACCAGGTCACCCTTCTTGATCTTCGCCATGGGTTACAGCACCTCCGGGGCGAGCGAGACGATCTTCATGAACTTGCGGTCACGAAGCTCGCGGCCGACCGGGCCGAAGATGCGGGTGCCGCGGGGCTCCCCGTCGTTCTTCAGGATGACGGCGGCGTTCTCGTCGAACTTGATGTACGAGCCGTCAGAACGGCGCGTCTGCTTCACGGTGCGGACGACGACCGCCTTGACGACGTCGCCCTTCTTGACGTTGCCGCCCGGGATCGCGTCCTTGACCGTCGCGACGATGGTGTCGCCCACGCCCGCGTAACGGCGGTTCGAACCACCGAGAACGCGGATGGTGAGCAGCTCCTTCGCGCCGGTGTTGTCGGCGACCTTGAGGCGGGACTCAGTCTGGATCACTTGGCCTTCTCCAGGATCTCAACCAGACGCCAGCGCTTGGTGGCGCTGAGCGGACGGGTCTCGTTGATGAGGACGAGGTCGCCGATGCCGGCGGTGTTGTTCTCGTCGTGCGCCTTGAGCTTGCTCGTGCGACGGATGACCTTGCCGTAGAGGGGGTGCTTAACGCGGTCCTCGACCTCGACGACGATCGTCTTGTCCATCTTGTCGCTCACGACGTAGCCGCGGACCGACTTGCGGTAACCACGGGCGTCGGCGTCGCGCACGTCGTGCTCGGCGTGCTCCACAGCCTTCTTCTCGGTGGCCATCACTCAGCCTCTCCTTCGGCGGCCGGAGTCTCGTCCGACTTCTTCGCCTTGCTCTTCTTGGCCTTCACCTCGACCGGAGCGGGCGTGGCACGGATGCCCAGCTCGCGCTCGCGGATCACGGTGTAGAGACGCGCGATGTCGCGCTTCACGGCGCGGATGCGGCCGTGGCTCTCGAGCTGGCCGGTGGCCGACTGGAATCGCAGGTTGAACAGCTCTTCCTTGGCCTTGCGCAGCTCCTCGACGAGGCGCTGGTCCTCGAACGTGTCGAGCTCGCTCGTGGCGAGCTCCTTGGTGCCGATCGCCATTACGCGTCGCCCTCCTCGCGCTTGATGATGCGTGCCTTCAGAGGCAGCTTGTGAATGGCACGGGTCAGGGCCTCACGAGCGAGCTGCTCGTTGACACCGGCGACCTCGAAGAGGACGCGACCCGGCTTGACGTTGGCGACCCACCACTCCGGCGAACCCTTACCGGAACCCATGCGGGTCTCGGCGGGCTTCTTCGTGAGCGGACGGTCGGGGTAGATGTTGATCCACACCTTTCCGCCACGCTTGATGTGACGCGTCATGGCGATACGAGCGGACTCGATCTGACGGTTCGTCACGTACGCGGGGGTGAGGGCCTGGATGCCGAACTCGCCGAAGGAGACCTTCGTGCCACCGGTGGCCGCACCATCACGCTTGGGGTGGTGCTGCTTGCGGTACTTGACCTTGCGGGGGATGAGCATTACGCCGAAGCTCCTTCCGCCACCGGTGCCTGAGCGTCGTCACGACGCGGGCCACGGCGGCCGCCACGGTCGCGGTCACGGGCGGGCTTCATGTTGGCCTGCTCGCGCGCGAGTTCCTTGTTGGTGAGATCGCCCTTGTAGATCCAGACCTTCACGCCGATGCGGCCGAAGGTGGTCTTGGCCTCGTAGAAGCCGTAGTCGATGTTCGCGCGCAGCGTGTGCAGCGGCACACGACCCTCGCGGTAGAACTCCGAACGCGACATCTCCGCGCCGCCGAGGCGGCCCGAGACCTGGATCCGGACGCCCTTGGCGCCGGCGCGCTGGGCACCCTGCAGGCCCTTGCGCATCGCGCGGCGGAAGGCCACGCGGGCGCTGAGCTGCTCGGCGACGCCCTGGGCGACGAGCTGAGCGTCGGCCTCGGGGTTCTTCACCTCGAGGATGTTCAGCTGGATCTGCTTGCCGGTGAGCTTCTCGAGCTCGCCGCGGATGCGCTCGGCCTCCGCGCCACGACGACCGATCACGATGCCCGGGCGGGCGGTGTGGATGTCGACGCGGACGCGGTCACGAGTGCGCTCGATCTCGATGCGGCTGACGCCGGCACGGTCGAGGTTCGTCTGCAGCAGCTTGCGGATGCGGATGTCCTCGGCCACGTAGTCGGCGTAACGCTGACCAGGCTTCGTCGAGTCCGCGAACCAGCGCGAAACGTGATCGGTGGTGATGCCGAGGCGGAAGCCGTACGGGTTGACCTTCTGACCCATTAGTTGCTCGCCTTCTTCTTGTCGCCGGCAGCGGTCTCAGCGACCTCCGGCGTCGAGAGCACGACCGTGATGTGGCTCGTGCGCTTCTTGATCTGGAACGCGCGGCCCTGTGCGCGGGGGCGGAAACGCTTCAGCGTCGTGCCCTCGTCCACATAGGCGTTCTTGACGAACAGGTCCTGCGAGTTCAGGTACTCGCCGTCCTTGTCGGCCTTCACCTGGGCGTTGGCCATGGCCGACTCCACAAGCTTGAAGATCGGCTCGGAAGCCGTCTGCGGCGCGAACTTCAGGATGGCGAGGGCCTCTTCGGCCTGCTTGCCCTTGATGAGCGCGATGACGCGACGAGCCTTCTGAGGGGTCACGCGGATGTGTCGCACACGTGCGATGGACTCCACCATTTCTCTCTCCTCCTCAGTCGCCTTAGCGGCGACGGCCCTTCTTGTCGTCCTTCTCATGGCCGCGGAAGGTGCGGGTGGGCGCGAACTCGCCCAGCTTGTGGCCGACAAGCGTCTCCGTGACGAACACGGGGATGTGCTTGCGACCGTCGTGAACCGCGATGGTGTGTCCCAGCATTGCGGGGATGATCATCGAGCGGCGCGACCACGTCTTGATGACGTTCTTGGTGCCGGCTTCGTTCTGCGAGACAACCTTGCGCAGCAGGTGCTCGTCGACGAAGGGGCCCTTCTTCAGACTGCGGGGCATCTTCTTTACTCCTACTTGCGCTTCTTGCCGGCGTTACGGCGACGCACGATGAGCTTGTCGCTTTCCTTGTTGGCGTGACGGGTGCGGCCCTCAGCCTGGCCCCACGGGGAGACGGGGTGACGTCCACCGGACGTCTTGCCCTCACCACCACCGTGCGGGTGGTCGACCGGGTTCATGGCGACACCGCGGACGGTCGGGCGGATGCCCTTCCAGCGGTTGCGGCCGGCCTTGCCCCAGTTGATGTTCGACTGCTCGGCGTTGCCGACCTCGCCGATCGTCGCGCGGCAGCGCGCGTCGACGTTGCGGACCTCGCCCGAGGGGAGGCGCAGCTGAGCGTAGGGGCCGTCCTTCGCGACGAGACGCACCGAGGCGCCCGCCGAACGAGCCATCTTCGCGCCGCCGCCGGGGCGGAGCTCGATGGCGTGGATGACGGTACCCGTCGGGATGTTGCGCAGCGGCAGGTTGTTGCCGGGCTTGATGTCCGCGTTCGGACCAGACTCGACGACGTCGCCCTGCTGCAGCTTGTTCGGCGCGAGGATGTAGCGCTTCGTGCCGTCCACGTAGTGCAGGAGCGCGATGCGCGCCGTGCGGTTCGGGTCGTACTCGATGTGCGCGACCTTGGCGTCGACGCCGTCCTTGTCGTTGCGACGGAAGTCGATCACGCGGTACTGGCGCTTGTGGCCACCACCGATGTGACGGGTCGTGATGCGGCCCTGGTTGTTGCGGCCACCGGTCTTGCTCAGCGGACGGAGCAGCGACTTCTCAGGCGTCGATCGGGTGATCTCGGCGAAGTCGGCCACCGACGAGCCGCGGCGACCGGGGGTCGTGGGCTTGTAGTTGCGAATAGCCATGTTCTCTCTTCCTCCCCGACCGTCAGCCGACTGCCGTGAAGATGTCGATGGTGCCCGACTTGAGCGTCACGATGGCGCGCTTGGTGTCCTTGCGCTTGCCGGTGCCGAAGCGGGTGCGGCGGGCCTTGCCGACGCGGTTGATCGTGTTGACCGAAGCCACCTGCACGCCGAAGATCTTCTCGATGGCGAGCTTGATCTCCGTCTTGTTCGAACGGGGGTCCACGATGAACGTGTACTTGCCCTCGTCGATCAGGCCGTAGCTCTTCTCCGAGACGACGGGCTTCAGGATGACGTCGCGCGGGTCCTTCTGGACGGCGGTCATGCGGAGACCTCCTCAGTGGCGCCGACCTTCTGCGCGATGAACGCGTCGATGGCGGCCTTGGTGAAGACGATGTCGTCCGAGACGAGCACGTCGTAGGCGTTGAGCTGGTCGGCCATCAGGACGTGGACGTAACCGAGGTTGCGCACGCTGAGGTAGCCGAAGTCGTCCTCGCGGTCGAGCACGACGAGCACGTTCTTGGCAGGGGACACCGTCGCGAGGAAGGAGGCCGCGGCCTTCGTCGAGGGCTCGGTCACACCGAACGACTCGACGACGTGGATGCGCTCGCCCCGGAAGCGGTCGCTGAGCGCGCCCGCGAGGGCGGCGGCGATCATCTTCTTGGGGGTGCGCTGCGAGTAGTCGCGCGGCTTCGGGCCGTGGACGATGCCACCGCCGGTCATGTGCGGCGCACGGATCGAGCCCTGACGGGCGTTACCCGTGCCCTTCTGCTTGAAGGGCTTGCGGCCGGCGCCCGAGACCTCACCGCGACGCTTGGTCGAGTGGGTGCCCTGGCGAGCCGCCGCGAGCTGCGCGACGACGACCTGGTGGATCAGCGGGATGTTCGTCTTGGCGTCGAACACCGAGGCGGGCAGGTCGACGGAGCCGACCTTCTTGCCGTCAGTGCCCAGGACGTCCAGAGCGAGAGTCGAGTCAGCCATCTAACTCAGGCCCCCTTCACTGCGTTGCGGACGTACACGGTGCGGCCGCGCGCGCCGGGGACGGCGCCCTTGACGAGCAGCAGACCCTTCTCGGCGTCGACGGCGTGAACCGTGAGGTTGAGGACGGTCACGCGCTCGGCGCCCATACGGCCGGCCATGCGCATTCCCTTGAAGACGCGGCTCGGGGTCGACGATGCGCCGATCGAACCGGGCTTGCGGTGGTTGCGGTGTGCACCGTGCGAAGCCGAGACGCCCTTGAAGTTGTGGCGCTTCATGACACCGGCGGTGCCCTTGCCCTTGCTCGTGCCGACGACGTCGACGAGCTGGCCGGCCTCGAAGGTGCCGTCGACCGTCAGCTCCTGACCGAGTGCGTACTCGGCGGCGTCGGCGGTGCGGATCTCCGCGAGGTGGCGGCGCGGCGTGACGCCGGCAGCCTCGAAGTGGCCCGAGAGCGGCTTGTTCACCTTGCGCGGGTCGATGGCGCCGGCGGCGATCTGGATGGCCGAGTAGCCGTCCTTCTCCGCCGTGCGGACCTGGGTGACCACGTTCGGCGCGAGCTCGATCACCGTGACGGGGATGAGCTTGCCGTTCTCGTTCCAGACCTGGGTCATGCCGAGCTTGGTGCCCAGCAGGCCCTTCGAAATCTTGTTGTTGATGTCAGCCATGTCGAACCCGCCCTCAGAGCTTGATCTCGATGTTGACGTCGGCCGGGAGGTCGAGACGCATGAGCGAGTCGACGGCCTTCGGCGTCGGGTCCACGATGTCGATGAGGCGCTTGTGCGTGCGCATCTCGAAGTGCTCGCGGCTGTCCTTGTACTTGTGGGGCGAACGGATCACGGCGATCACGTTCTTCTCGGTCGGAAGCGGCACCGGGCCGACGACCTGGGCGCCCGCTCGGGTCACCGTGTCGACGATCTTGCGCGCCGACGAGTCGATGATCTCGTGGTCATACGACTTCAGGCGAATGCGGATCTTCTGTCCCGCCATTTGTCTGCTCATCTCTCTTCACGCGTCATACCTCTGGGGCATTGGACGCACGTACCCTCCGGAAACCCTTCGGGCCAGTTTTCACATGTCAGTCCACGCGCACAGAGATAGCCCCTGCGCAGTGGTGTGTGATTTCGTTCTCCTGCCCGCGGCCCAGACTGTGGTCTGTGCACTGCCCTGGCAGTGATCCCGCGCAGTCCTCCCTTGGGGAGCGCACGCGGAAATGTGGAACTTGTCTATTCTGCCATCCCCGGGGTCGTATCGGCAACCCGGGCGTGTCGCGCCCCGATCCGCGGAACCGCGCGGCTCGCCGAGTCCCGTTGGGCACCTTCCCAGGGTGCACATCCGGAGCGATCCGCGGATCCGCTCGCTGCTACAGAGGACATCCGGCGTCCCGAGGAGGAACCGCGCCCCGAACATCCTCTCCTCGCCGGATCTCCTCGTTTCGGCGCCACGCAGGATGCACGCGCACCGAACAGAGGAGATCTGCTCGCGGCAGGAGATTCGGCGACCCGGATGTCCTCTCCTCGCCGGATCTCCTCGTTTCGATCGCACGCAGGATGCGCTCGAGCGAGCAGCGGAGATCCGGCCGCGCCAGGAGACCCGGAACCCCGGATGTCCTCCGCTCGCCGGATCTCCTCGTTTCGGGATGTGCGCAGGATGCACGCGCACCGAACAGAGGAGATCCGCTCGCGGCAGGATCCCCGGAGGGCCGGATGTCCTCTCTTCGCCGGATCTCCTCGCTTCGGGATGTGCGCATCCCCGCCTGGGCGGAGCGGAGGTTCGTCCACAACGAGGAACGCGCGCGAATCGCTCCACATCTTGGCCCGACGCGCGATCCGGATCGGGCTTCGCGCCACGATTCGGACATGGATCTCATCGAGTACATCGCCGCACGGGGCGGGATCGTGCGGACACGAGCACTGCGCGAGGCCGGGTTCTCGGCGCACACGATCGCCCGCGCCGTCGCCGCGGGCCGGGCCACCCGGTTCCGACGGACGTGGATCGCGATCGGCGGCGTCGATCCGATCCTCGCCGGCGCCGCCAAGCTGGGGATCGTCGTCACCTGCATCACACAGGCGGCGCGTCTTGGGCTGTGGACGTACGTCGACCCCGCCGATCCGCACGTCTATCACGTCGCCGCCTCGCCGCATGCGGGCTCCGTGGCAGTGACGCAGTCGCTCGTGCACTGGTCCAAGCCGCTCATCCCGCGCGATCCGGATGCGCTCGAGGACCCGATCGAGAACGTCCTGGCGATCATCGCGGAGTGCCAGCCGCACGAGCGGGCGCTCGCGACATGGGACTCCGCCTTCAACAAGGGGCTCGTCGACCGCGACTCGTTCTCCCGGTTCGCGTTGCGTCCCGCGGCGCGCCGACTGCTCGCCGAGGTGTCGCCGTTCCGCGACTCCGGTCTCGAGACCTTCATCGTCACGCGGCTGAGGTGGCTGGACCTGCCGATCCGCTGCCAGGTGTGGCTCTACGGCCATCGAGTCGACGTGCTGATCGGCGACCGCCTCGTGCTGCAGGCGGACGGTGGTCACCATGTCGGCGCGCAGCGCGCATCCGACAACGCGCACGACGCGATCCTGCGCCTTCATGGCTACACGGTGATCCGCGTCACGTACGCGCAGATCATGGACCACTGGCCCGAGGTGCAGGAGCTGATCCTGCGGGCGATCGCGCAGGGCCTGCACAAGGCGGCCTGAGCACCACCGCGAAAACAGGAGATCCAGCCGGCGCAGGATGAATCGGCGCGAAACGTCCTCGGAAGGCTGGATCATCCGGCGCAGGGTCCGTGCGTGTGATGTCCGGGCGGGGCCGTGATCATCCACGAAACGAGGAGATCCAGCCAGCGCAGGATGAATCGGCGCGAAACATCCTCGGGAGACCGGATCATCCGGCGCAGGATCTGCGGACGGGGCCGCGACCGTCCACGAAAACAGGAGATCCGGCCGGCGCAGGATGAATCAGGGGCGAAACATCCTCGCGCGGCCGGATCTCCTGGCGCGGCACGCAGCGGATCAGTACCAGTTGACCGCCTGCGAGTGGCCCCACGCGGCGCACGGGGTGCCGTAGGCGCGGGAGATGTAGTCGAGGCCCCAGGCGATCTGCGTGGTGGCGTTGGTCTGCCAGTCGGCGCCGACCGTCGCCATCTTGCTGCCGGGAAGCGACTGCGGGATGCCGTACGCACCGCTCGAGGGGTTCGAGGCCTGGTAGTTCCAGCCCGACTCCTTGTTCCAGAGCGACACGAGGCAGCCGAACTGGTCGGCTCCCCAGCCGTAGCGCTCGGCGGCCATCGCCGAGGCGGTCGCCTGCGCGGCGGCGGGCGTGTTCGCGGCGGCGGCGGCCTCGGCGGCCTTGCGCTCCTCCTCGGCCTTGCGGGCAGCCTCCTCGGCGGCCTTGCGCTCTTCCTCCGCCTTGCGGGCGGCCTCGGCGTCGGCCTCCTCGAGGGCGGCTGTCTGCGCGACGATCTCCTCGCTGATCTCCTCGGTCTCGCGGGCCTCGCCCTTCACGACGACCGCGGGCATCCGCTCGTAGTCGCTCAGCTTGTCGACGCGCTTCTCGAGGGGTGCGGTGTCGACGCCCTCGTGGGCCTCGTCGAGCGCCGACTCGGCGCGCTCGAGCGCGGTCTGCGCGAGTTCGACGGCCTGGGGGTCCTCCGCGGCGACGGTCACCGTGCGCGTGTGCTGCGGCACGGCGGCCGAGACAGCGACACCGCCCGAGACCACGATGCCGAGGCCGGCGGCGACGCCGATGAGGCGACGACGGCGACGGATGCCACGCTCGCGGCGCAGCAGGCTGAGGTGGTTCGCGCGGGGGAACGGGGTGAGCAGGGGTGTATCAGTGTGGTTCTGCGACATGCCTTTGCTTCGGGTCGGGTACGCCCGTGCACGCTCGTCGGCGGCCCGCTTCGGGTAGCGGCCGCACGTCCGCGTGGCGCCTTCGGGTGGCGCCCGCGACGAACACAGACCCTCCACCGTCTCCCCTGCTCCTGGACGAGTCGTGCTCAGGCCATGGGAGGAGCGTGCACGCGCCGTGGGCGTTACCTGTTCGTTACCTGGCCATCCCCTGGACGCCTGGCGACACGCGACGAGGCCCTCACCCCCGGATCGGGGGCGAGGGCCTCGAGGTGATTCGCGCTTACTTGTCGCCGACGGCGCCGTCGACGTTGTCGCGGATCTGGTCGATCTGGCCGTCGAGGTCGTCCGGCAGGACACCCTTAGCGAAGTCGGTGACCTTGTCGAGGACCGTGTCGCTGACGCCCTCGGCCTCGGCGCTCTGCAGGGCATCCTGCAGCTTGTCCTTGTTCTGCTCGAAGAGTTCCTTGCCCTGGTTCACGAGATCGTCGAAGCCCATGATTTCCCCTCCAAATGGGATCGGTGCGTCCGCAGCTGCGGATGCCTCGCGGCAATTGTGACAGGGGATGCGTGGATCCGATACCCGCTCAGCGGGAGAGAACTGCCCGTCGCGCGAGGCGGTCGCTTCGGCTCGCAAGCTCGCTCAGCAACCGGCGGCCGGGCACAACGCGGTCGCTTCGGCTCGCAGGCTCGCTCAGCAACCGGCGGCCGGGCACAACGCGGTCGCTTCGGCTCGCAGGCTCGCTCAGCAACCGGCGGCCGGCACAACGCGATCGCTTCGGCTCGCAGGCTCGCTCAGCAACCGGGGGGCTCGCGGGCTCGCTCAGCAACCGGCGGCCGGGCACGACGCGGTCGCTTCGGCTCGCAGGCTCGCTCAGCAACCGGCGGGGCGGCACAACGCGGTCGCTTCGGCTCGCAAGCTCGCTCAGCAACCGGGCAGCTCGCGGGCTCGCTCAGCAACCGCGGCGATCAGGCGACGGTGTCGCCGGGCAGCAGCGCGGCGCGGAACGTCTTGAACAGGATGATGATGTCGCCCATCACGCTCCAGTTCTCGACGTAGGAGAGGTCGAGGCGCACGCTGTCGTCCCACGACAGGGACGAGCGGCCGGAGACCTGCCACAGTCCCGTGATCCCCGGCTTGACGAGGAAGCGGCGGTGCACGTGGTCGTCGTACTGGTCGACCTCGCGCTGGATGGGCGGACGCGGCCCGACGAGCGACATGGATCCGCCGACGACGTTCAGCAGCTGCGGCAGCTCGTCGAGGCTGTACTTGCGCATGATCCGGCCGACGGGCGTCACACGCGGGTCGTTGCGCATCTTGAACTGCACGGTGTTGCCCATGTCCTGCAGGTCGAGCAGCGACTCGAGCTGCTTGTCGGCGTCGACCACCATGGAGCGGAACTTCAGCATGTCGAACGTGCGGCCGTGACGGCCGACGCGCGGCTGCCGGTAGATGATCGGGCCCGACGACGTGAACTTCACGATGAGCGCGAGCAGCAGCATCACGGGGCTGAGCAGGATGACGAGGCTCGTCGCGCCGAGCAGATCCATCGTGCGCTTGACGAAGCGCTGACCCGACGAGAAGCGCGGCGTCTCGACGTGCATCAGGGGGACGCCGGATGCCGGGCGCATGTGGATGCGGGGGCCTGCGATGTCGGTGATGCTCGGGGCGAGCACGAGGTGCTGCCGCCCGGCCTCGAGCGTCCAGGAGATCTTCTTGACGCGGTCGGCGCCGATCTCGTCGGTGCTGGTGATCACGACGGTGTCGGCGCCCGAGACCGCCAGAGCCCGCTCGATGGCGTTGACGTTGCCGAGCACGGGGACGTTGCTTCCGCGCACCGTGTCGGAGACCCGGCCCGTGGGAAGGCACGCGCCGACGACGGTGTAGCCCGCGGCGGGCGCCCGCTCGAGCTCGCGCGCGAGGTGCAGCACCGAGCGCTCGGAGCCGACGAGCACAACCCGCGCGGAGTACGCGCCGGCGCGGCGACGGCGGCCGAGCCAGCGGCGCCAGACCCACCGCTCGGCGAACAGCGCGAGCACGCCGATGGGGAAGGCGAGCAGCAGATAGCCGCGGGCGATGCTGATCTGCGCGAGGAACGCGATGATCGCGACGGCGCCGAACAGCTTGAAGCTCGCATCGAAGACGCGCTTGTACTCCGTCGCGCCGACGCCGATGACGCGGTCGGTGCGGGTGTCGTGGAACGACAGCGAGACGTACCAGACGAGGGTCAGCAGCACCGAGAACAGCGTGTACGACGACGGCAGGATGCCGATCTGCCCCGGGATCGAGGCGTGCAGGCCGAGCCACCAGATCTGCGCCCCGAAGACGACGACCAGGATGGTCACGAAGTCGGTGATGCGCAGGGCGTTCGCGTACCGGCGCCGCCAGTCGAACGCGTGGGTGGGAGACGTCACGATCGTTGGCTTGCCGGCGACCTCGCTGCTCGACCCGGCATCATCCGCGGAGCGCCGCGCGGCGTCCTCGAGTCCGGATGCCCCGTCCTCGTCCCGCTGGGTCGAGGTTCGCGCGATGTCAGTCGTCAACGTTCCCCCAATTCCATCGCACGTGGCATAAGACAGACCGGAGGAAGTCTACCCCTCCGCTGGGAGCGTGCCCAGGACCACGTGCACGGGTGCCCGGGTCGGCGAGTGGCCGCCTCCGGTGGGCCTGCGCCCTACTCACATCCAGCGAGCGTACCCGTGGTCGCCTGCACCATCGGCGTGCTGCGCAGCGAGAGGGGGCCGAACTCCCCCTCGCCGACGAACGTCGCCGTCACCTTGGCGAGCTCGCTCGGGTTGAGGTACGTCTCGAACCAGGCGACGGGGCGCCCCAGGTCGACGACGTCGTCGCGCTTGAGCGCGACCTCCTCGCCCTCCACGGCGACCGACTCGATCGTCGTGCCGGGAGGGCCGTAGACGTACACCTGGGTGCGGAACGTCGTCGGGCTCCAGTTCGGGTTGCCGCTCTTGACGTAGTCGGGAAGCGCCTCGGCCGCCGCCTGGTCGATGTCGAGGTGGAGCGTCGTCTGCACGTCGAAGCGGCTCGTGTTCGCCTCGCAGGTCTGCGTGACGTCGATGTTCGACTTCATGTAGTAGTCGATCTTCGACGCCGACTCGTCGCGGAAGAAGACGCCGACGGCGGTCTCCTCCTCGTTGTCGGTCGGCAGGATGCCCGCGACGCGCTCGTCGGCGATCTGCTCCTGCACGTCGCCGTTGGCGCTCCAGAACAGGATGTTGCCGCCGTTGATGCCGTCGCGCACGGCCGAGGCCATCGCCTGGGGGGCGAAGTCGCCGGAGGAGAGCTTGCCGAAGACCTGCTCGGCGACGCTGGCGAAGAACTGGTCGACGATCTCGGGGCTCTCGTAGCTGTTCCAGCGGCTGTAGACGTCGCTCAGCAGCAGCTGCACGGCGTTGTCGCTCGTCATGGTGTCGCCGGTGGAGAGCTGGATCGGCCCGGTCGCGACGAGGATCTTGCCGAGCGCGATCGGGTCGATCGAGATCACGCCGTCGATCTGATCCGGAGCGATGTCGCGCTGCCAGAAGGCCGTGGTGATCTTCGCCATGGTGGGGAAGTCGGGGCGACTCGACGAGGTGTTGATGTGGTGGAGCAGGTAGTCGCTGTACAGGTCGATCGCGCTCTGGTCGACGTCGACGTCGACGGGCACGAACTCCTGGTAGTCGGCGCTGCTCGCCTGCGTGGTGATGTCGATCGCCCCGCCCTCGGCGCGCACGAGCGTCTGCGAGGCGGCCGAGCCGCCGAGGCCCACCGACTCGGCGTTGTTCTGGAAGACGAGCAGGTAGTTGCGCGGGCCGTTGGCGCCGAGGAGCTCGGGGCCGAACTCGGCGAGCGGTCCCGCGATCGACATGACCTGGTTGACCTGCTCGACACCCGCGCGGACGGGGCCGATCAGGGCACCCGACTGCTGGATGCCGGCGACGTCGGCGGCGAGGCTGGTGAGCTTGTCGCCGTTGTCCTCGATGACGGGCACGAGCTTCTGCAGGATGGGCTCCTGGCTCTCGCCCGAGCGCGCCGCGAGCACGGGCACCGCGAGCTTGTTGGTCAGCACGTCCAGCGACTCGGCGGCGAGGCGCACGCCGCGCAGGTTGTCTCCTGCCCACGGGATGAACTCGGCGATGCGCCACACGGGATCGACCGACACGCTCGCCGCGTTGGCGGCGTGCTCGCCCAGGATCGGCACCGACACCTCGAGCGTGCCGCCGTCCTGCACGTGCTCGATGACCCGCTGGGCGGCCTCGACCTCGGACTTCACGATCAGCGCGCGCACCGCGAGCCACGCGCCCGCGACGAGCAGCACGATGAGGCCGATGATGATGCCCTTGCGGATCCTGCGGCGGCGACGCGCGGCGTCATCCGCTCCCCGCTCGTCCACGGCGCGGGGCGGGGTCGGCGCCTCGTATCCCGGCACGTCGATCACCTGGGTGCGTGCGGCACCGGATGCCTCCTCGCGCGCCATCGCCTCGCGGCGCGCGCGACGGCTGGGGGCGGGTTCGGAGGATGCGTGGGGGGACGGCATGCCCCCTAGCCTACGAAGGGTTCCGGGGGATTCCCTCTCAGCGGGCCGTCACTGCGCGGCGGATGTGCCCGACAGGATGACCGGATCGGCGGTCAGCGCGACCGTCACGTGACCGTCCGTGGGCGTCAGCGTCGTCGCGGTGCCGTCGATCCGCGTCATCCGCACGGGGCCCTTCGCCGGGTACCGGACGGTCTCGTCCCCCGCGGTCGACCAGGCGATCCGCACCGGATCGCCCTCGCCGAAGCGATACGACCAGACGCCGGCGCCCGTGTCGTCCCGGCCGTGGGCCGTGCGCCCGCCGACCGACTGGATGAGCAGCGCCTGCGCGAAGGCGGCCGGCTTCGGCTGCAGGGCGGATGCGCCGGTCTTGCGCTGGGAGAAGAGGCCGAAGTTGCCCTCGTGCGAGACCGGATCGACGGTGTCGTTGACGAGGTCGTACCAGAACAGGCGCTCGGCGCCGGCGCCGAGCGCCGCGGTCTGCGCGCGGACGAGGTAGGCGGCCTGCTGCCACGCGTCGAGCCCGTCGCCGCGCTCGTCGCCCGTCGTCCAGCCGAGCTCGGTGATCCAGATCGGCCGCTCGGCGCCGGCCGCGCGCATCCCCTTGCGGGCGTCGGCGACGAACGAGCCGACCTTCTCGGGTGAGTCCCACGCGTTGTAGGGATGGAAGCTCATGACGTCGGTGTCGTCGAGCGCCCCGCGCTTCCAGAGGTCGTCGAACCATTCGCCGTCGTAGGTGGAGATGCCGCCGACGACGATCGGCAGCTCGGGATCCGCGGCGCGCACGCTCTTCGCGACGGCGTCGACGAGCGGCGCGTAGCAGCGCGCGGCGGGGCCGCACTCCCCCGTGTTGAAGCGCAGGTTGTCGAACTCGTTGAACACCTCGAGTCCGACGAGGTCGAAGTGCGTCGCGACGTAGCCGGCGTACTGGCCGAAGGCGCGCACCCCCGCGGCCGTCGAGGGCGTGCGTCCCTTGTCGTAGAGCTCGTTGCCGTAGTTGACGATTCCCAGCAGGTCGGTCTCCTGCGCGCCGAGCTCGGCGAAGCGGGCCTCGAGCTCATCCGGGAACGCGTACACCCCCGGTGAGAGCTCGGACACTCCCCACGTCACGCTGTGCCGGGCGGCGCCGAAGCCGAGGCTCGCGATCGCGTCGGCGGCGCCCTTGTTGGTGGGCGCGAGCAGGTGCGCGGCGACGCCGAAGCGGCCGTCGGGCGCGAGGCGATCCGCTCCGGCGAGCACGCCGATCGGCGCGGACGCCGACGTCCCCGCCGCGTCGGTCACCGTGAGCGTGAAGTAGCCCTGCGGCAGGTCGGGAAGCGGCACCGCCGTGGCGCCCTCGCCGAGGGTGGCGCTGCCCTCCGCGACCGGGCGCTTCGTGCGCGCATCCGCGATCCGCCAGTGCGCGGCGCCGCGCGCCATGTCGAGCGCGAGTGTCGCGCCCTGGGTCGGCACAACGAGCGTGCGGTTCACGATGCCGCCGCCGGTGAACAGCGATTCGAACGAGGGGTTCGGCACCAGGTTGACGTCGGGCTTCTCCGTCCGATGCACAACGAGGTCGTCGATCCCGAGCCCGGCGACGGCGCCCGTGACACGCACGCGCAGGACGACGGATCGGACGCCCTCGGGCACTTGGAACTCGTGCGCGACGGTCTGCCACCGCGCGCTGAGCGGTGGCAGCTCGATCCGGTCCTCGCCGATGTCGAGCGCCGCCTCGACGGGCGCGGGCTGCGCGGTGAGGGAGCGCACCGCCGCGGACAGCCGGTACGTGCCGGCGCCGGGGACCGAGACGGCGACGCGGGCGGCATCCGTCACCTTCTCGACCCGGGGCGCGTTGACGTGGAGCGAGAACTGCCCGTGGGCCGCGCCACCGGCGACGACGTCGACGTCGGCGAGGTCGGTCTCCGCGGCTCGGGTCCACTGCTGGGGCGTGGCGTCGACCGCGGTCAGCACGGGGATGGGCTGGTCCGCGGCGGGCGCCGGCTCGGCATCCGGCGCGGGGGTCGCCGACGGCGCGGGCCGCGGTGCGAGCTCCCGAGGGATGGGCTCCCGGCCCGTGGCCCACGCGACGCTGCCGAGCACAACCGTCGCGACGAGCAGCAGCGCGCCGAGCGCGACGGGCGCGATCACGGAGGAGCGGCGTCCGGACGCCTCCGCGGCGGCGGGCTCGGGTGCCTGGCCGTCAGTCAGCGGCGACATCCGTGGAGATGAAGATCGGCGACGCTCCCAGCGTGACCGTGATCTTGCCGCCCTCGGGCTCGAGCTCGGTGGTCGTGCCCGACATGTCGGTGACGCGGACCGGGCCCGGCACCTCGAACGTCGCCTCCTGCTCGCCGTTCAGGGTCCAGGCGACGCGGATGAAGTCGTCCTCGGTGCCGAAGCGGTGCGAGAAGCTGCCGTCGCCGAGGTCGTCGGAGACCGGATCGCCGCGCCCGGCGAGCTCGTTGATCAGCAGGGCCTGCGCGAACGCGGACGGCTTGGGCGGCAGCGCCGAGACGCCGTCGCGCTTCTGCCCGAACATGCCGAAGTTCCCTTCGTGGGCGTTGCCGTCGCGGCTGTCGTCGACGAGGTCGTACCAGAAGAACTTCTCGACGCCGTGGGCGAGCGCGGTCACCTCGGAGCGCACGAGGCGCTCGGCCTGGACGGCGTCGGTGACGGCCTGGCCCATCTCGTTGCCGGTGGTCCAGCCGAACTCGGTGATCCAGATCGGCTTCCGCTCCCCGCCGTGCGCCTCCATGTTCTTGTTGGCGTCGGCGATGGTTCCCGCGAGGTTCTCGGGAACGTCGTACACGGGCTTGTTGTACGGGTGGAAGCTCATCGCGTCGGTGTGGGCGAGCGCCCCGGTGTCCCAGAGGGCCGCGAACCACTCGCTGGGGTAGTTGGCCGTCGAGCCCGCGACGATCGGGATGTCGGGGTTCACCTCGGCGGCGTGACGCTGGGTCGACTCGATCAGCGGCGTGTAGCAGTGCGGCTCGGAGCCGCACTGGCCGTTGTTGAAGCGCTCGTGGTTGAACTCGTTGAACACCTCGAGGCCCGCGACGTCGAACCGCTCGGCGATCGCGGCGGCGTAGCGGCCGAACGCCTCGACGGCCTCGGGCGACGCGGGGGTGGTGCCGCCGTCGTACAGCGGATTGCCGTAGTTGACGATGCCGAGCAGCCCGATGCCGTGCGAGTGCAGCTTGTCGAACTCCTCGACGTAGTGCGGTGAGAACTCGTACACGCCGGGGGTGCGCTCGTTCTGATCCCACAGCACGTCGTTGCGGGCGAGACCGAAGCCGACCGCCGAGATCGAATCGGCGGCGTCGTAGTACCAGGTCTGGTCGGCGTGCATGGCGACGCCCAGGCGGTCGTCGGGGGTGATGCGGTGGCCGGCGTAGTCGACCGCGGCGAAGGGCGTCGAGACGTAGGCGCCGGTCGCGTCGGTGACCTCGACCGTGTAGTAGCCCTGGGTGACGCCCTCGAGCGGGATGGGCGAGACGCCGTCGCGCACGGGCGCCGTTCCCTCGGCCACAACGCTGCCGTCGGTGCGGGTCACGCGCCACGTCGCATCGCCCGGGGCGACGTTGACGCCGAGCACCGGGTTCTGCCCGCGCAGGATGAGGGAGTCGTTGACGATGCCCCAGTCGGAGGTCACGTCCTCGAACGAGGGGTTCGGCACGATGTTGTCGCCGCCGGCGGCCGTGACCGTGACGTCGTCGATGACGAGGCCTGCGACCGGTCCGTCGATCGAGATCCCGAGCGTCGCCCCCTCCGGAGCGACGAACTCGCCCGTGACCTCGGTCCAGGATGCGTCGAGCTCGGGCAGCTCGATGCGGGTGTCGCCGACGACGAACGCGGCGGCCACCTCCTCGGGAAGCGGAGCGGACGAGCGGACGAACGCCGAGAACGAGTACTCGACGCCGGGCTCCGCGGCGAGCGCGGCGCTCAGGGCGACGGTCGGCTCGGCTACGACGGGCGCGTCGATGTACGCGGCGATCTGCCCCGAGTGCGCCTCGCCCGTCTGCGGCATGATGTCGGCGATCTGCTGCTGGGCGACGCCCTGCCAGCCGTTGAGCATCCCCTGCACGGGCACGGCCGCCGGCAGCGCCACGGGCTCGGGGGTCGGCGTCGGCGTGGGGGTCGGCGTCGGCGTCTTGGTGACGGTGCGCGTGGGCGTGGGGGTCGCCTCGGGCTGCTGCGCCTGGTTAGCGAACGCGAACGCGGCGATGCCGCCGCCGATGACGAGCACCGCGGCCGCGGCGCCGGCGATCACGAGGGTCCGGCGATCCTTACGGATGTTCGTGAGAAACGACATTGCGGGGCCTCCTCGGTCGGCGGTCAGCCCGTCCATCATCACATCCCACGCCGAACACGGTGAATCCCCGGCCGCGAACGGTCGCGGAACGATCGGCCGCATCGTGGCTGGCCCGTAGCATGGGGGGATGCCCGAGCCGCGCCCGCGTGTCGACGCCGTGGTGCCCGTGTACGGCGGGTGGGATCACGTGGAGAAGTGCCTGCGGGCCCTCGCCGCGCAGACGGTGCCCGCCAACGTGATCGTCGTCGACGACGAGTCGCCGGATGACACGGCCGACCGCATCGCCGCGGCCTTCCCCGACATCACCCTGCTGCGCAACGAGCGCAACCGCGGGTTCGCGACGACGTGCAACCGCGGCATCGCGCACGGCGAGGCCGAGATCGTGCTGCTCGTGAACAGCGACGTCATCGCCGAGCCGACGCTCGTCGCGCAGGTGCTCGAGGCGTTCGACTCCGCCGCCCCGGAGACGGGAAGCGTCTGCCCGCTGCTGTTGCGCTCGGACGGGCTCGTCGACTCGCAGGGGATCACGGTGGATCCGACCGCCGCCGGCTTCGTGCGCTTCCATGGCGCGCGCGTCGGCGATGCCGACCCGGCCGACCCGGTCGCGATCGGCCCGTACGGCGCCGCGGCCGCGTACCGGCGGAAGGCGCTCGACGAGGTGGGCCTGCTCGACGAGGGCATCTTCATGTACGGCGAGGAGCTCGACCTCGCGCTGCGGTTGCGCGCCGGGGGCTGGGGCACCGTCGTGCTCGACACCCCGGGCGGCGAGCACATCGGCGGCGCGTCGGCCGGCGCCGGATCGCCGCGGCAGCGCTACCTCGCCGGATTCGGCCGCGGCTACCTGCTGCGGGCCTGGCACGTCGTCGGCGGGCGGCACACGCTGCGCGCGCTTGCGGTCGAGGCGATCGTCTGCGCCCGGCGCATCCTCCTTCACCGCGACGTGAAGTCGCTGACGGGCCGGATCGCCGGCTGGCGCGCCGCGAAGGGCGTCGCGCGTCCGGCGCTTCCCACGGCCGGGATCGACGCCTCGATCGGCCTTGCCCAGTCGCTGCGGATGCGCTCGGCGCGGTACTGGGAGTCCCGCTGATGGCGCTCGTGCGGCGGCTCGCGAGCTTCTCGGCGATCCCTGCGATCTCGGCGCTCATCCCGTTCCTCGTCCTGCCGTTCCTCGCGCGCTCGGCCGGTGCCGACGCCTGGGTCGCGATCGCGGTGGGCCAGTCGGTCGGCGGATTCCTCGCGCTCGTCGTGAGCCTCGGGCTCAACGTCGTCGGCCCCACGCTCGTGGCCACGACCCCCGAGGCCGAGCGGCCCGCCCTGTTCGCCGACGGCACCCGCGCTCGCCTGCTCGCCGCCGTGCCGGCCGCCGCGGTCGGGGCGATCGTCGCCGCGCTGCTCTCCCCCGCGTCCGAGGCCCTGTCCGGCGCGCTCATGGCGGTGGCCATCACGTTCGGCGGGCTGTCATCCGGCTGGTACCTGATCGGGCTCGGCCGGCCGCTGCCGCTGATCACCTACGAGCTCGTGCCGCGGGCGATCGCCACCGCGGCCGGCGCGGCCGTGGTCATCACGGGCGGGCCAGCCGCCTGGTACCCCGCGCTGCTGCTCGTCGCGGTGCTCGGCGGCGTCGGCGCCTACGCGTCGAGGGTGGTCTCGCCGCGCCTGCTGCTGACAAACGGATGGCGGGCCTCGGCCACGCTCGCGCGCCGCCACCTCGCCGCCGCCGCCACCGAGACCGTCAGCGGCGCGTACACGACCCTCGCCGTCTCGCTCGTCACGGGCGCGGCGAGCACGGCGCAGGCCGCGGCATACGTGTCGGGCGACAAGCTGTTCCGGATGGGTCAGACGATCGTCGGCGCGCAGGGGAACGCCCTGCAGGGCTGGGTCGTCGAGGACGACCGCGCGCACCTCGTCGCCCGTGCCCGCACCGCGGTGCTGCTCCACGGGGCTCTCGGCCTCGCAGGCTTCGCGGCGTTCGCGCTGCTCGGGCCCTGGCTGACGGCCGTGCTGTTCGGCGAGAAGGTCGCGATCGACCGGATCACCGCCGTGCTGTTCGGCGTCGCCATCCTGTGTGTCTCGCTCACGACCGCGCTCGGGCGTCACGTGCTCGTCGCCTACGGGCGCTCGCGCGACCTGTTCGTCAGCGTGATCTCGGGGGCCGTCGTGGGCGTGCCCGCCACCCTGATCCTGGCGGGACTGCTCGGCGCCCCCGGCGGCGCGATCGGACTCGCCTCCGCCGAGGCGGTGGTGCTCGCCGTGCAGCTCGGCTACGTGATCCGCCTGCGCGGCCGCGAGCGCGTGCGCGTGCGCGAGGAGGCGTGACGATGCGGGTGCTCGTTGTCATCCTGAACTGGAACGGCTCCGCCGACACGCTCGCCTGCCTCGACGCGCTCGAGGGGCGGACGCATCCGGATGCCGACGTGCTCGTGATCGACAACGGCTCGCGCCCGGATGACCTCGCCCGGCTGCGCGAGCGGCACGCGGTGCGCGGCGGGTTCGCGCTTCACACCGAGCCCCGCAACCTCGGGTTCGCGGGCGGCGTGAACGTCGGCATCCGCCGGGCGCAGCGCGAGGGGTACGACGCGGTCGCGCTGCTCAACAACGACGCGACGCCCGAGCCGGGCTGGCTCGCCGCGCTCGACGCCGCGCTCGAGCGATCCGGCGCAGCGATCGCGACCGGGCTGCTGCTGCGCGCGTCGGATGATCCGGCCGTGCACGGCACGATCGACACGGCCGGTGACTGCCTGAGCATCTGGGGGATGCCCTTCCCGCGCGGGCGGGACGACGCGCGCGCCGCGGCCCCCGCGGGCGGCCCCGTCTTCGCGGCCTCGGGCGGGGCGTCGCTGTACCGGACGACGCTGTTCGACGAGATCGGCGGGTTCGACGAGACGTTCTTCGCGTACTTCGAGGATGTCGACCTCAGCTTCCGCGCGCGGCTCGCCGGCCACGGCATCGTCTATGAGCCCGCGGCGGTCGCGTACCACCGGATCGGCGCGACGAGCGATCGCATCCCCGGCTTCACCGTGCGCCAGACGTTCAAGAACCTGCCGCTGCTGCTGGTGAAGAATGTGCCGCGTGGCTTGCGCGGCCGCATGTGGCCGCGGTTCGCGCTGCTGTTCGCGATGATGCTCGGCAAGACCATCGCGCGCGGCCAGGCGCGACACTCGCTCGGTGGGCTCTTCGCCGGCATCCGGCTCGTCGCGACGCACGGCATCCGCGAGCGCCGGCGCATCCAGTCGGCGCGCGTCGCGACCGCCGCCGAGATCGACGCGCTGCTGTGGCACGATCTGCCACCCGCGCAGGACGGAATGCGCCGCCTGCTCGCGCCGGTCAGAGCGGTGCGGCGCCGTCTCTCCCCCGCTCGCCGCGGATGAACGCGGCGGCGACCTCGCGGTCGAACACGTCGCGCTCGGCGGCGATGCGGGCGCGATACGCGCGCTGATCGGCGAGCGCGGCATCCGGATCGGCGATCACCGCGTCGACGGCGCGCAGGGCTGCGTCGACGACATCCGGCAGCACGTCGATCTTGTGCCGCCACGGCAGCGGGACGTCCACGTCGTTCGCGGCAGCTCCTCGGCGGGCGACGAGCACCACCGCACCCATCGCGGCGGCTTCGCGCGGCATCCGGTCCTTGCCGGGGTGCGTGCCGAGGTCGAGGTAGATGAGCGACGTGCGCAGCGCCTCGGCCACCTGCTCGCCCGTCATCCCCCGCAACGGCAGCAGCTCGATGTCGGGGCGGCGGCGCGCGAACTCGGCCATGAGCACGGCCGACTTCGCGGGGTTGTAGGCGACGCGCGGCCGACGTCCCTCGGCAGTGACGCTCGCCTCGGGAAGCGGATCGATCGGGGTGTAGTCCGACAGGATCGTGCCCGGGATACCGAGGTGCGCGAACACGTGGTTCCACGCGTAGTGCGACTGCGCGAGGTGGCCGGCGCGGCGCAGCACGGCGTCCTCGCCGGTGCGCACTCGCTTGATCGCCCGGTTGAGGTAGCGGGCCCACAGCAGCGGCGGGCGTGACATCCGGGTGCGCTCGAGCGGCAGGGTCGAGCGGTGCGCGCGCTCGATGACGAACCGCGGCGCGTAGTCGATCGACAGCCACCACACGAGCGGCTCGGCGTGCCGCACGTCCTTCAGCAGCAGCGCCTGCGTCTCGGGCACCACGACCGCGTTGCCGGCCGCGTCGACGATCGCGGGGGCCTCCGGGGCGTCGTAGTGCGCGTAGCGCTCTGCGCGCGGGGTGCCCTCCGTGCCGGGGATGGGAACGAGGTACGCGTCCTGCCCCTGCCGGCGCAACGAGTCGACGAGCTGATGCAGCGCCTCGGGGCCGCCCGTCGCGAGGCCGCGCGGGTAGTAGACGTAGGTCGTCATCGGGAGACCTCCGTGACCCGATCCTGATCCACCCGATCCGGATCGCGCCGCTCACCGAGCGACGGATCGCACGCGAGCGCGACGAGGAACGCGAAGAACGGCAGCGAGTGGCTGTCGCCGAAGAACACCGTCGTATCGCCGGCGCCGTGGCCGATGACCCAGGCGAGGCCGATGAGCACAACGAGCACCTCG
This sequence comes from Microbacterium paludicola, assembly GCF_039529675.1. NCBI lineage: Bacteria > Bacillati > Actinomycetota > Actinomycetes > Micrococcales > Microbacteriaceae > Microbacterium > Microbacterium paludicola. The sequence goes on from NZ_BAAANG010000035.1 coordinate 236,014, forward strand.
CCCGTGCGGCGGGAGAACAGCGGATCGCTCCGGCGCAGGTACGCCCGGCGCACCACGAGCACGAGGGGAAGGATCGAGAGCACGAGCGTCAGCAGCAGCGACAGGATGCCCGCGTCGACCCACGCCTGCAGGTAGAGGTTGTGCGGCGGCCACACCTGGTTGGGAACCTCGGGGAAGACGTCGTCCCAGCGGTCGGCGATGAGGTAGCGCCAGTTGCCGAACCCGAGCCCGAGGAACCAGTTCTCGGGGAACGCCTCGCCCACCACTCCCCAGAGCGTGAAGCGCTCGTTGAGCGTGCGGCCCGTCTGCTGGACGAAGCCCGGTGCGACGCGCGTGGCGGCGAACGCTCCCACGGCGGCGAGCACGATGAGCGCACCGGCCCCGATCGCGGCGAGCGCGGGACGGCGCACGCCGACGAGCAGCACGATCGCGGCGACGGGCAGCAGCACGATCAGCACGAGCGGCGTCTTCGACCCGGTCGCGAACATGGCCACGAGCGACAGCACCGCGACGACGACGCCGGTGACACCGGTTGCTGAGCGACCCTGCGAGCCGAAGTGACCGACCAGGTCGGTTGCTGAGCGAGCCTGCGAGCCGAAGCGACCGACCGGGTCGGTTGCTGAGCGAGCCTGCGAGCCGAAGCGACCGCGCTGTGCCGACCCCAGCGCCAGCCACGCGTACACGCACACAACAACGGCGAAGAACAGCGACGCCGTGTTGCCGTTGAGGAAGACGCCGCCGGCCTTGCACGGGTCCATCACGTTGTCGAACGATCCCTCGGCGACGAGCTCGACGCCGGGCTCGGTCAGCACCCGCGCGATGGGAGAGGTCAGGTACGCGTACTCGAGGTCCGGCAGCGCGCGGAACAGGATCGCGGCCAGCGCCTGCAGCGCCACGACGGGCGCGGCGATCAGCAGCGCCGTGCCTGCGGCGCCGCGCCCCTCGCGCAGCACGGCGCGGGCGAGCACGAAGACGCCGAGCAGGGCGACGCTCTGGATGACGCCGAAGGCTGCAGCGCCGACCTTGTCGGACCAGAGCACGGCGACGGTCTGCCAGATCGCGAGCGCGGCGAGCAGCCAGCCCCACAGGTGCGCGGTGTCGCGCCCGAAGCGCCACAGGATGCCCGGCACCAGCACCGCCGTGGCGAGCAGGGCGAACGAGGTGAAGCCGAACGGTCCGAAGAACTGCAGCACGCCGAGCGTGAGCACGATGCCGAGCAGCACCCGCGCGGGCAGCTTGAACGCCGCGAACGCGACCGCGAGCCCCGCCACGGCGACCCCGCCCAGGGTCAACACCGTCTCGAGCGTGCCGTGCGACGCGAGGAACGACGGATCCGCGAGCGCGTCCGCCCCGCCGCCTCCGCTGCCGGTCGGGTCGGCCGGATCCACGGTCGTCTCGGGCACGACGCAGGCATCGAGGAATGACGACGCGGTCTCGCTGATCATCCATCCCCCATCACGCGCGCGTTCGGAACCACCGAGCCTAGCTTGGTCATCCCAACTCGCTTCTCTCGCACGACCGCTCCCCCTCCGGTCGTTGAGCGGACGACACCTCTGGTCGTTGAGCGGAGCGAAGCGGAGTCGAAACGGGCTGAGCGAGCGCCAGCGAGTCGAAGCCGTACCGCAGACCCCGCACGGCCGATGGCTTCGACTCGTCGCTGGCGCTCCTCGCTCACCCCGTTTCGACTTCGCTCAACGACCGGGGTCTGACTCCGCTCAACGCTCGACCCCCCTCCGGTCGTTGAGCGGAGCGAAGCGGAGTCGAAACGGGCTGAGCGAGCGCCAGCGAGCCGAAGCCGCACCGCAGCCCCCGCACGGCCGATGGCTTCGACTCGTCGCTGGCGCTCCTCGCTCACCCCGTTTCGACTCCGCTCAACGACCGCTGGCATCACGCAGCACCTCATCCACCATCCGGGCGGTCTCGTCCCAGCTGTACCGGCCCACCGGGGCGTCCACGCGACGCGGGTGCGCGAGCGCGTCCTCGATCGCCGCGGCCCACTCCTGCGCGTCGTGCGCCTCGGCCACGGCCCGGCCGCGCCCGGCGGCAGTCTCGGCCACGGCCGCGCACCCCTGCCAGTAGAGAACCGGGGTGCCGGTCATCACGCTCTCGAGCGCGGGAAGCCCGAAGCCCTCGAGCGTCGACGGCATGACGGTCGCCGCCGCGCCGCGATACTCCGCGGCGAGCGCGGCGTCGTCGATCCGGCCGAGCGGCGTCACGCGCTGCTCGAGCGAGCGCTCGGCGACAAGCGCGCGCAGCTCATCCTGCTCGGATGCCGGGATCAGGATGCGCAGCCGCGCGTCGGGCACGCGCGTGAGCGCATCCAGCACGACGGTGACGTTCTTGTGCCGCCGCAGGTTGCCGACGTACATCAGGTAGGGCGCGTCGCTGTCGGCGGGCGTGACGTCGGGCGTGAAGTCGGCGGATGCGCCGATGCCGGCGTTCACGACGTCGACCGAGTCGTCGTGCAGCCAGTCGCGGACGATCTGCCGCGACGTCTCCGACACCGTCAGCACCACGCCGGTGCGGCGCACGACGGGCCGCACGACGAGGTTGTAGTACGCGAGGTACTTCGCGCGCCCGGGCCAGTCGGTCTGCAGGTGGATCAGGTCGTGAAGGGTGAGCACCTGCCGGCGCGCGCGCGTGAAGGCGTTGTATCCGGGCGAGTAGACGAGACCGGATCGCGCGTCCTGCGGGAGGCGGCGCAGCGCGTCGGCCGGCGAGCTGGGCGATCCGTCGAAGGGAAGCGCCTGCCACGGCACGGTGAGCCGGGCGACGACCTCGCGCGCGTACCGGGCGATGCCGTGCGCGCCGTCCCAGCGGGTGTCGACGTGGATGGTCATCCTGCTCCTCCGGCGAGTCGGCGCCGCCACGGGGCGGGAAGCGCGAACACCACGCGCAGCGGCGTGCGGATCACGAGGGCGTGAACGCCGACGGCGACCGCCGCGACGGCGAGCGTCACGATCAGCGGTGACAGCGCGCCAACTAGCGGCAGGCCGAGCAACTGGTTGCGCAGCGGCGACAGCAGCAGCGCCTCGAGCAGCAGGCCGTGCATCACGTAGACGGGAAGGGTGCGGCGCCCGATCCAGGCGAGGGCCCGGCCCACGGGCCCGACCCGGCAGGCGATGGCGACCGCCGTGAGCAGAAGCAGCGCCGCGGCCGCGTCGCGCGGGGCGGACAGCACGGCGGCGACATCCGGGTTGTCTCCCAGCACCATGATGGCCGCGCACACCGCGGTGACGCCGGCCGCCTGCCCGGCGGTCACCCCGGGGCGCTGGGCGACGCGGCCGCGGATCCACGCCGATCCGTAGACGCCGATCGCGAAGAACAGCGCGTAGCGGGCGATGTTGCGGTACTGGTCGTTGTTGTCGACCACGGGAAGGTAGGCCGCGGCGATCGACAGGATCGTCAGCCCGACGAGGACGAGCGCCGGATCCACGCGGCGCAGGGTCGTCAGCAGGGCGGTCCAGACGGCGAGCGCGAGCACGTACCAGAGCAGGGTGCGCGGCAGCACGAGCTGGTTGAGCAGCGCCTGCCACGCCTCAAGGTCCGTGCCGCCGCCGATGGGGCCGGTCCAGATCGCCGAGCCGACGAAGACGGCGAACAGCACGAACAGCAGCAGCCACACGGCGTACAGCCAGTACGACGTCGCGATCGAGACGCGCACCGAGCGATCCGCCCAGCCGTGGCGGATCCGGCGGGCGAGCAGCAGGCCGCTCAGCATCGCGAGGCCCGGCATCCGGAAGGGGCCCATCACGTCGATGACCCAGCGCCAGAACACCCCGGCGGTGCTGTCGATGACGCCGAAGCCGAGCGAGAGGGTCGCGTGCATCAGCACGACGCCGAGCACGCAGATGCCGCGGGCCGCGTCGATCCAGACGATCCGGCCGCGGCTGATCCCCTCGCGCGCGTCGAGGCGATCGTCCGGGGCGAGCGTCACGCGGTGCCCGTCGTGTGGCGGTCGACGAACTCGGCGATCCGCCGCTCGAAGACGTCGACGCCGAACTCGGCGGCGCGGTCGACGCACGCCTGCGCCGAGGCTGTGGTGGCGCGCTCGACCGCGGAACGCAGCTCGGCATCCGAGCGCCACTCGTGCACGTGCGCGCCGGTGACCCCGTCGATCACCGATTCGACCGCGCCGCCGATGGCGTTGGCGAGCACGGGCGTTCCGGCGGCCATCGCCTCGACCGGGATGATGCCGAAGTCCTCGATCGGCGCGAACACCAGCAGCGCCGCGCGGCGCAGGATCGCGATGAGCAGCGCGTTCGAGGGGTGGTGGACGAACGTGACGCGGCCGGGGTAGGTGCGCTCGGCGATCTCGCGCAGGCGGCCTTCATCCGGGCCGCTGCCGGCGAGCACCACGGGCAGGTCGGCGACGCGACCCGTGTCGATCGCGGCCTCGAGCCGCTTGTACGGGACGAAGCGCGAGAACCCGAGCACGAAGTCGTCGGGAAGCGCGTCGAGCTGCGCTTGCTCGGCGTCGGTCAGGTGCTGCTCGCGCATGAACCGGTCGACCGAGACGGGCGGGTAGATGACCTCGGCGTCGCGCTGCCAGGTGTCGGCGATGCGGTCGGCGATGAACCGACTGTTCGCGGCGATGGCCGCCGGCTCCTGCGCGCGTCGCCGGTCGAGGGGCTTCAGCGATGCCGCGATCGCCCGCGCGGAAAGGCTGCCGCCGCGACCGTCGAGCTCGGGAACCCAGATGTAGCGGGCGGGGGTGTGCGCGTAGACGAGCTTCGGCACGTCGCGCGCCGGCCCGCCGAAGCGGGCGTGATGCGCGAACAGGTGCGAGCTCGTCAGCACCCAGTCGGCGTCGCGCGCGGGAAGGTGGCGCCACACCGAGGGCATGAACGGCAGGGCCGCGGCCTTGTTCCCGCGCAGCGGCGTGCGCGCCAGCAGGGTCTCGTTCACCGGCTGGAACCGCTCGCCCGCATCGTTCCAGAGGCACCAGCGCTCGGCGTCGGGGAACGTGCGGGCGATCACCTCGAACACGTTCTCCGACCCGCCTGCCGGGGAGAGCCACTCGTGGACGATGATGCCGCTCACGGGCTGCTCCTCGGGATCGAACCTGACGTGTGGATGGAGGCCGCCGGGGCGGTCACTGGCATCCGGGGGTCGACAGCTCGACCGGCACGTCCTTCATCATCGGCGTGTGCACGACGTCGAGCGGGCCGTACTCCTGCCCGGCCGCACCGGTGAACGTGACCTCGAGCGTGTGCGAGGTGGCCGGCTGGTTCTCGATCCGGATGCGCACGGCGGGTCGTCCCTGGTCGTCGGTGCCCACGTGGGGCTGCACGGGCTGGCCGTCGAGCGTCGCCGAGGCCCACTTCGCGCCGAGCGGGCCGTAGAAGACCATGTCGGTCGCCTTGACGCCCTTCGGGTAGTAGCGCCCGGTCGAGATGTAATACGGAAGCCCCGCGACATCCCCCGGCTTGAGCGTGTAGTCGTACTTGGCCTTGGCCGTGAACGTCGGCTCCTCCTCGTCGCTCACGGTGCAGACGTCGCTCGAGGCCGTGACGCTCAGACGCGAGTAGTAGTCGAGCTTTCCCTCGGTCGTGTCGTTGACGAAGACGCCGAGGGCGGTCTGGTCGTCGTTGTCGACCGGCAGCGGGCCGACGAACGTGGTGCCGTCGACGACGCCCATCTCGGTGGGGTCGGTCGAGGCGTAGAGCAGGCGCCCCTCGTCGGAGGCCTTCGCGAGGGCCTGGACGAGCTGGACCAGGTTCGCGTCTCCGCTCGTGATCTTGTCGAACACCCCCCCTGCGGCCGTTCCGAAGAAGAGGTCCTGCGCTCGCCGTTCAGCAAAAGTGTCGCCGGGGTACTGGAAGTACACGTCGTGCAACAGCGTCTTCGCGGCGTTCTCCGTCGTGAGCTGCCCGCCTCCCGGGAGACCTACAGGCCCGGTGGCCTTGAGCATGTATCCAAGCGCGACGGGATCGAGCGACAGCACCCCCGCGGGCGGGGTGCCATAGCTGTCCTGCCAGAACGCGCGCACGAGATTCGCGGTCTCGCGGAAGTCCGGCGCCATCGTCGTGTCCTGAATCCATCGCCCCACGCGATCGCCATACAACGTCGCCGTCGACTCCGAGAGCCCCGCGACCGGTGTCTCGCGGGCATTGTTGAAATCGGTGGACGACGCCTGCTGCGTGATCGCGATCCGGCCCTGATCCGCGGTCAGCACCATGAGCGAGGCGGGATTGCCGCCCGTGCTGCGCGCCTCGGCGTTGTTCTGCACCATCACGATGTAGTTCCGCGGGCCATCACCGCCGAGCATCGTCGGAAGGTGCGGCATGAGCTCGGCGAGCCGATTCAGGGTGGGCCAGAGCGCCTCGACCGCCTCGGTCACGCGGCCGATCTGCGACTGGACGGGAGGCAGAAGAGTGCTGGCATCGATCTCGGAGAGATCGATCTGCACGCGTTCCGTTGCCGCGGCCGCCTGCGCCATCGGCTCTGCGAGACCGCGCACCGCGTCGAGGTTGAGTGCCCCGTCGACCGGCCCGATGGCCGTGATGTCGACGCTGGCGAACGGAGTGAGCGCGTCGCGGACGAGATCGTCACCCGCCGCTGCCGCAAGCCGCACCGAGCGGATGTCGTCGCCGACCACGGGCAGCCATTCGAGGCCCCGCCAGAACACGTGATCGGTAGCCGCTCGGGCGGTGCCCGTGTTCGCCGCGACCTCATCCACCCTGGCGCGAGCGGCCTCCGTGTCTCCCGATGCGACCGCGTCCTGCACATCTCCCGCGACGGGGATCACGCTCTCGAGCGCGTTCTTCGCGATCAGCGCGCTGACGCCCACGATGGCGAGGTAGAGGAAGAGGAAGATGACGATGCCCCACGGCAGCCACCGGCGCAGCCGACGCCGACGACGAGACGCCTTCCCCTCGGCCGACGATCCGGCGGCGCTCAGAGTGGCATCGTCCATGCGTGTGCTCATGCGTTCGTGGGGCTCCTGCTTCGGTCGCGGGCGCGGCGTCCGTCAGGACCTCGCCAACCGCCGCCAGCTGAGAATGGTGTCGCCAAGCATAGTTGGGGTATGCAGACGCACCCTGAGTGCGCCGCGCGTCGGCCTACGTCTGGCCACGACGGCCACCGCGGGCGCAGATCACCGGCTGGTAACGTTGCTCGTCGTGGCCGTCGTCCGAGCGCGGTCCGTTCGACGACGTGTTAGGTCGGGAATGACAGCTACGCGCATCCTCCATGTCACGCAGGTGTATGCCGGCGGCATCAGCCGCGCGATCACCTCCCTGGTCGATCTCATGCCCGAAGCCGAGCACCACCTGCTGTGGGCCGGTTACGAAGAGCCTGATCCCGCCGTGCCGTACGCGAGCGTGCACGCGATGCCGCAAACGCCCCGGGCGATGGTCACCGCCATCCGGCGGGTGCGGCAGGTCGTCGAGGAGGTCAAGCCCGACGTGGTTCACGCTCACTCGAGCTTCGGGGGCGTGTACACCCGCCTCGCCGGGATCGACGTGCCCGTGTTCTACGAACCCCACTGCTACAAGTTCGACGACCGGCAGCAGAACACGGTCAAGCGCGCCATCTTCCGCCTCGCCGAGAAGGCGTTGGCCCGGCGTTCCGCTCGTACCGTCGTGCTCTCGCCGCACGAAGAGAAGCTCGCCAAGGCGCTCGATCCTCGGGCGATCACGCATTTCCTGCCCAACGTCGCGACGATCACCCCCACGGCCGCCCATCGGGCGACCGGGTTCGAGACCGCTCGCGACGTGTTCATGATCGGCCGCCTCACGGGCCAGAAGGACCCGGGCTATTTCGCGCAGGTCGCGGAAGAGGTGCACACCCTGGATCCCGATGTCACGTTCCGATGGATCGGCGACGGCGACCCGGGCATGCGCCGCCGGCTGGAGGACGCCGGCGTGCAGGTGCTCGGTTGGCTCACTGGCGACCGCCTTGCCGCCGAATTGTCCCGGCCGGCACTGTACTTCCACTCCGCGCACTACGAGGGCTTCCCGCTGAGCCTTCTCGATGCCGCCGCCTTCGAGCACCCCCTGGCCGTGCGGTCGATTCCCACGTTCGACGGTATGGGCCTGCCGGAAGCCGAGACGCCGGCGGAGTCGGCCCGCCTGATCATGGAGATCCTCGACGAGGACGGCGCTGCGCGCGCCCGGGCGATCGCGTCGTCGAAGAACCTGAACCATACGATGAACCCTTCGGTCCAGCGCGACGCTCTCGTCGCTCTCTACGGATCCGTTTGAGGAGACCGCTTTATATGCGAGTACTGATGCCGAGCCGGATTCTCGACCGGCACACCGGCGGAAACACGACCTACGCGCGCCACATCGCCGACGGTCTTACGCAGCGCGGTATCCCCGTCGCGAGGATCCCGGCCCGGCCGCACCCCGTCCTGACCATGGCGCAGGAGACCTTCACGGGCCTCTTCGGCGGTCAGGACGGCGACGTGCTTCACTACGTCGCCGACACCGGTCCTCTCCTTCGCACTCGGCGACCCTCGGTTGTGACGGTTCACGGCGTGGCGAGCAGGTGGATCTCCGTGGCTCGGACGGCGCGACAGGAGAAGGTGTGGCGCACGCGCGTGCAGCGCGCTATCGACTCGACAGACCACGTGATCACGGTCTCGAACTCGAGCGCGGCGGACGTCGCCGAGATCTTCGGCGTCGAACCTGACCGCCTGACCACCATCGAGCACGGTATCGACATCGCGCGCTTCGCCGCGCCGGTCGATCTCTCGCCGGAGCTCGCCGCGCAGCTGCCCGAACGGTTCGTGCTGTACCTCGGCAATATCGAGCCGCGGAAGAACCTCATGCCGCTTGTCAAGGCGTTCGCGACCCCCGAGGTCCGTGCGCTCGGCATCAAGCTCGTCATCGCCGGCAAGAGCGCGTGGAACTCGGAGGAGTCGCTCGCCGTCATCGACGGGTCGCCGGACGTCATCCGTCTCGGGTTCGTCTCCGACGACGATCGCACGGCGCTCATGCAGGCCTGCACCGCATTCGCATTCCCCAGCCTGTACGAGGGCTTCGGCTTCCCGGTCGTGGAGGCATTGGCGGCCGGCGCGGTGGTCGTGACGTCCGACCGCGGATCCCTCGCTGAGGTGGCGGGGCCCGCACTGCGCTTCCCGGAGATCGATGTCGAGGGAATCGCCGACGGCATCGTCTCGGCGGTGACCGACGAGGCAGCGCGCCAGGCCTGCCTCGACGCCGGCCTCGCCTGGGCGCAGCGCTTCACGTGGGACGCCAGCGTCGACAGGCACATCGAGGTCTACAAGAAGGTGCTCGGATGACGCGCGTCCTGGTTCTGCACGGATACTCCGCAGAGAACGCGGGAGACGGCCTGCTGGTGCGCGAGACGCTCGAGCTGATCCGCGACGCGTTCGGCGAGGCGGACGTCACGCTGCTCGCGTCACGTCCAGAGACGTTCGCCGACCTCGGCGTGCGGGCGCTCCCGACGGTGCCGACAAAGCGCGGCTGGGATCGGGAGACGCGCGCGGAGCTGAAGGCCATCGACGGGTACGACATCGTCGTCGCGGTCGGCGGCGGCTATCTGCGCGCCGGAACCGCGGTGGAGACCTTGAAGACGGCGCTCGTACACGGCCCGCAGCTGCGCGCGGCCGCGCGAACGAGCGCGCCGACGGTCTACCTGCCCCAGAGCATCGGGCCCGCGCGCTTCGGAACCCGCGGCTGGGTGCAGCGCACGCTGCGCCGTCTCGATCTGGTCATGGTGCGCGACGACCGCACGGTGGCGGAGGTCGGCGGACCCACCGTGCGGCGCACCCCCGACCTCGCGACAGCGGCCGTCATCGGCGGGCGCCAGCCGGGGGCCGACGTCGACGCGACACCGGTGCTGTCGATCCGCGCCGTCCACGGCAAGATCAACCCAGACATCTACGCGCTCGCCGACCGCATCGGCCCGTACGACGGCTATGTCCAGAGCACGACGGGCGGCAATGACGACCGCCCCGCAGCGGCAACGCTGTCGCCGAGGCGCATGGTCGAGCGTGCCGAGCTGATGACGCCGGGCGGCACGCCGCGCGTCGTCGTCGCCGTGCGGCTGCACGCTGCGCTCATGGCATTGGCCGCCGGGCACTACGTCGTCCATCTCGCGTACGAACGCAAGGGTTTCGGCGCCTTCGGAGATCTCGGTATCGATCCGTGGGTGCATACCGTCAACTCGTTCGACGTCGACGCGGTCGCGGCGCAGACCCACGCGCTGCTCACCGATCCGTCGACCCGCGCCGACTACGACAGCCGGATCGCCGCGGCAGCGTCCCGTATCGCCGACGCACGCGAGAACATCGTCACCGAACTCCGCCGCCTCGCCGGCCACGCCCGCTGATGCCTGATATGGAGAGCGTCGTGCCCGCAGATCAGGTCTCCCAGACGCACTCATTGACCGTCGTCATTCCTGCGTACAACTCGTCCGCCACGATCGGCGTCGCGATCGCCTCGGCACGGGAGGCCGGCGCCGAGCGAGTCATCGTCGTCGACGACGGATCGACCGATGGCACCGCCGCTATCGCGCGGGACGAAGGTGCGGAGGTCGTCAGGCAGGAGAACTCCGGTGCATCCGTCGCGCGCCACCGGGGAGCCGCTCTCATCGAGACCGAGTACGCGATCTTCCTCGACGCCGATGATGCCGTGATTCCGCAGGGAGTCGCCCGCTCGCTCGGCGCCCTGACCGCCGATCCCAGTCTCGCCGTCGCGGCAGGCCGGGTGATCGGCTTCGTCGGAGACGAGGCAGGCTCGCTGCTTCCCGCGACCTACGTGCCGTCCGGCACCGCCGAACTGCTCACTGTCGGGTACGGGCCCTGGCCCCCCGGGGCGGCCGTCGTCCGCGTCTCGGCTCTGCGCGCGAGCGACGCAGCTCGACCCGACCCGCTCCGCCCGCGCTATGCGGACGACTACGAGCTGCTCATCCGTCTGAGCATGCAGGGCGGCATCACGCGTCACGACGAGCCGTCGCTGCGGTACGAGATGGCGGGCGGCAAGTCGGCGCGCTCCGCGGGGGCCGCTCTCGCGGCGAAGGAGGCGCTGCGCGCGCACTATGCCCGTGCTCTACGCATCCCGATAACCCTGATGGCTCCGATGCGGATGCGCGCCGCCGCGAACAAGCGGGTCGCCCGCGGCCACCAGCTTGCCGGCCGTCGTTTGGCTGCGCTGAAGCACATGCTCATGGCGTACGTGCAGGGCGGTCTCTCGCTGTTCGAGCGACGTCGTCAGGTCACGGGCGACTGACAATCCCAGGTCAGCTCTCGTCTGAAGCGCGCCGTACGGACGGCCGGCATTCGGCCGCCCCTTACGATGGACAGACGTACGGCAATGCCCTGCCCTCGACTGCGCTTGTAAGCACCGCACGGGCACCCAGAGGAGACGCACGGTCTGCCATTCGGAACGGAAAGGCGTGAGAATGCGGCCACTGCTGACCAATCCCGCGAGACGCGGTATCCGCTCGCCGGAGTTCGCGTCTGCACCCCTGCACGAGAAGCTCGCCTTGCTCGCAATCCTGGCGCTACCGCTGCAGGCTGCTCTCACGATCAATGCCGGCTTCCCGCTTAAGCTCAGCGAGCTACTCCTGATCGCTTCGATCGGCACCGCTGCCGTCCAGGCCGTTCGTCAGCGCAGACTCCGCTGGGGCTCCTGGCCGGCAGACAGAATCTTCGTCGCGGTGCTTGCCGCGTGCCTGGTGGTTGCCACCGTGATCGCGCTATTGACGGCCAACTTCGCGCAGGACATCCGCGGGGTGCATCGTTCCGTGCCCGTGGACATCATGCTGTACTGCGGATATGGGCTTTTCGTGCTCATTTCGTGGGAGATACTTCGGCACCTCAGATTCTCGGTGCTGCGCGACGTGTTGCTGCAATCCTTTTGGGTTTGCGCCGCAGCAGTGATTGTTCAAGTGGTCGGCCGCCTTCTCCACCTGCGCGCGACGTTGGAGACGCTGGGGTTCGATATGGTCCCCCGCGGGCTCACACTCCTCGGGGTCACGTTCCCGAGGTCCGGTCCCTTCGTCGAAGGCCAGCATCTGGGCTTTTACGCCGGCGTCATCCTCGTTCTTGCCCTCTACAGTGGGCGGTACGCGACGAGCGTTGGGGCTTTGCTCTGTGTCCTGTACTCAGAATCGACGACGGGATATGGCGGCGTCGCGGTCGCGATCCTCGTCCTCGCTCTACTCCGTCCGAAACGGATGATCCTCATCGCACTTGGGACCGCCGCGGCGATCGGAGGACTACTGATCGCCCTCGTCCCGCAGTTCCGCGCGATCGTATTCCTGCAGTTGCAGAAAGTCGGGCTCATGCCGGCCACGTCGGGCAACCCGACAAAGTCGCTGGATGTCCGGTCCGCTAAGGCCGAGATCGGATGGCGGATGATGTGGGACAACCCATGGGGGGTCGGTCCCGGGCGCTACTCTGCGCATTTCGCGGACTACGCGCATGAGTATCCTCAGCTCCCCCGCTACCTCTTCGAGGGGGACAGTCGGGCGATCGTGGAGAACGGCTACATGCAGATCGGCGCCGAGATGGGAGTGCTCGCGTTCGCTGCGATGCTAGCCCTCCTGCTCTGGAGTGTCTGGCGAGTGTGGCGCTCCGACATGGGTGCGCTGGCGGCGATCGTCTTCGTGGCAGTTGGTTTCGCAACCCAGTCCTCGTGGACCTTCATGCCCGTCTGGGCTGCCCTTGCGCTGACTGCGTCGGCAATTCGACAAACGGAGTTGCTGCAGGCGCCAGCACCAGCGCCCTCGACACTTGCCGGAGGTCCCGTACGCCACTGAGCGCGTATGCCGGGAGCGATCGACTCCGCCGACTACGATTATCGGACCGGGACGCCTCGTGGCCAAGCAAGGCCGCGTGGGCACTTGCCTGCACCCGGGTCCTTGAGCGCTAGTGGTCTGTGAGCGAGAGCCCTCACTCGCGCACCGTCCCATAAGCCCCCACAGATTGGCTCAACCCTTGACTGAAGTGTTCGCGTGGTCCACCGGCCAGGATGAGAATATCGGCGACTCGCTGTTGCGTCGCCCGTTGCTGGACCATCTGCGTTCCATCGGCCCGCTGCGGGTTTTCGTTGGCGCCGCAACTCCGGGGTTCAAGACAGGCCTCGGAGTGCAGCATGACGACCACCTCTTCACCAGCTTCCCGACGTGGCTCTTTCAGGCCGCCCGCACGGCGGTATCTGGCACTCGCGTCACGTTGGTTGCGAACGCCGGCGAAGTGCCCGTCTCGCGGAAAGGTGCGCTCCGCGTTGCCGCAATCCGCGCCGTAGGCCTCCTGCCACGAGTGACGCTTCTCTGGCTCGGCGCCGGCGTGCCAGGGGCTCGATCTATCTTGTCCAAGCCGTATGCGTCCCTCGCCAAGGCCGCTCGCGGAGCCGCATTCCGAGACGCGGAATCGATCACGCTGCTCGGCGCGGGGGCGACGATGCCCGACTGGGCTTTCTCTCTCGGAACGCCGACCCGGGAATGGCAGGACGCATCGGCGCGTACACGCCTCGCGCTCGTGTTGCGTGGTGACCGCACCCGCCCCTCCGATGCTTGGGTCGAGTGGGTGCGCGGTCTCGCGGACGGGCTCCACCTGACCCCGACCCTCGTGGTGCAGGTGCGCCGCGACACCGCCCTCGCTCGCGACCTCGCCGCCGAGCTAGCAGGCGAGGTGGTCGAGTTTCCCGAATCGCGATCGCATGCTGCCCAGGAAGAGCTCGTGCGCCGCATCTATCGTGAGGCACGACTCGTAGTCGGCGACCGCCTGCACGGTCTGATCGTCGGCGCGACGGAGGGAGCGGTGCCGCTGGGGTGGGTCGAGTCCAGCCGCGGCAAAATCGCTCGACACTTCAGCACCGTCGGTCTTGTCTGGGTAGGAGCGGGCGAAGGCCAGCGTGTCCAGACCTACTCACCCCTCGGCGCTGCGGACATCGCACGCTACAGCTCAGAGCTCACTGCTTCGGTCGAATCAGCGCGGCTCGCGATCGCCGACGCAGCGGCGCTCGCGTAGGCCGCTGGGCCCAGCTTCTCACGAGCGCTGCGGGACACAGTGGGCACGAGGCGCTCGGCGGGCGCCTCGACGACACGACGCAGAAGCCAAGTTCCCACGCAAGTCAGCACGAGCGCTGCCCGGACGGAGACCGTCGCAGGTAGGACGACGGCCGCGCACGGAGCGAAGCTTCGGTTCGAAGCGGCAACCCCGGGTGGGATCGCGCTCACCGCGTCCTGGAGTTTGTCAACGCGTCGGCGAACCAGGACACGTCGCTGATCCAGGTGAACAAGTCGGGGACGCGCGTTCCGTCGTCCCCGTGACCATCGGTGCCGCCGACTCGGCTGGCGCTGGATTCCGAGAGCTAAGTGTACTTCCCCGTGACGTTGTGAACGCGGGCTGAGGGGGTCTGGCCGCCGATGCCGGTGTGGGGTC
>NZ_BAAANG010000036.1:0-67741 GCF_039529675.1 Microbacterium paludicola
AACCCACATCCTGCCCGGAGGTCTTCGCCTACCTCAGCCGTTCACAACCTGCCGGGGAAGTACAGCTAGCGCTCGCGCGCGGCCGGGTACAACGCGCGGACGGCGAGCCAGGTCACGGCGACGAGCGGGGCGAACAGCGGCAGCCCCATGATGAGCTTCAGCGTCCCCAGCAGCGTCGTCTCGTCGGCCAGGTACAGGGGCAGCTGCACGGCAAGGCGCGCGTAGAAGAGCGCTGCCCACGCGAGCGCGAGCCACAGGAACACGCGGCGCTTGCGCCGATCCTGTCGCCAGGCCGTCCCCTCGCCCATCAGGTAGCCGGCGGCGAGGCCGATGAGCGACCAGCCGATGACGGCCGAGATCAGGAACGCCGTGCCGTACACGGCATTGGTGACGAGGCCCAGGACGAAGTTGTCGCGCCCCTGCCCGGTGAACAGCGCGAGCGCCGCCGCGGCGGCCGCCGCGATGAGTCCCCCGAGAGCCGCCGACGGCGGCGACTTCTGTGCGAGACGGATGACCGTGAACACCGCGGCGATGCCGACGGACAAGCCGAGCGACAGGACGAGCGGATCGGGCCAGAACGTGTACACGACGACGAAGACGAGGCTCGGCAGCACCGATTCGAGGACGCCGCGCACGCCACCCATCGCCTTCCAGACCACGTGGCCGGTCGTCGCCTCCTCGGCGGGGTCGATGCCCGCCCGGCGAGCGGCGCCGCCGATGGCCGCCCCGACGAGATCGGACGCGGAGGGCTCATCCCGCCCGTCGGGGCGTGCGTCGCCCAGGCCCGACTCCGAGTTCATCCCTGCCTCACGCCGACGCGGGCGTCGACGGCATCTTGAGCGGGATCAGGTCGCGCGGCGGCATCGGAGCGCCGCCGCGGACGACGACGATCGACCGGAAGAGGTCCTCCACCTGCTCGGCCGCGGCCGGATCGGAGGCTGCGGCGCCGCCGATGACGCCGCGCAGGAACCAGCGGGGGCCGTCGACGCCGACGAAGCGGGCGAGCCGCATCTGCGCGTCCTGACCGGCGACCACGGGCACCTCGGCAAGCAGCTCGGCCCCGAGCGGGCCCTCGCGCTCCTCGACGCGGCCGCCCTGCTGGCGCACCTGGTCGCGGATCTGGGCGCGGGTCTCGTCCCACAGCCCTGTCGTCCGGGGCGCGGCGAAGGGCTGCACCTGAAGGGTGGAGTCGGCGTAGTCGAGCCCGACGGCGACGATGCGCTTCGTCTGCTCCTCGACCTCGAGCCGCAGGTTCAGGCCCTCGCGCGGCAGCACCTTGATGCCGCCGAGGTCGATGTAGGGACGGACCGGGTTCGCCTCGGTCTCGTCCAGCGGACCGGCCGTGGGGCGATCGCCGGGGGCCGCCTTCCGGCGGATCTCGAGCTCGTCGCTCATGCGTTCCCCTCCTGGGTCTGATAGCCGGTGGAGCCGAAGCCGCCCTCGCCGCGGACATGCTCGGGAAGCTCGTCCACCGGGATGAAGCGCGCCTGCGGCACGGGCATCAGGATCAGCTGGGCGATCCGGTCCCCCACCGCGACGTCGTACGCCTCGCGGGCGTCGGTGTTCAGCAGCGCGACCTTGATCTCGCCGCGGTACCCCGCGTCGATCGTGCCCGGCGCGTTGACGATGGTGATGCCGTGCTTGGCGGCGAGGCCGCTGCGCGGCACGACGAATGCCGCATAGCCGTCGGGCAGTGCGATGCGCACCCCCGTGCCGACGAGCGCGCGCTCACCCGGCGCAAGACGCACCGCCTCCGCCGCCACCAGATCCGCGCCGGCATCGCCGGGGTGCGCGTACACCGGCGGGGCCGGTGCGATGATGGGGACGTCCACGGTTTCGCTCACTCCACGAGGGTAATGCAGAACACATCACAGCCTGCTCGCCGCCAAGCCGCCGCGGAGCCGGGCAAGAAGCCTCGCCCGCTGTACCACGAGCGGCTCACTCCCTCGCTCTGGATCCTCGGCGGAGCCGCGGTCGTGGCGCCCATGGCGGCGCTCGTGTTCGTCCAGTACGACGGCACCCTCTCCCTCGCGATCGGCCTCGCCGTCGGCATCTTCGTCGTGGCGACGCTCATCCTGACCTCCCCGGTGATCGAGGTCGCGGATGGCGAGCTGCGTGCGGGACGCGCCCACATCGCAGTCAGCCTGCTCGGCGAGCCGTCGGCGGTGACCGGCGAGGAGGCGCGGACGGCACGCGGGCCGCAGCTCGATCCGCGCGGCTGGCACCTGATACGCGGAGGGGTCGACGGGATCGTCGTCCTTCCGGACGTGGATCCCGACGACCCCGTGTCATCGTGGACGCTCTCGTCGCGCACCCCCGACCGCCTCGCGGCGGCCGTGCGTCACGCGCAGAGCGGGCGCTAGGCCGTTTATCAGGCGCAGTCGCGGCAGATCGGGCCGTTGGCGTCCTCGTGATCGATCTGCGAGCGGTGCTTCACGAGGAAGCAGTTCATGCAGGTGAACTCGTCTTCCTGGGGCGGGAGCACCACGACGTCGAGCTCGACGTTGGAGAGATCGGCGCCCGGGAGGTCGAAGCTCGACGGGTTGTCCGAGTCCTCCACGTCCACCGAGCCCGACATCGTGTCGGGCACACGCGCCTTCAGCGCCTCGATCGACTCGTTGCCGTCGTCCTCGGTCTTGCGCGGGGCGTCGTAATCGGTTGCCATGTGAGTGGGTCACACTTCTTTCATAAACTGCGGTGCGGTCTCCGCCGTGCGGCGGAGCGGCGATAGTCTGCACGTCCGCCGCCGGATAAGCAAATGCGGACGCGCGCTGGGATCGAAACTCGCGGCGCGCCCGTTCTATTCCCCGTGTTCGGCCGGGTGCGTGAAACCATGTGAGCGTCGTGAACGCCAGCGGCGCGCCGTGATCCGACAGCGGCGGCCAGCGCGAGCCAGAGGAGGCTGAGCATGGAATCGCTCACCATCATCGGAACCGAGGACGGCCGCCTCGTCCTGGCCACCGAGGCGGGCCAGCGCTTCACGCTCGCGATCGATGACGTGCTGCGCTCGGAGATCCGCAAGGCCCAGCGCGAGCACTCCCCGGCCGAGACGCGCGCGCCCCTGCCGAGCCCGCGCGAGATCCAGGCGCACATCCGCTCCGGCATGTCGGCCGAGGATGTCGCCGAGCTGCTCGGCGCGCCGATCGAGGCGATCCGCAAGTTCGAGACCCCCGTGCTCGCCGAGCGCGAGCACATCGTCGGCCAGGCGCTCGCCGTGCCGGTGCTGATGGGAATCGATCTCGAGCAGGACGAGAACCCCACCTTCGGCGTCGCCATCCGCGCGAAGCTCGCGGAGCTCGGTGGGACGGGCGAGCGCTGGACGAGCTGGAAGGAGTCCTCGGGCTGGATCGTGAAGCTCGAGTTCACCGCCAACGAGGTCGACCACGACGCGCGCTGGAGCTTCGAGCCCCGCCGCAGCGCGCTCTCGCCGCTCAACGGCGACGCGACCCAGCTGTCGCGTCAGGGCCCGATGCCGGAGGGGCTGATCCCCCGCCTCCGCGCCCTCGACACGGTCGCGCCCCTCCAGGGCGACGGGTCGGGCACCGAGGACGCGGATGCCCAGTTCGACTCGGGCGCCTTCGGGCCTCGTCGTCTGCCCGACGCCCAGCCGGAGCCGGGCGCGGAACACGCCTCCTCGTCGTCGACCGTGCGCGACCTCGCCACCAAGCGCGCCCCCGGCGCGCAGACGCCCAATCCCGACACGGCCGACCTGCTGGAGGCGCTCCGCCGCCGCCGCGGACAGCGCGAGCCCGCCCCCGCCTTCGACGCCGACGAGCAGGGCCCCTCGGCCCGGCCCGAGGCGCGTGACTCGGAGCGTCGGGCGCCCGTGGCGCTGTTCGACTCGATGCCGGCCGCCGAGAAGCAGGATCGCGGCGCCACGCCCGAGGCGGACGAGTCGCCGCGCCGCCGCGGTCGCACCTCGATGCCGTCGTGGGACGAGATCGTCTTCGGCGCCCGCAGCGACGACTAGAAGGCCTGTCGTTCCTCAGCCCGCGTAGGCGCCGAGCCTGAGCAGCGGCACCATGACCTCCTCGGGGGTGACGGAGCCGTGCTGGCCGACCATGTTCTGCGGGCGCTTGTCCTCGAGACGGTCGTCGTAGAACGCCCACGAGCCGCGCGCCGCGACGAGCAGGTCGCCGATCCGCGGGCGCACCTCGTCCGAGACCTCGCCGAACAGGCCCGCGGCGATCGCCTCGTCGCGCGTGGCGACGTCCGCGGTGCGCCCCGAGGCGACGGTCCACACGCCGGCGGCCGCGCGGGCGTCCGATCCCGGCTCGAGATACACGTGGAGCAGCCGGGGCTCGCCCCCCAGGTGGGCGACGCCATCGAGCCTCGGGTCGCCATCCTGCAGCAGCACATGCCGGTGGCGCGGCACATCCACCATTCCGTGGTCGGCGGTCACGAGCGCGCCCACGCCCGGGGGAACCGGCGCGGCGAACGCGGCGTCGACCTCCTCCAGTGCCGAGATCCAGGCCTCCGAGTCGACGCCGTGGCGGTGCCCCGCCTTGTCGATCTCGGGCAGGTAGCAGTACACGAGCGATCCCGGCTCGCCCGCGGCGAGCTCGTAGGCGACGCGCACGCGCATCCGGATCTCGTCGGATGCGACGTACTCGGCCCCGCGCAGGATCGCGGCGGTGAGCCCGCTCGTGGAGTACTCCGCGAGGCCGACCGCGAACGTGCGGCGCCCCTCTGCCGCGGCGCGCTCGAAGATCGTGGGGCGGCGCTGCCACGTGGCCGGATCGAGTCCGTCCCTCTCGTAGCCGTTGAGCTGATTCGCGAGGCGACCCTGATCCGGATCCAGGACGCGGTACCCGACAAGACCGTGCCGGCCGGGATCGGAGCCGGTCAGGATCGAGGTGAGCGCGGCCGCGGTCGTCGACGGGAAGACCGTGCGGGCGACATCCTTCTTTCCTCCCGCTGCCGTGAGGCGCCGGGCATGCCCGGCATGCGCACGCAGCTGATGGGCGCCGAGCCCGTCGATCACGAACAGCACGGCGGATCGCGCGGGGCGCAGATCACCGGATCCGTCGGACAGCGATCGAAGGATGTCCGGCGCAATTCCGGTGAGGCTCCGGGCTGACAGAGAGCCCGTCGGTACGATGGGGGGCATCCGGGCAAGTCTCGCACAACGCGCTTCGCCCGCTCCGGGGCCTGCGCCCGGAGCCCACCGCTCGACCCGACGAGCGTTCGAGAAAGAGAAGCATGGCTCGCAAGTCCTCCGCATCCCCGAGCTCGACGGAACCCGTCGAAGAGCGCATCGAGGACATCGACCTCGAAGCGGAGATGCAGGGGTCGTACCTCGAGTACGCGTACTCGGTCATCTACTCCCGCGCCCTCCCCGACGCCCGCGACGGCCTGAAGCCGGTGCAGCGGCGCATCCTGTACCAGATGGCCGAGATGGGCCTCCGCCCCGACCGCGGTCACGTCAAGAGCGCCCGCGTCGTCGGCGAGGTGATGGGAAAGCTGCACCCCCACGGCGACACGGCGATCTACGACGCGCTCGTGCGCCTCGCGCAACACTGGGCGCTGCGGGTGCCGCTCATCGACGGCCACGGCAACTTCGGATCCCTCGACGACGGCCCCGCCGCCGCCCGGTACACCGAGGCGCGTCTCGCCGCGCCCGCGCTGTCGCTGACGGCGGACCTCGAAGAGGACGTCGTCGACTTCGTCCCGAACTACGACGGGCAGTTCCAGCAGCCCTCCGTGCTGCCGGCGGCGTACCCGAACCTGCTCGTCAACGGCGCCAGCGGCATCGCGGTGGGCATGGCGACGAACATGGCCCCGCACAACCTCAGCGAGGTCGTGGCGGCGGCGACGCACCTGCTCGAGCACCCGGAGGCGACCACCGCCGAGCTCATGGAGTTCGTGCCCGGCCCCGACTTCCCCTCCGGCGGAATCCTCGTCGGGCTCGACGGCGTCCGCGACGCATACGAGACCGGCCGCGGCGCCTTCAAGCTGCGCGGAAAGGTGTCGGTCGAGCAGATCGCGCCGCGCCGCACCGGCATCGTGATCACCGAGCTGCCGTACATGGTCGGCCCCGAGCGCGTCATCGAGAAGCTCAAGGACGCGGTGCAGTCGAAGAAGCTGCAGGGCATCAGCGACGTCGCCGACCTCACCGACCGCAACAACGGCCTCCGCCTCGTGATCGGCATCAAGACCGGCTTCGACCCGCACGCGGTGCTCGAGCTGCTGTACAAGCTGACGCCGCTCGAGGACTCGTTCAGCATCAACAACGTCGCCCTCGTCGACGGGCAGCCGCGCACGCTCGGGCTGAAGGAGCTGCTGCGCGTCTACATCGACCACCGCCTCGCGGTCGTCACGCGCCGCAGCCGGTTCCGCCTCGCCCGGCGCCGCGAGCGGCTTCACCTCGTGCAGGGCCTGCTCGTCGCGATCCTCGACATCGACGAGGTCATCCAGGTCATCCGCTCCTCCGACACGTCGGAGCAGGCGCGCGGGCGACTGTGCACGGTGTTCGACCTCGACGAGGTGCAGGCCGAGTACATCCTCGAGCTGCGTCTGCGCCGCCTGACGAAGTTCTCGCGCATCGAGCTCGAGCAGGAGCGCGACGCCCTGCTTGCCGAGATCGCCCAGCTGGAGGAGCTGCTCGGCTCGGACGTGCTGCTGCGCAAGCAGGTGGCGCTCGAACTCGACGCCACGGCGGAGAAGCACGCGACACCGCGTCGCACCCTGCTGATGAACGGCAAGCCCGCCGCGCCCCGGCCGCGCAAGGGAGAACCCGACCTGCAGATCGCCGACGGCCCCACGACGATCGCGCTGTCGACGACGGGTCGCGCCGTGCGCGTCGAGCTGCAGGAGGGCCAGCAGCTGGTCGCGCCCGCACGACGCAGCAAGCACGACGCGCTGCTGACGACCGTCGACGCGACGATCCGCGGCGAGGCCGGCGCGATCACGTCGAAGGGGCGTCTTGTGCGCTTCTCCCCCGTCGACCTGCCCTCCGTTCCCGCCAACTCCGTGCAGCTCGGCGTCGGCGTGAAGCTCCATGACTACATCGGGCTCACCGATCGCAGCGAGCGGATCGTCGGACTCGTGCGACTGGATGACGACACGCCGGTCGCGCTCGGCACCGCCCAGGGCGTCGTCAAGCGCATCGTCCCTTCGGCCCTGCCGCCGAAGCCCGAGCTGGAGATCATCGCGCTGAAGCCGGGCGACGGTCTGGTCGGCGCTGCGACGGCGCCCGACGACGCCGAGCTCGTGTTCGTCACGTCCGACGCGCAGCTGCTGCGGTTCGCGGCGTCGTCGGTCCGCCCCCAGGGTGCGCCGGCCGGCGGCATGGCCGGTGTGAAGCTCGCGGCGAAGGCCGAAGCGATCTTCTTCGGCGCCGCGGTCGGCGACGAGACCGTCGTCGTCACCGTCTCCGGGTCGTCCGCCGCGATCCCGGGCATGGACACGGGCCGCGCGAAGATCACCGACTTCTCCGAGTTCCCGGCCAAGGGGCGCGCGACCGGCGGCGTCCGCGCGCACTCGCTGCTGAAGGGCGAGGATCGCCTCACGCTGGCGTGGGTGGGTCCGGATCCGGCACGCGCGGTCGACGCGACCGGCACGGTCCGGAAGCTGCCCGAGACGCTCGCCCGGCGCGACGCCTCGGGGCAGCCGCTCGAGGCCCCCGTGGGCTCGATCGGCCGCACCCTTCGCTGATCCCGCCTCGCTCAGTCGTCGGTGCCGCCACCCAGCCGTCGGTGGCGGCGGGACCGATGTCGCTTCGTGAGGCACACGCGTCCCAGCTGCCCCGCCGGACCTATGACCGAGCGGATGATCCGACGAGTGGGCGGATCCCAGAGACTTGAGCCATGACGGAAGTCCTAGATCACATCGCGACGGCGATCGCCACGTTGCCGCAGCGTGGTGCGCTCGTGGCGATCGACGGTGTGGACGGCAGCGGCAAGACAACGTTCGCACGCGCTCTGCACGAGCGACTGAGTATGCCTGCCAGCAGGCTCGTGCATCTCGACGATTTCGTGAACCCGCCGCAGATCCGCCACGCCCGAGGCCG
Organism: Microbacterium paludicola; assembly: GCF_039529675.1. NCBI lineage: Bacteria > Bacillati > Actinomycetota > Actinomycetes > Micrococcales > Microbacteriaceae > Microbacterium > Microbacterium paludicola. Next base: position 8,012 of record NZ_BAAANG010000036.1, read on the forward strand.
CTGGTCACCGGAAGGGTTCTGGCTCGACACCTACGACTACGCGCGGATCCGTGCCGAGGTACTCGACGGGCCCCGGGAGGCGGACCCGTCGCTCGTCATCGTGGAAGGCATGTTCCTCCTCCGCGGCGACCTCGCCGCGTTCTGGGACTTCTCCGTCTTCCTCGACGTGCCTTTCGCGGAGACAGCGCGGCGGATGGCGATCCGCGACGGCACCCACGCGGATCCGGATCACGTCTCCATGCGCCGATACGTCGAGGGTCAGCGACTCTATTTCGACGCCGAGCGCCCGTGGGCACGAGCGTCTCTCGTCGTCGACAACAGCGATCCCGCAACCCCGCGGATCATCCGACCCGATGAATGCACCGCAGCCAGAGAAGGGTGCGTCTGACGCCCCATAGTCGGAGCCGCCACCCGGCCGTCGGTGGCGGCGGGACCGATGTCGCTTCGTGAGGCACACGCGTCCCAGCCGCCCCGCCGATCCTGCGACCGAGCGGACGAGCCGACGACTGGGCGCGTCGGCTCCTGAGATCAGGCGTCGATCGACTCGCGGCTCAGGCGGTCGGCGGACTCCACGATGAACTCGCGGCGCGGGCCGACCTCGTTGCCCATCAGGATCTCGAAGACACGGCCGGCGGCTTCGGCGTCCTCGAGGCGCACGCGGCGCAGCAGGCGTCCCTCGCGCATCATCGTGGTCTCCGCGAGCTGATCGGCGTCCATCTCGCCGAGGCCCTTGTAGCGCTGGATCGGCTCCTGCCACCGCTTGCCGGCCTTCCGCAGCTTGTCGAGCAGGCGGTGGAGCTCCGCCTCGCTGTAGGTGTAGATCGTCTCGTTCGGCTTCGAGCCGGGGTTGATCACGATGATCCGGTGCAGCGGCGGCACGGCCGAGAACACCCGGCCGGCCTCGACGAGCGGACGCATGTACCGGTAGAACAGCGTCAGCAGCAGGGTGCGGATGTGCGCGCCGTCGACATCGGCGTCGCTCATCATGATGATCTTTCCGTAGCGCGCCGCATCGATGTCGAACGTGCGGCCCGAGCCGGCGCCGACCACCTGGATGATCGACGCACACTCGGCGTTCGAGAGCATGTCGCTGATGGATGCCTTCTGCACGTTGAGGATCTTGCCGCGGATCGGAAGCAGTGCCTGGTACTCGCTGTTGCGGGCGAGCTTCGCGGTGCCGAGCGCCGAGTCGCCCTCGACGATGAACAGCTCCGACTGCGCGACATCCTGCGTGCGGCAGTCGACGAGCTTCGTCGGCAGCGACGAGCTCTCCAGGGCGTTCTTGCGTCGCTGCGTCTCCTTGTGGGCGCGGGCCGAGACGCGCGCCTTCATCTCGGAGACGACCTTGTCGAGCAGCATCGACGTCTGGTTCTTGTCGTCGCGCTTGGCGGAGGCGAACCGGGCCTTCAGCTCCTCGCGGACGACCTTCGCCACGATGGCGCGCACAGCGGGGGTGCCGAGCACCTCCTTCGTCTGGCCCTCGAACTGCGGCTCGGGCACCTCGACGGTGAGCACGGCGCTGAGACCGGCGAGCACGTCGTCCTTCTCCAGCTTATCGTTCCCGACCTTCAGGCGACGGGCGTTGGCGGCGACCTGGTCGCGCAGCTGCTTCAGCAGCTCCTGCTCGAAGCCCTGCTGGTGCGTGCCGCCCTTGGGCGTGGAGATGATGTTGACGAACGAGCGGATGTGCGTGTCGTAGCCGGTTCCCCAGCGCAGCGCGATGTCGACGCGGCACTCGCGCTCGACCTCGGTCGAGACCATGTGGCCGTTCGCCTGCAGCATGGGCACGGTCTCGGTGAACGTTCCGGATCCGGTGAGGCGCCACGTGTCGGTGATGGGCGCGTCGGTCGCGAGGAAGTCGACGAACTCGGAGATCCCGCCGTCGAACCGGTACGCGGTCTCGACCAGCTCTTCGCCGCGCTCGTCCCGGATCACGATCTCGAGCCCGGGGACGAGGAATGCGGTCTGACGCGCGCGCGTCACGAGGTCGTCGAGCTGGAACGCCGCGTCCTTCGTGAAGATCTGGCGGTCGGCCCAGTACCGCACGCGCGTGCCGGTGACTCCCTTGGCGACCTTGCCGACTACGCGCAGCTCGCTGCGCTCCTCGAACGGGGTGAACGGGGCATCCGGCGTCGGCTCGCCCTTGCCGTCCGCGAACACGCCCGGCTCGCCGCGGTGGAACGACATCGCCCACGTCTTGCCGTTGCGGTCGACCTCGACCTCCAGGCGCTCGGAGAGCGCGTTGACGACCGAGGCGCCGACGCCGTGAAGGCCACCGGAGGCGGCGTACGAGCCGCCGCCGAACTTTCCGCCCGCGTGGAGCTTCGTGTAGACGACCTCGACACCGGACAGGCCGGTGCGGGGCTCGACGTCGACAGGGACGCCGCGCCCGCGGTCGCGGACCTCGACGCTGCCGTCGCCGTGCAGGATGACATCGATGCGCGTGCCGTTGCCGGCGACCGCCTCGTCGACGGCGTTGTCGATGATCTCCCAGAGGCAGTGCATGAGGCCCGGCGAGCCGTTCGAGCCGATGTACATGCCCGGGCGCTTGCGGACGGCCTCGAGGCCCTCCAGGACCTGGAGATGATGGGCGGAGTACTCGGCAGTCACAATCTTCGATGCTAATCGCGCGCGCCCGGATCGCCCGCTGGACACTCCCTTGTCCCCTACTCCCGTCTGGGCAGGGGAGGCCCGGCGTACGCGCTGAGCGAAACATGCCGCATGGCGGGCAGGTTTATCAGGGCCGCGTGGTTATATGTGACGCATCCCGCAAGAGTGCACGGATGGACAGAACGAGGAGGCAGACATGATGACCACGACCGAAGCTCCCGCCCCCTCCTACCGCCTCTCGGCGATGGACCGCTGCGACTCGTGCGGTGCGCAGGCGTACATCGCCGCCGAGGTCAACGGCAGCGAGCTGCTCTTCTGCGCCCACCACGGACGCAAGTACGAGGAGAAGCTCCGCTCCGTCGCGACCTCCTGGCACGACGAGACGGCGCGCCTGAGCGACGCCGACTGACCGCAGCCGAGGCTTCACGCGCCCGCCGCCCTTCGGGGCCGCGGGCGCGTTCTCGTTCTCGGCGCCGGTGCGCCCCGCCGCGTGAGGCGACAACTCGCGCACGAGAGTGCATTCTGGCCGTGAGACAGCATGTGCGCCGCGCAGTCTCGGCCGCGGGATGCCGCATCGCGCGCGCTACGAAGTCTCGGCCGGGGAACGCCGGCTCGCGGATCAGTCGACGACGACGCGAGGGATGAGCGGGGAGACGCGCAGGACGGGCTCCTCCCCGACGGTGCCGATCGCCTCCGCGAGGGTGGTCGCCGACGACTCCCCCGACGCGCCCGGTCCGAACACGGCGACCTCGTCCCCGACCGCGGAACCGGGCCATGCCGCCACGGTGCTCTCCGCGAGGCCCACCCGCTGAAGGGGGCGCGCGCCGGCAGGCGTGCCGACCGTGACACGTCCGCCGAGGGAGGACGGCAGTCCGTCGAGCGATCCGATGCCGATGTCGACCCCGTCGGCGCGGACGGCGGTCACGCGTGCGACGAGGGTCGCCGCCGGGGCGATGCCGGGCAGCTCCGGGCCGTCCGCCGACCGGATGCCGTAGCAGAACGCCCCGACGCGGACGAGGTCGTACCGGAACTCGGGCCTCGCCCAGCCTGCGGCGCTGGCGGCGAGATGGCGCACCTCGGGCTCAAGCCCCGCGGCTCGAGCCGTCGCCACCGCCGCGTCGAACTCGGCGCGGGCGACGTCGTCGTCCTCGTCGCTCGCCTCGGAGATGTGGCTCCAGATGCCGGCGACGCGGATGCGCCCCGCCCGCTCCAGCTCGGCGGCGCGCGCGACGAACGCGGGCCAGTCCTCGGGCCGCACGCCGTTGCGGTGAAGGCCCGTGTCGATCTTCAGGTGCACGACGGCGGTGTCCTGCGCGACCTCCGCGATCCGCTCGAGGTAGTCGGCGTCGCCGACGCCGAGCTCGAGACCGCCGTCGAGCGCGTCGCGGGCGGCCTCGGCGCCGAGGGTGAGCCAGCAGAACACACGCGCCCGATCGCTGGCCACGGCCTTCGCGCGCAGCGCGCTCGGCGGGTCGATCGCACCGAACCAGGTGACGCCCGCATCCAGCGCGATCTCCACGATCGCCTCGACACCATGCGCGTACGCGTCGTCCTTGACGACCATAAGCAGCTCTGCCGGGGCGATCCGTTCCCGCACCGCGGCGATGTTGGCGGCCAGACGCGCCCGGGAGATCCGCAGCTCCGCACTCATTCGGTCACCTTGCGCTCCACGTGCAGGCCCACCGCACACACGAGCTCGGCGGTGCTGAGCCCCGTCGCGTCGACCCAGCCGGTGAGACCGTCGCGCACGAGGCCCGATCCGAAGTACACAGCCTCGTCCCCCGCGGCGACGTCTGCATCGCCGATGTCGATGACGCAGACGTCCATGGCAACTCGGCCGATGATGGGCCGCACGGCGCCCGCCAGCTCGACCCCGACGCGGTTGCCGAGCGCGCGCACGACACCCTCCGCGTAGCCACCCGCGATCAGCGCGACGCGCGTGTCGGCGACCGCACGGTGGGTGTAGCCGTAGGAGACGCCCTCGCCCGCGAGCAGGCGCTTGGTCGACAGGATCGGCGTGCTCAGGACGAGCGCGGGCGCGCCTCCCGATCGCGGCAGGCCGTACAGCAGCTCGCCGGTCTCCGGCTCCCGGTCGACCAGCTCGAGGCCGGCCGCGGCGATTACCGCGGCGTCGCGCTCGTCGGCACGGGCGAACCGCACCCCGGCGGCCGCCGCGGCACGCGCGGCCACGTCGATTCCGTGACCCCACGCGTCGCGCCGAAGATCGGCGACGACATCCGGATCGCGGGCGAGAAGCCGCGCGTTGGCGAGGAGGGCCGACCGCGAGATGCGCGCCAACGGGGCTGCGCGCCGGGGGTTCGACCAGGTCACCGACCTAGACTAACCCGGGGGCCCACCGGTCCCGCTGACCCCTCGGAGTGTGAATGTCTGACAACCGCCTCGGCCTCGCCGGCAAGTTCCGCTACCTCGCCGAGCGCGCCCGCCGCATCGACGTGAAGTCGGTCGCGGAGCGCGCAAGAGAGGTGCACGAGCAGCACGGGGCGTGGACGCCGCGGGTGTTCGCGGACATGCTGTGGTCGGCCGCGCGCCACGACGTCGCCTTCCAGGACTACGTCGACTACGACTTCGCCATCCTGTCGAAGGAGGAGCGCGCGACGTACATGACGCATCCCGTCTCGATGCAGCTCGCGCAGCGCTTCGCCCGCAAGGACAAGCGCGTCCTGTTCGAGAACAAGATCGAGTTCAACAAGCTGTTCGACCGCTTCCTCAAGCGCGAGTGGCTCATCGTCGAGGCCGGCAACGCCGACGCCGTCCGCGCGTTCGCGGAGAAGCACGGCACGTTCATCGCGAAGGTGCCCGTCAGTCACATGGGCCTCGGCGTCCGCCGCTACCACGCGAAGGACGTGTCCGACTGGGAGGCGTTCCACCGCGGCCTCATCGAGCGCGACGAACTGCTGCTCGAGGAGGTCATCCGCCAGCACGACGACCTCGCGGCCGTCTGCCCCGGCACGGTCAACACCACCCGCATCACGGCGTTCTTCGACGGCGCGCAGGTGCACGTCCTCGCGATCGCGCAGAAGTTCGGCCGCGGCGCCGTGAGCGACCAGATGTCGTACGGCGGCTTCTACACGATGCTCCACGACGACGGCCGTGCGTTCGGCGCGGGCTACGACTCGCACGGCCACGTGCACGAGAAGCACCCCGACACGGGTTTCCCGATCTCCGAGTTCCGCCTGCCGCTGATCGACGAGGTCCTGGCGTTCATCGACGAGGTCGCGCGCGTCGTGCCCGAGGTCCCCTACGTGGGCTGGGATGTCGTCGTCACCCCGGATGGCCCGGTCCTGGTCGAGGGGAACTGGGGCGCCGGCGTCTACGAGAACAAGCCGAGCGTCACCGGCATCCGCACCGGTCACAAGCCCCGCTACAAGGCCGCGATCAAGTTCTGATCCCCTTCGCTGGTTGAGCGAGGGAGCGAAGCGACCGAGTCGAAACCCCCAAGCCTCCCGGGAGGTTTGGGGGTTTCGACTCGCTTCGCTCGCTCAACCAGCGATCGATCTCACGATCCCGAGCGGCGTGGACTGGTGGCCCTGGCCGAGCGGGTTGTCGCCGAGGATGCGCACGAGGCGCTTCTCCCCCGCCTTGTCGAGCGTCGAACCGAGGATGTTGCCGCCGATGTCGTTGATGTCGACGACGGCCACGTCGATGCCGCCGCCGAGCAGCGCCTGCACGTGGCGGGCGACCTCGCGCGGCTTGTCCGGACCGAGCACGACGGCCTGGTTGTACGGCGGGATCGTGCCGCTCGTGGGGCCGTCGATCGCGCGGGCCTTGTCACCGGCGATCCGGTAGAAGTCGCCCTTGCGCCCGAAAGCCTTGGTCACTGCCGCGACGGCGGCGGCGAACAGGATCCGCGGGGTGCCGCACTCGCGCAGCGCCATCTCCATGGTCTCGGGCATGCCGAGGCCGATGCCGTACGGCGTCTTCACAACGTACTTCGACAGGAACCGGGCGAGGGGACGGACCTTGATGTCCGTCAGCAGGTACGAGCGGCCCTGCGTGATCGCGACGATCTTCTCGGTCACGAACAGCAGGTCGCCCGGCTGCACGGCGTCCTTCGCGTACTCGGTGATGATCGCGTCGAGGTCGTCATCCGGCATCACGACGCGCGTGCGCAGCGGGATGCGCTGGACCTTCTCACCGTCGACCTCGACCTCGAGGGCCTTGCCCTCGTTCGCGGCCGCGCTCACTCGAGGTAGTCCCGCAGCGACTGCGAGCGGCTCGGGTGACGCAGCTTCGCCATCGTCTTCGACTCGATCTGGCGGATGCGCTCGCGCGTGACGCCGAACGTGTCGCCGATCTGGTCGAGAGTCTTCGGCTGACCGTCGCCAAGACCGAAGCGCATCCGGATGACGCCCGCCTCGCGCTCGGAGAGCGAGTCGAGCAGGCTCTCGAGCTGACGCTGCAACATGGTGAAGCCCACGGCGTCGGCCGGGACGACGGCCTCGGTGTCCTCGATCAGGTCGCCGAACTCGCTGTCGCCGTCCTCACCCAGGGGCGTGTGCAGCGAGATCGGCTCACGGCCGTACTTCTGCACCTCGATGACCTTCTCGGGGGTCATGTCGAGCTCCTTGGAGAGCTCCTCGGGTGTGGGTTCGCGGCCGAGATCCTGCAGCATCTGACGCTGCACGCGGGCGAGCTTGTTGATGACCTCGACCATGTGCACGGGGATGCGGATCGTGCGGGCCTGGTCGGCCATCGCGCGCGTGATCGCCTGGCGGATCCACCAGGTCGCGTACGTCGAGAACTTGAAGCCCTTTGTGTAGTCGAACTTCTCGACCGCGCGGATCAGACCGAGGTTGCCCTCCTGGATCAGGTCCAGGAACTGCATGCCCCGGCCCGTGTAGCGCTTCGCGAGCGAGACGACGAGACGCAGGTTGGCGCCGAGCAGGTGCGACTTGGCGCGCTGGCCGTCGCGCGCGACCCACTGCAGGTCGAGGCCGAGCTGGCTCGACTTCTCGGCTGCCGACATCTTCGACAGCTTCTCCTCGGCGAACAGACCCGCCTCGATGCGCATGGCGAGGTCGACCTCCTCCGCCGCGTTCAGCAGCGGGACCTTGCCGATCTGCTTCAGGTAGTCCTTGACCGGGTCGGCCGTGGCGCCCGTGATCTGCGTCGAGTAGACGGGGACCTCGTCCTCGTCGCTCGAGCTGATGACGATCGCGCCCGTGGGCAGCGGCTCTGTGACGACGTTCTTGGGCGCGTCGTCGTCGTCGGACGCCTCGGCGGCGTCGTCCTTGGCGGCCTCTGCCGCCTCGGTGTCGTCGATCTCGACCTCTTCGACCTCGACGGCCTCATCGTCGTCGGGACCGTCGGAGTCCTTGGCGGCCTTCTTGGGCGCAGCCTTCTTCGGAGCGGCCTTTGCGGCCGTCTTCCGCGCTGGCGCCTTTGCCGCGGGCTTGTCGGCCGTCTTCGCCGCTGTCTTGCGCGGCGCCTTCGCCCCTGCCGGGGCCTCGGTCACAGCGGTGTCGACGGGCGCATCCGCTTCCGTCGCGTCCTTCTTCTTCGCGGTGCTCCGCGGAGTCTTCGTGGCAGTGGTCACGTTTCGCCTTTCACCGGCGACGCTTGCGCGCCGCGCCCCCGGGTGTGTACGGGCACTAGTAAGACCCTTGTCAAGTCCAGCGCCGTCATATGCGCCGTCTCGACAACGGGTCGGACACCCATTCTCTCATACGTCGGGCGACGCTCCCTCACCCGACCCTTACGGCGAGGCGGCTCCGCCTCGCGCGACAGTGGAGACAACGGTTCGAGGGGCTCCGGTATTCCGCCGGGAGGCGCTCTTCCGTCAGCTTCCGCGCTTGTCGTCGTCGCCGCTCGGGCGCGACGCGAGGAACCGCTCGAGCTCGGCCGCGAGCTCGTCGGCGCTCGGCAGCTCGCCCTCCCGCAGCCCGCCGACCGTCGGCGTGCCGCCGGCGAGTCCCGCGGCGTAGGCGTCGTAGCGCTCCTCGAGTCCCTGCACCATCCGGCCCAGCTCCTCGTTGCCGGCGATCTGGTCCTCGACCTTGCCGAGATACTCGCGGTTCTCGCCGTACAGCTCGTCCAGCGCGAAGACCAGGCCCGTGGCGGCCATCAGCTTGTCGAGGGCGGCGATCGTCGCCGCCGGGTAGTCGGTCTCGGCCAGGTAGTGAGGCACGAGCAGGACGAAGCCCGCCGTGTCGAAGCCCGACTCGATGAAGCGGTACTCCAGCAGGTGCCCGACCGTCGCCGGCACTTGCGTGCGCGGGTGCCAGATGGAGTGCGCCTCGATCAGGTCGGCGCGGTTTCCGCTGACGGTGACGCCCAGCGTGCGGGTGTGCGGCACCGGCATCGCGATCGCGTGCACCCACGTGATCGACTTCACGGCGTAGCGATCGGCGAAGTCGACCGCCGCCTCGGCGAACGCATCCCACGAGAAATCCGGCTCGTAGCCCGAGAGCAGCAGGAAGGGCTGACCCAGCGCGTCGTGCGCGAGCGAGAGCTCGAGACGCGGCGGCCGGTAGTCGCTCAGGTGATCCTGCTCGAAGGTCACGATGGGGCGCCGCGCCCGGTAGTCGAGCAGCGCGTCGTTCGAGAACACGACGACGGGCCGCGGGTTCAGCTCCTCGCGCGCGAAGTCGATGAGGTTCGACACGGCACCGCCCGCATCGGTGAACCCCGTCATCAGGATGACGAGGGGAAGTCCGTCCGGAACGATCGGACCGTTCGCGACCCGCTCATAGATGTCACCTGTCGAGGGCATGCATCCATGCTACGAGCCCCCGGAGTGCCCGGGACCTGTTCCGCTCTGCGCGTACCTAGGATGGAGGAATGCCGATTCCCGCTCTCGCGCTGACCCAAGACTCGTTCCCTCAGGAAAGCGCGGAGGCCGCTATCCTGGCGCTTCCCTCGTTCGCCGAGGGCGACGAACTCGACCTTCCCGGCCTGCGCCCGGCGCTCGACGCCACGGGATTCACCGGCGCGAAGAACTCGTTCGCCCGCGTCTACGCCCCCGACGTGACCGACCGTCCGCTCGCGGTCGTCGGTCTCGGATCGGATCCGGATGCCGCCGCCGTCCGCGAGGCCGTCGGCACCGCCGCACGGATGCTGACCGGCTTCGACACCGTCGCGGTGCACGTCGCCGCCGATGTTGACGACGCCTGGCGCGCCGCCGCCGAGGGCGCATCCCTCGGTGCGTACTCGTTCGAGTCGTACAAGACACAGGATCCGGAGAAGGCGAAGAAGAAGCGTCGCGCCTCCTCGGTCGTCGTGCACGTGCCCGGCCCGGTCGACGACGCCGAGCTCGCCACGGTGCGCGCGGCCGCCGAAGCCGTCGCGCTGGTGAAGGATCTCGTCTCGACCACGGCCGACCGCCAGAGCCCGGAGCAGCTCGCCGAGGCCGCGGTGGCCGCCACGGCCGATCTCGACATCGACGTGACCGTGTACGACGAGGAGGCCCTCGAGGAGGGCGGCTTCGGCGGCATCCTCGGCGTCGGCAAGGGATCGGACCGCCCGCCCCGCCTCGTGCGCCTCGAGTGGGCGCCGGAGGGCGCGCAGCGCCACATCGCGCTCGTCGGCAAGGGGATCACGTTCGACACCGGCGGCCTCTCGCTCAAGCCCGCGGCCTCGATGCTCGGCATGAACGAGGACATGACCGGCGCCGCCGAGGTGCTCGCCGTCGTCCGCGCCGCCGCGCAGCTCGAGCTCCCCGTGCGCGTCACCGGCTGGATGTGCATCGCCGACAACATGCCCTCGGGCCGCGCCACGCGCCCGGGAGACGTGCTCACCATGCTCGACGGCACCACGGTCGAGGTGACGAACACCGATGCCGAGGGACGCCTCGTCCTCGCCGACGGCCTGGTCGCGGCGAGCCGCGAGAACCCGGATGTCATCGTCGACGTCGCGACCCTGACCGGCGCCGTGATGGCCGCCCTGGGCACGCGCCACACCGGCGTGATGGGCCACGGCGATGCGGTCGACGCGTTCCTGCGCTCGGCCGACCGCACCGGAGAGCTCGCCTGGCCGCTCCCCCTGCCTGAGCACATCGCCGAGCAGCTCGAGTCGCGCGTCGCCGATCTCCGCAACGCCGACATGGGAAACCGCAACGGCGGCGCCCTGTACGCGGGGCTGTTCCTGCAGCACTTCGTCGGTCGCACGGGTGACGGCGACGACGCCCCGCGGATCCCGTGGGTGCACCTCGACATCGCCGGCTCCGCCATGAGCGCGAGCGCCGCCTACGGCTTCACGGACAAGGGGCCCACGGGGGCAAGCATCCGCGCGCTGATCGATTTCGTCGCCGCGGGTGGAGAGGTGCAGTGACCGCTCACGACTTCGACGTCGTCGTCCTCGGCGGCGGCAGCGGCGGATACGCCGCCGCGCTGCGCGCCTCCGAGCTCGGCAAGACCGTCGCGCTGATCGAGAAGGACCGCCTCGGCGGCACGTGCCTTCACCGCGGGTGCATCCCCACGAAGGCGCTGCTCCACGCGGCCGAGGTCGCCGATTCCGTGCGCGAGGCCGCCTCGTACGGCGTGACCGCCTCGCTCGGCGGCATCGACCCCGCCCGCCTGCGCGCGTACCGCGAGGGAATCGTCGCGAAGAAGTTCAAGGGCCTCGAGGGCCTCATCGCCCGTCGCGGGATCACCGTGATCGCGGGCGAGGGACGGCTCGAGGCCGGACGCACTGTCCGGGTCGGAGACGACACGTACACGGGCCGCGACGTCGTGCTGGCCACCGGCTCGTACAGCCGCACCCTGCCGAGCCTGGAGATCGGCGACCGCATCCTGACGAGCGAGGGCGCCCTCGCCCTCGACGAGGTCCCGGGAAGCGCCATCATCCTCGGCGGCGGCGTGATCGGCGTCGAGTTCGCCAGCGTGTGGCGTTCCTTCGGCGCCGAGGTCACGATCGTCGAGGCGTTCGATCACCTGATCCCGAACGAGGACATCGCTCTCAGCAAGGGCCTCGAGCGCGCATACCGCAAGCGCGGCATCCAGGCGCGCCTCGGCGTCCGCTTCGCCTCGGCGACGCAGGATGGCGACGGCGTCACGGTGACGCTCGAGGACGGCGCCTCGCTTCGCGCCGACTACCTGCTCGTCGCCGTCGGCCGTGGGCCGGCGACCGCCGGGCTGGGTTTCGAGGAGGCCGGTGTCTCGCTGGATCGCGGCTTCGTCACGGTCGACGAGCGACTGCGCACGACCGCGGAGGGGGTGTGGGCCGTGGGCGACATCGTGCCCGGCCTCCAGCTCGCTCACCGCGGGTTCCAGCAGGGCATCTTCGTCGCGGAGGCGATCGCGGGGCTCGATCCCGTGCCCGTTCCCGAGACGCAGATCCCGAAGGTCACCTACTCCCATCCCGAGGCGGCTTCCGTCGGGCTGACGGAGGCGCAGGCGGTCGCCGAGCACGGCGCAGAGGGCGTGACCTCGTACGAGTACAACCTGGCCGGAAACGGCAAGAGCGAGATCATCGGCACGGGCGGGCTCGTCAAGGTCGTGCGCCGCGTCGACGGCCCCATCCTGGGCGTGCACCTGCTCGGCGACCGGGTGGGCGAGCTCATCACGGAGGGGCAGCTCGCGGTCGCCTGGGAGGCGCACCCCGAGGACATCGCGCCGCTCATCCACGCCCACCCCACCCAGAGCGAGGCGCTCGGCGAGGCCTTCCTGGCACTCGCGGGCAAGCCGCTTCACGCGATCTGAAACCCGATGCGGCCCGATCCGGGGACCGCACGTCACTAAGCTGTAGAACGTCATCGAATCCTGAAGGAGACTCCGACATGAGTACTTCCGTGGTCCTCCCCGAACTCGGCGAAAGCGTCACCGAGGGAACGGTCACCCGCTGGCTGAAGAAGGTCGGCGACACGATCGCCGTCGACGAGGCCCTGTTGGAGATCTCGACCGACAAGGTCGACACCGAGATCCCGTCGCCCGTCGCGGGCGTGATCGAGGAGATCCTCGTTCAGGAGGACGAGACCGTCGAGGTCGGCGCCGTGCTGGCGAAGATCGGCGACGGCTCGGGCTCCGGCGCGCAGGACGACGCGCCGGCCGCCGAGCAGGCACCCGCCGAGCAGGCGCCCGCCGAGGCCGCTCCCGCGGAGCAGGCACCGGCCGAGCAGGCGCCCGCGCCCGCCGCCGAGCAGCCCGCCGCCGAGGCCCCCACCGGGCAGCCCGCCCCGGTCGCCGAGACGGCACCGGCCCCGAGCTCGTCCGGCGACGCCACCGACATCGTGCTTCCCGAGCTGGGCGAGAGCGTCACCGAGGGAACCGTCACCCGCTGGCTGAAGAAGGTCGGCGACGAGATCGCCGTCGACGAGGCGCTGCTGGAGATCTCGACCGACAAGGTCGACACCGAGATCCCCTCGCCGGTCGCCGGCGTGATCCAGGAGATCCTCGTCCAGGAGGACGAGACCGTCGAGGTCGGCGCCGTGCTCGCCCGCGTCGGCAGCGGCGCTCCGGCTGCCGCGCAGGAGGCTCCGGCCGCCCCGGCACAGGAGGCGCCCGCGCAGGAGGCCCCGGCGCAGGAGGCTCCCGCTCAGGAGGCCCCGGCTCCGGCGCAGCAGGCTCCGGCCGCCCCGGCGCAGCCGGCCGCTCCGGCCCAGCCCGCGGCTCCTGCCGCTCCGGCCCAGCCCGCCGCTCCGGCGCAGGAGGCCCCGAAGGCTGAGCCCGCGGCCCCCACGTTCACGCCCTCGGCGGACGACGACAAGGTCTACGTCACGCCGCTGGTGCGCCGCCTCGCCGCGCAGAACGGCGTCGACCTGGCGACCGTCACGGGCACCGGTGTCGGCGGCCGCATCCGCAAGGAGGACGTCCTGAAGGCTGCGGAGACCGCTTCGGCTCCCGCCGCCGCCGAGGCGCCCGCCCAGGCCGCTCCCGCCACGAAGCTCGAGGTCTCGGAGCTGCGCGGCACGACCCAGCCGATGTCGCGCCTGCGCAAGGTGCTCGCGTCGCGCGCGGTCGAGTCGATGAACTCGACGGCGCAGCTCACCACCGTGGTCGAGGTGGATGTGACGAAGGTCGCCGCTCTGCGCAGCCAGGTCCAGAGCGACTTCGTCGCGAAGACCGGCGGCAAGCTGTCGTTCCTTCCGTTCTTCGCCCTGGCGGCGGCCGAGGCGCTGCAGGCGTACCCGATCATCAACTCGACGCTGGACGGCGAGAACATCGTCTACCCCGCGTCCGAGAACATCTCGATCGCGGTCGACACGCCGCGCGGCCTGCTCACTCCGGTGCTGCGCGACGCGGCGACGAAGAACCTCGCTCAGATCTCGACCGAGATCGCCGACCTCGCCGCGCGCACGCGCGACAACAAGCTGAAGCCCGACGAGCTCGCGGGCGGCACGTTCACGCTGACCAACACCGGTTCGCGCGGCGCGCTGTTCGACACCCCCGTCGTGTTCCTGCCGCAGTCGGCGATCCTCGGCACGGGAATCGTCTACAAGCGTCCCGGTGTCGTGAACGTCGACGGCGTGGAGGCCATCGGCATCCGCTCGTACGTCTACCTCGCGCTGTCCTACGACCACCGCACGATCGACGGCGCCGACGCGGCCCGCTTCCTGTCGGCGGTCAAGGCCCGTCTCGAGGAGGCTGCCTTCACGGGCGACCTCGGCATCTGACCCGCTGCGTGAAGGGGCTCGGCCGGCATCTCGCCGGTCGGGCCCCTTCCGCATTCACGCGGGGGCTCATCCTGCTCCCGAGAGAGCCTGCGCGCTGCGGATGAGCCAACGGCCGTCGAGCCTGACGAGCTGCATCAGCACCGCCGGCACCGCGCCGTCCGCATCCTGGACCCGGAAGACGGCGACGTCACCGTAGTCGTCGAGCAGCACGGCCTCGGTCGACGCGGCCACAGCGGCGAGCACCTCGTCCGGAAAAGGCTCCGCGGGGTCGTCCCGGATGCCCGCGCACAGCGGGTCCCCGTGCGCGGCGCAGTCGGCGAGGTCCGCGCGCAGCCGCTCGGCCGCGGTCTGCGCGTCCTCGGCAGCGGCCTGCGCGTCCTCGACCGCGGCGTCGGCGGTGCCGCTCGGTTCGGGAGCAGGCGCGGCGGTGCCGGGCGTGGTCGCAGAGGGCGTGGGCGTGGCGCCCTTCGCCGCGTGAGCATCGGCCGGCTCCGGATCCGTCGGCCACATCAGGCCGCCGACCACAACGAGCACGGCCGCAGCGGCTCCCACCAGCACCGGCAGTCTCCGCCCCGTGCCCAGGGCGCGCCGCGCCGCGGTGCGCGTCCTGTCGAGCGCGTCTCCTACGGCGTCGGCGAGGCCCGGATCCGTGAAGTGCCCGAGGATGCCGGCCAGGCTCGCCCCCGGGCTCGGCCCCGCGGGAAGCTCCGGTGCGTCGTCGAGGCGCACGACCGCACCGGCATCCGCTGCCCTTCCCTCGCCGCGCTCGATGGCCCTTGGCGCGTAGCACTCGAACAGCGCGTCCTCGAGTGCCCCCAGTGCGCGGTGAAGCCGGCGCGGTCGTTCGAGGGCGTCCCGCGCCTCCTCGATCACTCGCCGCAGCACCCGGTCCTTCGTGTGCGCGGCGGCCCGCTCGAGGAGGGCGCTCGCCTCCTCCGCCACGGGAGCGCCGTCATCCGCCGGCGCGAACAGCGGGCGCCCCTCGTCGTCGATCCACCACCGTCCGGGCGGCGGCTCGGCCTCCGGTGGGACGTCCTCCCACGCCTCGCACGCGCCGCGCGCCAGGCTCACGGCGACGGTCACCAGCTCGCCGCCCGCCAGCGGCCTGTTCTCCGCCGCGCGACGGTCGAGCAGGCGCGCAAGCGGCTCGCGGCACCAGGGAAGCTCGAGGTCGTGGCCGCCGGCGCGCCGGACGAGGTCGAGGGGGACGAGAAGGTGGTGGGGAAGATCCGATCTGCCAAGGAAGACGCGACCGGTGCAGGCCTCGGCGTCGGCGAGCAGCACGCGCCGCTCCCCCGCCGCGGCGAGCATCCCCGCCACGGGCGCGTGCGGAAGGGCGATGCGCCGGATCGGCCGATACGCGTCCGTGAGGGGTGGCTCGGACCCGGCCGGCGCGGGGTCGAGGGCGGACGGCGCGTCAGAGGGGCGAGCGGTGGCGGACATGCGGCAATCCTGCGCCGCCGCGCGTCGCGGTGGGGCTCGATGCCGCGGGTGTGCATCGCCCTGCGCGAACATCGGCCTGTGGACGGGCCACTGCGGCGCCGGGCGGGTCGGAACGTCGCCGGGCACTGGGTAGTCTTGAGGTATGGCAGCACGCACCCCCGAGGCAGAGAAGCGCCCCGGTTTCTTCCGGCAGATCCGGTCCCTGTTCACCTTCACACGCGAGGTGTACCCGTGGCTCGGCTGGCTGCTGCTCGGCATCCTGGTGCTGGGTCTCGCGGTCGGCATCCTGCTGGGCGTGCTGCTCCAGCCCGACCCGCTCGGCCTCATCCTGTGGGGTCTCGCCGGCCTTATGCTCGGCCTGCTGGCCGCGATGATGACGCTCACGCGCCTCTCGACCAAGGCCATGTACCGCAAGCTCGACGGCATGCCCGGCGCCACCGGCCACGTCCTGTCGACGATGCTCGGCCGCAACTGGCGCTCGAGCGAGATGCCCGTCGGTGTGAACCCGAAGACGCAGGAGGCCGTGTACCGCGCGGTCGGCCGCGGCGGCGTGGTCATCGTCGGCGAGGGAAGCCGCGGCCGCCTGACGCGCCTCATGCGCGACGAGCGGATGAAGGTCAGCCGGGTCGCGAACGGCGTCCCCGTCCACGAGCTCTACGTCGGACACGGCGAGGACGAGGTCTCGATCGCCGAGCTCGTCCGCACGATCAAGTCGTATCCGAAGGCCATCGACCGCGCCACGATGGGCGCCGTCGTGCAGCGCATCGAGTCGGTGTCGCAGTCGCTCGCGTCGCTGCCGATCCCGAAGGGCATCGATCCGACCAAGGCTCGCGCACCGCGTCCGCGCTGACCCTGACCTGAGGAGCCCCGCCACGGCGGGGCTCCTCTCGTCTCCGGGGACGCTGTCTCGGGCAGCCCGCGCCCGCTACGCGCGGACCAGGATGGTGCCGGCGGCGCGATCGTGGAGGCCGCGCTGATCCGGATCCCAGATCACGGCGGGGATCACGAGCACCAGCAGCAGCGTCCGCACGATCGGACGCCACAGACCGGGCCATCCGCCGGTAGCGAGCTGCAGGCGCATCCCCGCGATCCGATGGCCGGGGCTGCCGCCGATCGTCGGGATGAACAGGATGTGCACCGCGGCGAAGATCGCCATCGTCGCGAGCGGGTCGTAGTCGAAGAACGCGATGGAGATGACGACCGCGGCGATCCAGTCGATCGCGAGCCCGGCGAGGCGGCGCGGGACACGCGCCACGCTTCCGCGTCCGGTCGGCGGCAACCCCAGTCGCTGGCCGGGGTACGCGTCTGCGGAGGTGGTCATCTCGGGTCCCTTCGGCCGCTCGTTACGGCGCATCCCTCCAGCCTAGATCGCCCTGGCGGGCGCACCTTCCTGGCGCCGCCGTAACATGCCGGAAACATAAGGGACACCCTTGGGCAATGCCCCGCCGATACGGTCGTGGCGTCACCTGCGTTCCAGGCGATCCCCACCCGAAGTCCCACCAATCTGGAGCCTCAATGTTCAACGACTCATCCGAGGTGCTGAAGTTCATCAAGGACAACGATGTCAAGTTCCTCGACATCCGCTTCACCGACCTTCCCGGTGTTCAGCAGCACTTCAACATCCCGGCCTCGACTGTCGATGAGGACTTCTTCACGGTGGGACAGCTGTTCGACGGCTCCTCGATCCGAGGCTTCGCGAACATCAACGAGTCGGACATGCAGCTGATCCCCGACGTCACGACCGCGTACCTCGACCCGTTCCGCGAGGCGAAGACGCTGATCATGGTCTTCGACATCTACAACCCGCGCAACGGCGAGATCTACTCGAAGGACCCGCGCCAGGTCGCCAAGAAGGCCGAGAAGTACCTCGCCTCGACCGGCATCGCCGACACCGCGTTCTTCGCGCCCGAGGCCGAGTTCTTCATCTTCGACGACGTCCGCTACGAGGTCTCGCAGGGCAAGAGCTTCTACTCGGTCGACTCCGAGGAGGCCGCGTGGAACTCGGGCCGCGAGGAAGAGGGTGGAAACCTCGCGAACAAGACCCCGTACAAGGGCGGCTACTTCCCCGTCTCGCCGGTCGACAAGCAGGCCGACATCCGCGACGACATCGTGCTGAAGCTGATCGAGGCGGGCCTTGAGGTCGAGCGCTCGCACCACGAGGTGGGCACCGCCGGTCAGGCAGAGATCAACTACAAGTTCGACACGATGGTCCACTCGGCGGACGACATCTTGAAGTTCAAGTACATCGTCAAGAACACGGCCGAGGAGTGGGGCAAGACGGCGACGTTCATGCCGAAGCCGCTCTTCGGTGACAACGGCTCGGGCATGCACACGCACCAGTCGCTGTGGGCCGACGGCAAGCCGCTCTTCTACGACGAGAAGGGCTACGCGCAGCTCTCGGACATCGCCCGCTGGTACATCGGCGGCCTGCTGAAGCACGCGCCCGCCGTCCTCGCGTTCACGAACCCCACGCTGAACTCGTACCACCGCCTGGTCAAGGGCTTCGAGGCCCCGGTCAACCTCGTCTACTCGGCCGGTAACCGCTCGGCGGCAATCCGCATCCCCATCACGGGCTCGAACCCGAAGGCGAAGCGCATCGAGTTCCGCGCCCCCGACTCGTCGGGCAACCCGTACCTCGCGTTCGCGGCGCAGCTGATGGCCGGCATCGACGGCATCAAGAACCGCATCGAGCCGCACGAGCCGGTCGACAAGGACCTGTACGAGCTGCCGGCCGAGGAGGCGAAGAACATCCCCCAGGTTCCGAACTCCCTCGTCGACTCGCTCGACGCGCTCGACAAGGACCGCGAGTTCCTCACCGCCGGTGGCGTGTTCACCGACGAGCTGATCGACACGTGGATCGACTACAAGCACGAGAACGAGATCAAGCCGATGGCCCAGCGCCCGCACCCGTTCGAGTTCGAGCTCTACTTCGGGGTCTGATTCCGGGAGGCCCTCAGAGCCACACTTCCGGTTCTTGAGACCAGCAATTCACTGAGCCCCAGGCGGCAGTTGCCGTCTGGGGCTCAGTGTACCTCTGGACGTTTACGGACGGCTACGGGCAGTAAACGGACAGGTTTTCGGACAGGGCGCGGGGGCCGCTCTTGCAGTGCCGTTGGCGGTCCCGATGCGTCCGGGTCAGAGTCGCGTCGCGGTGAGAACGGGAAGGTCGTCGCCCGCCGCGTAAGCCGCCGACTCGCGCTCAACGAGTCGGCGGTCGCGCCGCTCGGCGAGGCCAGCCCGGATCAGGATGACGAGCGTGATCGGCCCGTTGACGAGGAACTTCAGCGCGTTCCAGATGAAGAGCAGCACGAGCAGGTTCAGCCAGCCCGGCCCGCCGTCAGCGATCCAGACGGTCAGGAGCCACGCGCCGAGCAGGTACGGCGCGGCGATGAGCATGGCGGGCACGCCCCACTTCAGTCCGCGCCGCGTCCGCAGCGCGTTGAGCAGGATGTTCGTCGGCATGTACGTCCGCAGGAACAGCCGAACCCGGATGCTGAGATTCCAGAGCAGTCGGAGCATGATGTCCGCCTCCTGAGAGGGTGCGTAGCTCCGCCGATGAGGTAGATCATGTGGTGAGCGTCCCGAGGGGACCGTCGCAAGCGACCTAGAAATCGTGGCTACTACCTCGACACCCAGGGTACGCCTGACCTCGGACACACGGAAGGGCAGCTACAGGCGCGGCGCGGATACCCCGACTGCGCTGACCGTAGACTCCGGTTCTGCTGCGCGTGCCGCGAGCTGTTGTGCGCGCAGGATCGCGGCGCGTGCTCGCGCGGCGTCTGTGCGCTGCCGCACGTCGTCGCCGATGACTCCGACCGCGCTGGTCTTGGTGATGCCGTAGGTGTCGCGGTAGGCCGCGACGGTGCGCGCCTCCCGTCCCCAAATCGCGGCAAGCTGCGGATCGGCGGGCTCTGGGCCGAGTTCTGCGGCCCATGCCTCGGACGCCCCAACAGCTTCGGCGACGAGTGCATCGGCACGCTGCTCGATGAGTACGGCGCGTTCGCGGAGCGCGGCGCGCATGTCGTCGTCCATCGTGCCGAGAGCCGGGGTGATGAGTCCGGCGATAGGTATGGCGGCCTGGCGCACGCGCCCGGCACCGTCCGCTCGGCCGAGGGCTCGGATCACCCGTTCGTGGAGGACCGCGGCCACGTCGCCCGCGTTGTCGAGCGGGCGCGAATCGACGATCGCGCGAAGCAGGCGCTCCGCGTCGTACCCGTCCGCCTCGGCGCGGCGCAGTTCGGCACCGAGCACGCCGAACGCCGTCGATCCGATGGCGGCGTCGGCTTCGGCCTCGGTGAGCCGAGTCGCGCGCACGAGGGCTTCCCACCTCGGTTGCTGTGCGGCCGCGGCGATGGTCTCGTACTCGGCGGCGAGCTGGCCGACTGAGCCCCAGGCGTCCTGCTCGGCGGCGATCATCTGGCGGGCGGAGAGTTCCGCTCCAACATGCTGGAGCACCCCGGCGAGAACCTTGCGGGCCGCGACTGTCTTGGTGTCCTGGGTAGGCGGATGGATGTGGTCGTCGTCGGGACGGTTGATCGAGACGTAGGCGGTGTTCCCGAGCCTTCCGCGGGTCATAGCGACGTAGAAGTTCTCGCGCGTAGCGCCAGGCTCGATGAGCGTGTGTCCGGTGTCGACGGTGACGCCCTGCGCCCGGTACGCGGTGACGGCGTAGCCGAGTTCGACGTGATCGGCGACGTACTCGGCGGGAAGCCGCACGGTCGCGCCCCAGCGCCGTCCGGCGGGACGCACCCGCAGCGACCCGTCGGAGCCGATGGCGGTGATCGTCCATCGACTGCCGTTGCGCACCCAGCCGCGGCCGACGCGCAGCTCGCGGTCGTTGCGGCGGGTGATGATCGCGTCCCCGACGGATGCCTCGGTATCGTCATGCAGCCGCACCTCGACGCGCGCGCCGACCTGCCCGGAGAGGATGAGGTCGGCGCGGGCGCGCTGGTTCAGGGTGGTGACCATCGCGCTCGACTCGGCGATGAGGATGCTCGCCAGTCCTGCGGCGCGGTCGCGCTGCCATGCAGCGTAGGCGGCATCAGCCATGCGCTCGGCCTCCCCTGCGTGGATGCGCCCGTGGGCCTGGTAGGTGTCAATGGCGTCGATGCGCCCGTGGCGCAGGTCGAGGGTGGCTTCCTTCTCCCAAGCTGCGGCGATGCGGCGCACATCCGTCAGCTCGGCCACGCTGTCGCGGTCAGCGACGAGCATCCCGAACGCTCCCCCGGCGTCGACGGATTGCAGTTGCGCGGTGTCGCCCACGAGTAGCACCTTCGCCCCGGCGTCGGCCGCGACGCCGACGAGCCGGTCGAGCGCGAGCGTCCCGGCAAGGGATGCCTCGTCCACGATCACGAGCTGCCCGGCGGTGAACCCGGTGCCGTGGTCGCGGTAGGTCTGCCACCACTTCGCGGTGTTCTCTGTCGGGATGCCGAGGTCACCGGCCAGCACCTCGGCCGCGACCGCGGACGGTGCCAGGCCGACGACCGAGCCATGTCCGTGCTCGACCTCCCATGCACGCCGCAACGCGCGCAGCGCGGTGGTCTTGCCCGCCCCCGCAGGGCCGACGAGCAGGTCGAGCATCCGACCTGACGACGCAATCGCTGCGAGCGCGGCGCGCTGGTCGTCGCCGAGCGTGCGCCCACGGCGGGGTTGCAGCGCGTGCGCGATGGTTGCGTCGGCCAGGCGCGGTGCAACCTGCTCGCGAGAGCGTGCAAGCAGCCGATCCTCGGCAGCGAGCACCGCGGCACCGCTGTAGCGGGCGGCGTTGCGAGGCCGGAACACGCTCGTCCCGTCCGCGCGCCGGAACGAGGCGGGACTGGAGGCCAGCTCAGGCGGAGTGATCCGGATGGACGCCTGCTCTGCGGCATCGACGATCATGCCCGTGATCGCCTCGCGGTCCTCCGTGCCGGTGAAGCGCCAGCCCATCGTCTGCCGCGCGGCCTCGGCGTACAGGTTCCAGACGCTCCACGTCGTGCGCTTCTCGGCAACAGCGGCGACCACCGACGCGCCGAGCCTGGCGATCCACTCCAGCCGCACGTTCTCCGCGCGCAGGAGCTTCGCAGGCTCGACCGCGACGGCTTCTCGCGCCCATTCGGTTGCGTCCCGGCCCAGCAGTCGGCTCGCGCGGGTGCGCCAGTCCTGGGCGAGGTCGGCGAGCGGGCGGACTTGCTTGTCGGGCCGGGTTGCCAGCGTCGCCTGCTGCCGCAGCCGGATGATCGTCTCCCGCGACGGCGCGTGCCCGTGCGTTTGCTCGTATTCGGCGATCAGCCTGTCCTTCTCGATGTCGATGTGCCGCGACCGGGACGAGAACTCGGCGACCAGCTCCTCGGGCACCGTAGCGACCGCCCACACCGGGTTGCGATCCGCGCCCCGCTCACGCCGCTGCCACCCGACTCCGAGTGCGCGGGTCAGGTGATCGGCGAACACCGCGGTGTGCAGCTCGCTCAGCGCCACGGTCGCCGCGTACAGAGGCCGGCCATCCAGCGACCGCCACTTGCCGTCGAACAGGGTGCGCACCTTGTTGCTCACCACGACATGCGTGTGCAACTGCGGATCGCCCGCCCGCGAGTCAAAGTGATCGAACGCGGTTGCGATCAGCCCGATTACCTCAACCTGCGCAACAGCTCCCCCGCGGAACGTTGCGCCGGAACGCGTCACTGCAAGCTCGCGCTCCATGAACGCAACCACCTCCGCAACCGCCGTGTGGTGCGCCTCCGTGATCCGTGCCTGCGTCCTTGCGTCCGCAACCGCCCACAGCACCGACGCTGACTTCGGCAGCGAGAAGGTGAAGTCGTACCCGGCAACCGCCCGCCGCGAGGTGCGCGCCGACTCCTCCGCCTCGATCACCACAACGGCCTCGGCCCGCTGATCCGCGCCCAATGCCGGATCGAGCCGCGCGATGCGCGCCGCGATCCGATCCTCCACGATCGGGAACACCGGGTATGCCTTCCCGAGCGGATCGCCCGTCACCGGGTCACGCCCCATTCCCAGCAGAAGTTGGAGCTGCGCCTCCGAGACCGGTGCGCCCTCGTGAATTTCACCGTCCCCGAGCGCCGCGAGCCCGCCGCCCATCCAACGCCCCGGCGGCGTGCCCTGCTCGGCGTAGTACCGGGTCAACGGCGTCGAAAGCGCCCGCTCTCCGTCAGCCGACGCCACGGAGCGCAGCAGGTACTTGTAGCCGTCCCCAGCGCCCATCACCCGCATCGAAACCGACACTCGGCACCGCCTCTCTCGTCAAAGAGGTGAGCCGCCGACCCCGCTGTCAGGCGCGATCGACCTCGATGTGCAAGACGTGTACATTCCCCGGAGCATTGAAGGCGCTCGGCTCGTATTCGATACGGCGTTTCACCGGATCCTGTCGGCGTCTGCCTCGTATGTGCTCCGCTGGATCTGGCGCGACGGCATCAGATCCGCCCGCACGAGTTCCACGGTATTTCCTACCAGTACGTCTCCGCTCGCGCTGCCGAGCTGCCGGGACGCCCGTTGTAAGAGTTGCGATTGATCGTCTTCCACCTGCGCAACGGGGCCTCCGCATGCGCGCTTGCCGCCGGTCGATCGGTGGCGACATCGATGGGCATGACGCCCCTGGAAGGACTCGTCATGGGGCACCCGCGCCGGCGACGTCGATCCCGGAGTGCTCATCGCCCCCGGCCGAGCGGGCCTCGGATGGGACGAGCGTGAGGAGCTGCTGACTCGCGAGAGCGGCTTGCTGGCTTTGGCCGGCAGCGAGGAAATGCGCGACACCCATGGACTGCGGTCGTCGGTGATTCAGGCCGCGACTGCGCGCTGGAGGTCTACCACTACCGGGTTGCGGCACTACCTCGGCCAGCTCGACAGCGCCGAGGCGATCGTGTTCACCGGCGGTGTTGGCGAGAATGCCCCGACGACCCGCGCCGCCGCCGTTCGGCGTGGAGCGTCTCGGCATTCGCCTTGACGACGAGCGCAACCGCGCGACGGCGGGGCGGGGCGGGGGCGCGGACGGTCTCCGACCCCCGCTCCCGGACCGCCGTCATGGTCGTGCCACAGACGAGGAGCGCGAGATCGCCGGGCGATCTCTAGCCGCGGTGACTCGGCCGAGGCCGATCCAGCAGGGCCGGTCTAGTTCCCGAGCCGCTGCAGGATGTCCTTCATCTGATCGATTTCTCGTTGCTGGGACTCGACGATCTCGCCGCAGAGGTCTTTGATCTCAGGGTCGGTGATGTTCGACTGTTCGCAGAGCAGGATGGCTCGGGAGTGGTGGGGGATCATCGAGTCCAGGAACTGCTGATTTCCCACGAACGCCGCGGCCCTTCCCATGAAGAACGCGCCGACCATGAGCAGGGCGAATGCGACGATGAGCCCGATATTGAGCGGCTTGCTCGGGAACATGCGCCACATGATCGCGATCATGATGATGCCCATCGGGAACACCATCATCAGGGCCATGTAGAGGTTGCTGATGTTCAGGTAGAGATCGCCGACGACGTTGATCAGCGCGAACGTGAGGAAGTACATCACCACCAGGCTCAGGGCCAGGGCGATGAGCAGGCGGAGGTAGTTCTTCGCACCGTCGGCGTGCGAGGTGACCTCATGCTGGGTGTGGTCGCTCACAGCAGGCCCAGCAGTTTCTCGCAGGCCTGCTCGCACTTCCGGCAGGCTTCCGCGCATACCCGGCAGTGCTCGTGCATGTCGGCATGCTGTTCGCATTCGTCGGCGCAGGCTGCGCACGCGGTGCGGCAGGCTTCCAGGGTCGACCGTGTGACGTTCGCGTCGTAGCCGGTGCGCCGAGACAGGATGCGCCCTGTTGCTTCGCACAGGTCCGCGCAGTCGAGGTTGGTCCTCACACACTTGGTGAGGTCGGCGATCATGTCCTCGCTCAAACAGGCGTCGGCGCACGCGCTGCACGCCTGTGCGCACTCGACGCAGGCCTGTATGCAGGCCAGTAGTGCCGCCTGATCGAGGTCTCCCAGATCCTTGGGGTAGGTCCGGAGCATCTGATCCGCAACAGTCATCTCAGTCCTCCTTCTTGTCGACCCAATACCGGGCCTGTTGCGAAGAACCGTAGGTCGGGGCACCAGCGGTCGGCGAACGGCTTGCATACGTTAGGGGGGTATGTTATGACGAGTCCGGCGCTCGGCACCCGGGCAGAAGTCGCCCGGGACCGGCGAGCGGCATTTAGAGCCGGTCGAGGATGAAGTCGACCCGCTCCTCCGCCCCGAGCACTGGGACGTGCACGATCGGGAAGGGCAGGGCCGCGTAGACCTCGGTGAGCAGGTAATGGATGCGCTGCTGGGCGGCGGTGTCCTCGGTGCGGGCGTAGTCCGCGGCCAGGGGCAGCAGGTCGAGGATGAACGTCTTGCGGTAGTCGACGTGCTCGAGCGCGGTGAGCAGGGCGGGGTCGGGCTCGAGGTCGAGGAAGCGGTAGTAGGCGAGGGAGTCGGGGACGGCCCGGTCGAGGAACACGGTGGCGTCCGGGTCGAGGGCAGCTTCCTCCGCGAGCTGCATGTCCAGGACGCCGCGCTGGAACTGCCGCTGCTTCGCCCGGACCTCCTCGACGGTGCGGCCGGCGATGCGCTGCAGGTCGAGATAGTGCCGGGCATGCTCGATGGTGGTGGTGTAGCCGCGGTCCCGCAACAGGTTCACGGTGGTGGTCTTGCCCGAGCTGGGCCCGCCGGTGATGACGTACCAGTTGGTCACATTCGCCCTTTCGCTCTGCCTGCTCCGGGAATATCCTCTTCCCGAAGTACCTTATACCCCTAGAGGGTATAGGATTGACGTCGGAGGTGGCTGAGATGGCGCACGGATACGTGGATGACAAGCAGGCGCTGCTGGCGCGGTTGCGTCGGGCGGAGGGGCAGGTGCGCGGGATCGCGCGGATGGTCGATGAGGACGTGTACTGCATCGACATCCTCACCCAGGTCTCGGCGGCGACGAAGGCGCTGGAGTCGGTCGCGCTGACGCTGCTGGAGGACCATCTCGGGCATTGCGTCGCGCAGGCGACCGCGCAGGGCGGCCCGGTGGCGGAGGAGAAGCTCCGCGAGGCGAACGCCGCGATCACGCGGCTGGTCCGCTCCTAGAACGTTCACACCACACGCATCGACACGCTCGCGAAAGGAGCACAACATGACCGGAGAGGGATTCCAGGACCTCGGCCTGCAGGCGACGAACGGCGGTGGCTGCGCCTGTTGCGGCCCCGCCTCGCACGCCACCACGGCGAACACCACCGCTCCGGCGACGGCGCAACCAGCGTCGGGTGATCTGTCGGCGCAGTTCCTGGTGGAGGGCATGACGTGCTCGCACTGCGTGCGCAGCGTCACCGACGAGGTCTCCGCGATCGACGGGGTCTCCGGCGTCGAGGTCGACCTGCACGCCGGCGGCGTGTCCACGGTGACCGTGTCCAGCACCGCCCCAGTGGACGCGGAGCGGGTGCGGGAGGCGGTCGAGGAGGCCGGATACAGCCTCGCCGCAGCATCATGAGCACGCTGGACGTCGATCTCGACATCACCGGGATGACCTGCGCGTCGTGCGCGACGCGGGTCGAGCGGAAGCTGAACAAACTGCCCGGGGTGGAGGCGACCGTCAACTTCGCCACCGAGAAGGCCCGCGTGCACTCCGAGGCTCCGGTGCCGGTGGAGGAGCTGATCGCCGCGGTCGAGCAGGCCGGGTACGGGGCGAGCGTCCCCGCCCCGCCCGACCCGGCTGAGCAGATCACCACGCCGCGGGACGAGGAGCTGGCGTCGCTGCGGCAGCGGCTGATCGTCTCGGCGGTGCTGGCGGTGCCGGTCGCGGTGCTGTCGATGATCCCCGCCCTGCAGTTCACCTACTGGCAGTGGCTCACGCTCACCCTGGCCGCGCCGGTGGTGGTGTGGGGGGCGTGGCCGTTCCACCGCGCCGCGGCGATCAACGCCCGGCACGGGGCGGCGACGATGGACACCCTGATCAGCGTCGGGGTGCTGGCCGCGTTCGGCTGGTCGCTGTACGCGCTGTTCTTCGGCGGCGCCGGGATGCCGGGAATGCGGATGAGCGTCACCTTCTTCGGCACCCCGCAGTCCGGCGGTCATGAGGTGTACCTGGAGGTCGCCGCCCTGGTGACCGTGTTCATCCTCCTCGGCCGTTACCTCGAGGTCCGTGCGAAGCGGCAGTCTGGGGAGGCCCTGCGCGCCCTGCTGGAGCTCGGCGCGAAGGACGCCGTGGTCCTCCGGGCCGGTGCCGAGCAGCGCATCCCCGTCGCACAGCTCGTACCGGGTGATGTCGTGGTGGTGCGGCCGGGTGAGAAGATCCCCGCCGACGGCCTGGTCACCGAGGGCGTCTCCGCGGTGGACGAGTCGATGCTCACCGGCGAGTCCGTGCCGGTCGAGGTCGCCCCCGGCTCCCGCGTGGTGGGCGCGACCGTGAACACCGGCGGGCGCCTGCTCGTGCAGATCACCCGCGTCGGCGCCGACACCGAGCTGGCCCGTATGGCGCGGCTGGTCGAGGAGGCGCAGACCGGCAAGGCACAGGTGCAGCGCCTCGCCGACCGGGTGTCGGCCGTCTTCGTCCCCATCGTCATCGCTCTCGCCCTGATCGCGTTCGCCGGGTGGCTGATCGCGGGAGCGCCGCCGGAGGTCGCGTTCACCGCCGCGGTGACCACTCTGATCATCGCCTGCCCGTGCGCGCTGGGGCTGGCGACGCCGACCGCTCTGCTGGTCGGCACCGGCCGCGGCGCCCAGCTGGGCATCCTCATCCGCGGACCCCAGGTGCTGGAGCAGACCCGCCGCATCGACACCGTCGTCCTCGACAAGACCGGCACCATCACGGCCGGCACCATGACCGTCACCGGCGTCCACCCCGCACCCGGCACCGACCGAGCCGAGCTGATCCGGGTCGCCGCGGCGCTCGAGCACGGCTCTGAGCACCCCATCGGCCGCGCGATCACCGCCGCCGCGGATGGCCCGGTGGATGCGGTGGAGTCGTTCGCCGCCGAGTCAGGGCAGGGCGTGCAGGGCATCGTCGACGGCCGCATGGTCGTCGCCGGCCGCGCCACCTGGATCACCGGGCAATGGGCGATCGCGATCCCCGACGATCTCGCCGGGACGATCGCGGCCGACGAGGCCGCGGGCGCGACCGTGACCGTGGTGGCGTGGGACGGGCAGGCGCGCGGCGCGATCAGCGTCGCCGACACCATCAAGCCCACCAGCAGTGAGGCGATCGCCCGGCTGCGGCAGCTCGGGCTGACCCCGATCCTGCTCACCGGCGACAACCCCGGCGCCGCCCGCACCATCGCCGACGACGCCGGCATCGACGACGTCCGCGCCGGAGTCACCCCGCAGGGCAAGCTCGACACAATCCGGGAGCTGCAGGCATCCGGCCGGGTGGTCGCGATGGTCGGCGACGGCGTGAACGACGCCGCCGCCCTCGCCCAAGCGGACCTCGGCATCGCGATGGGCACCGGCACCGACGCGGCTATCACCGCCGCGGACCTGACCATCGTCTCCGGCGACCTGCTCCTGGTCCCGGACGCGATCCGGCTCGCCCGCCGCACCCTGGGCACCATCAAGGGCAACCTGTTCTGGGCGTTCGCGTACAACGTCGCCGCGATCCCGGTCGCGATGCTCGCCCTGCTCAACCCCATCCTCGCCGCCGCCGCGATGGCGTTCAGCAGCGTGTTCGTGGTCACCAACAGCCTCCGACTGCGCCGCTTCCGCCACCTGCCCGCCCCGACGCCCACCGTCCCGACGCCCCGCCGCGACACCACCCCCGTCCACGCCTGACACCCACGCAAGGAGACCGCCATGACGCACGACCGCGACCACACCGGCCACGACGCCGCCGCGCACGATCACGGGTCCCACGAGCATCATCACCACGAGCCCCCGGCCGGAGCGACCAACCTCGTCACCTGCCCGGTCATGCCCGGCAACCAGGTCGACCCGGCATGGGCCGAGAAGCGCGGCCTGTTCCGCGACTACGAAGGCACCCGGTACTGGTTCTGCTGCCCCGAGTGCGGGCCGCTGTTTGACGCCGACCCCGCCCGCTACGCCAACGCCGCCTGACCCACGACGGCAGGGAAAGGGGGCGCGGGATGGATACAGCGGTCGGGCTGGTGCAGGCCTACCTGCGGGTGAACGGGTACTTCACCGTCGCCGAGTACCCGGTGCTGGACGCGACCGGTCCGGACGGGCCGCGCACCGTCACCGACCTGGACATCCTCGCGATCCGACTGCACCACATCCGCGGCGACGACCCCGACCCGGCCCTCGGCGCCCGCCCCGGGGCGCCGGACATGATCGTCGGCGAGGTCAAGGAGGGCGCCCCGAAGCTGAACCCCGCGATGCGCGACCCCGCGGTGCTGGAGGCCGCGTTCGCCCGGTTCGGCTGCTGCACCCCCGCCGACGCGCCCGCGCTCGTCCAGGAGCTGCTGACGGCCGGGCAGGTCCTCGCCCCGGAGGGCCACCTGATCCGCACGGTCGCGTTCGGCAACACCGCCCGCCCCAATCTGTCCCGCTCCTGGCACACCGTCCCCCTCGAGCACATCCTCGACTACCTCCGCGATCACCTCGCCCGCAACTGGGCCGTCGTCGGTCGCACCCAGATCAAGGACGACACCCTCGGGCTGCTGGCTCTGATGGAGAAGGCCCACCGCGCCGGAACGGGCCGCCGATGAGCCGGCTGCCGCGCACCGGTCCCCATCCGGGACCATCGCCCCTGGCCAGGCATCGGTCGGGCGACCAGCCTGGGCAGGACCGCCGTGCGCCCGATCGGCGCCGGTGGGGATCCAGGCACACCAGGGTACGCTGGACGCGGGAAGGAGGTCGGCGGTGAACCACATCCGAACCCTGGTGCACGCCCCATCCGGGCTGCACCGGCTGCTGTTGACCTTCGCGACCGCGCTCCTGCTGATCGCCGGCCTGCTGGCCATGCACACCCTCACCGGCACGCTCACCAGCGGGCACGCCGACACCCCCGCAGCGGCCTCCGAAGCCGCCCATGCCGCGCCTGCCTCTGACCTGGGCGGCACCGTCGCGACCGGGAGCATGCTCGAGGACACCATCGGGACAGGCCCCGAGGCTTCGGGCGGGTACTGTGAGGGCGACTGCGACGGCTCGGGCGGAATGCCGGACCATTCGATGCTGATGATGGCGTGCGTGCTGGCGCTGTTGGCCGCCACCATCGTGCTGCTCGCCCCGGCGCTGCTGGCCCGCCTGGGCACCGCCCTCGCCCTGCTGCGCCTGCACGGGCGGAATGTGCTCACCGCGTTACCGCACCCCCGACCACCTTCCCTCATCGTCCTGTCGATCAGTCGAACCTGATTCCCCGCCCTCCCGTCACCGCTGTGCCGGGAGATGCTGCGCCGTGCCCGCATACGGCACGGAAATCGACTCACCATTCGACCGACTAGACAAGGACACCCACCCATGCGTTTCCGCATTCTCGCGCTGAGCACCGGCGCGCTCGCCGCTGCGCTCGTGCTCGCCGGCTGCGCCCCCACCGACGGATCCATGCCCGGCATGGACCACGGCCCCGGCGGCATGACCAGCAGCACCCCCGCCCCCTCCGGGCAGGCATCGTTCAACTCCGCTGACGAGATGTTCGTCACGATGATGATCCCGCACCACGAACAGGCCATCGAGATGGCCGATCAGATTCTGGCCAAGGACGGCATCGACGAGCGGGTCGTGACCCTCGCCGAGCAGATCAAAGCCGCCCAAGGCCCCGAGATCCAGACCATGAAGGGCTGGCTCGAGGACTGGGGAATCCCCTACGACGACTCCATGTCCGACATGGGCGGGATGGGCGGCATGGACCACGGCAACGGGATGATGTCCGACGACGACATGGCCGCCCTGGACGCCGCCACCGGGGTCGAGGCGACCCGGCTGTTCCTCGAGGGCATGATCGGCCACCACCAGGGCGCCGTCACGATGGCCCAGATGGTGCTGGACAACGGGGAGAACCCGGACGTGGCCGCGCTCGCCCAGCAGATCATCGACGGACAGACCGCCGAGATCACCACCATGCAGGACATCCTTGCCACCCTCTGACCCGAACCCCTCGGGCGGGGCCGACCACCCCTGACCTGGCCCCGCCCGAGGCCCGGCGATCCGCCCGGCGCATCCGTCCTGACCGACAGCGTCGACCCGTCGAAAGGCCCGTCATGACTTCCCGGACTCTGGCCGCGTGCTTCGTGGGCATCATCCTCGCCCTGATCATCCTGTCCGCGGCGACCATTCTCTTCATCCAGGCGATCGCATGAGCAGCAACGCCACCACGATCACGGCCGCTGCCGTCGCCGCTGCTGCGGGCCTGCTGCTGACCGGCTGCACCTCCACGCCGACCGCCACCTCGGCACCCGCCCCGGATACCGGTCTCGGTCATGTGCACGGCATCGTCGACCTCGGCGGGAGCACCGTGCTGCTGGGCGCCCACGCAGGCCTCTACACCCTCACCGACACCGGCGACCTCTCCGGCCCCCTGGGAGGCGCGGACTTCGACGCGATGGGCCTGACCGCCGACGGCGACGTCCTCTACGCCTCCGGGCACCCGGGACCGAACACCCCGGCGGAGCTCGGCGAGCACAACCTGGGACTCATCCGAAGCACCGACGCCGGGACCACCTGGGAGCCGGTCGCGTTCACCGGGCAGGAGGACTTCCACGTCCTCACCGCCGGAGACGGTGCGATCCACGGGATCGGGTCCAGCTCGATCACCATCCGCACCAGCACCGACGGCGGGACCACCTGGATCGACGGCGCCGAGCTCCCCGCCGCCGACCTGACCGTCACCACCGACGGCACCCTGTACGCCGCGACGCGGCAGGGCCTGCAGGAGAGCCGGGATGCGGGCGCCACCTTCGACCTCGTCGCGGATGCGCCGCCGCTCTACCTGGTGGAGGCGGACTCCACGGGCGGGCTGGTCGGCGTCGACACCGACGGCACCCTCTGGCGACTCACCGGCACCGGATCCTGGGACAGCGTCGGTGCCGCCACGGGCACCGTCCAGGCGCTCGGGAACGCAGATGGGGCGGTCGTGCTCGTCGACGACCGCGGCATCGTCTGGATCCACGGCACCGAGACCACCGTCGTCCTCCCGGCAGGGACCGCACAATGACCACTATCACCATGACCACATTCGGCGGCCTCGGCCGCGAACCGCGAGGAGACCGACCATGAGCACCGCACCGGCCCGCTGGGCATACCGCACCACCGCCGTCACCCCGGAACGACTGGAGGAGGTGGATGCGTGGTGGCGGGCGGCGAACTACCTGAGCATCGGGCAGATCTACCTGCTCGACAACCCGCTGCTGCGCGACCCGCTCACCGCGGAGCACATCAAGCCTCGACTACTGGGGCACTGGGGCACCACCCCGGGCCTGAACTTCCTGTACGCCCACCTCAACCGGGCGATCACCGACCGGGATCTGAACACCCTGTACGTGACCGGGCCGGGGCACGGCGGGCCGGGCATGGTCGCCAACGCCTACCTGGACGGCACCTACACGGAGCTGTACCCGCGGATCGACCGCACCGAGGAGGGGCTCAAGGCGCTGTTCCGGCAGTTCTCCTTCCCCGGCGGCATCCCCTCGCACGCGTCCCCGGACACGCCCGGGTCGATCAACGAGGGCGGCGAGCTCGGCTATTCCCTCGTCCACGCCTACGGCGCCGCGTTCGACAACCCGGACCTGCTGGTCGCGTGCGTGATCGGCGACGGGGAGGCCGAGACCGGGCCGCTGGCGACCGCGTGGCACGGCAACAAGTTCCTCAACCCAGCCGCGGACGGGGTGGTGCTACCGATCCTGCACCTGAACGGGTACAAGATCGCCAACCCGACGGTGCTGTCCCGCATCCCCGAGGACGAGCTGGTCGCGCTGCTGCGCGGCTACGGCCACGAGCCGTTCGTGGTCACCGTCGGCTTCGACGGCGAGGACCCGCGGGAGTCCCACGCCCGGTTCGCCGGCGTGCTGGACGAGGTGCTGGACCGGATCGCGGACATCAAGACCGCCGCGGCGGCCGGCACCCTGGAAGGCCGGCCGGCGTGGCCAGCGATCGTGCTGCGCAGCCCGAAAGGCTGGACCTGCCCGCCGGTGATCGACGGGCTCCCCGTGGAGGGCACCTGGCGGTCCCACCAGGTGCCGCTCGCCGAGGTCCGCGACACCCCCGAGCACCTGCAGCTCCTCCAGGACTGGCTGGCCTCCTACCGGCCCGACGAGCTCTTCGACGCCGACGGCGCCCCGTTCCCCGCCACGGTCGCCGCCGCCCCGGCCGGAGCGCGGCGGATGAGCGCTAACCCGGTCGCGAACGGCGGGCAGCTGACCGTCCCGCTGCGCCTGGGCGACTTCCGCGACCACGCCCACCCGGTCGACCCCGAGGCGCGAGGCACGGGAACGGCGGAGGCGACCCGAATGCTCGGCGAATGGCTCGCCGACGTGATCCGGCACAACCCGGACAACTTCCGCATCTTCGGCCCCGACGAGACCGCCTCCAACCGGCTCGCCCCGCCCGTGTTCGAGGCCACCGGCAAGCAGTGGAACGCGACCGTGCTGCCGGTGGACGAGCATCTGGCGCCGACCGGGCGGGTGATGGAGGTGCTCAGCGAGCACCAGTGCCAGGGCTGGCTCGAAGGGTACGTCCTCACCGGCCGGCACGGCCTGTTCAACTGCTACGAGGCGTTCACGCACATCGTCGACTCGATGTTCAACCAGCACGCCAAATGGCTCGAAGCCGCCAGCGAGGTGCCCTGGCGGGAACCGGTGCCGAGCTTCAACTACCTGCTCTCCAGCCACGTCTGGCGGCAGGACCACAACGGGTTCAGCCACCAGGACCCCGGGTTCATCGACCTCGCCCTGAACAAGAGCCCCGACATCGTCCGCGTCTACCTCCCGTTCGACGCGAACACGCTGCTGTCCACCTACGACCACTGCCTGCGCTCCACCGGCTACATCAACGTCGTCGTCGCCGGAAAGCAGCCCGCCCCGCAGTGGCTCACCATGGACGAGGCGATCGAGCACTGCACCCGGGGCCTGGGCATCCTGCCCTGGGCCGGCACCGAGACCGAGGGCGCCGAGCCGGACGTGGTGCTCGCCGCCGCCGGCGACGTGCCCACCCTCGAGGTGCTCGCCGCGGCCGCGTTGCTGCGCGAGCACATCCCTGACCTGTCCGTGCGGGTCGTGAACGTGGTCGACCTGACCCGTCTGCAATCCGAGGACCAGCACCCGCACGGCCTGCCGGACCGGGAGTTCGACGCGATCTTCACCCCCGACAAGCCGGTGATCTTCGCCTACCACGGCTACCCGTGGCTGATCCACCGTCTCACCTACAAGCGCGCCGGGCA
Organism: Microbacterium paludicola; assembly: GCF_039529675.1. NCBI lineage: Bacteria > Bacillati > Actinomycetota > Actinomycetes > Micrococcales > Microbacteriaceae > Microbacterium > Microbacterium paludicola. The sequence goes on from NZ_BAAANG010000036.1 coordinate 41,919, forward strand.
CCAGAACCTGCACGTCCACGGCTTCGTGGAGAAGGGCACCACCACGACCCCGTTCGACATGGTCATGCTCAACGACCTCGACCGCTACCGGCTCGCGATCGACGTCCTCGACCACGTCCCGGGCCTTGCCGCGACCCACGCGCAGCTGCGGCAGGAACTCGTCGACGCCCGCCTGCGCGCCCGCGCCCACACCCGCGAGCACGGCACCGACATCCCCGCCGTCGCCGACTGGCGCTGGCCCCACCCCGACACCGACCCGAACCGCCCCTCCACCGCGAAGGAAATCCGATGACCGACACCAAGACCGTGACCCTGCAGGTCAGCGGCATGATCCGCGCGACCTCCAAGAACGTCACCGAAGCCCACCTCGCCCGCCAGCCGGGCGTCCTGTCCGTCGACGCGAACCCGGTCTCCCAGACCGCGACCGTCACCTACGACCCGCAGACCACCTCGGTCGCGCACCTGCAGCAGTGGGTGATCGAATGCGGCTACCACTGCGCCGGGCAGTCCGTCCCGGACCACATCTGCGACCCCGCCCACGAACCCCACGAGCACGCCGACCACCACGACCACGCCGAGCACGATGCCCACGCCGAGCATGACGCGCACGACGGCTATCAGGAGCACGCCGAGCACGAGGGACGCGCGGTCTCCACCGGTCATGACACCCCGGCGGGGCACGAGCACCCGCACCCGGCAGCGGACCACGCTGACCACTCCGCAGTGGACGCCGGTGAGCATGCCGGTCACGCTCCGGCCACCGAGGGTGGGCACGATCACGGGGCTCAGCCGGCCGGCCGCAGCGCGCAGGATGTGATGGGCCACGGCGGGCATCACGGCGGCATGTCGATGGCGGCGATGATCCGCGACATGCGCAACCGGTTCCTGGTCGCGTTGATCCTGTCGATCCCGATCACCTTGTGGTCCCCGATCGGCCGGGAGGTGCTCGGCTTCGAGGTGCCGGCCCCGTTCGGGCTGCGCGACGACGTGTTCATGCTGATCCTGTCGCTGCCGGTGATCTTCTACTCGGCCTGGATCTTCTTCGACGGCGCCTACCGGGCTCTGCGCGCCCGCACCCTGGACATGATGGTGCTGGTCGCGGTCGGTGTCGGCGCCGGCTGGATCTACAGCCTGGTCATCACCCTCACCGGAGGCGGCGAGGTGTTCTACGAAGCCGCTACCGTGCTGGCCACCTTCGTGCTGCTCGGCCACTGGGTCGAGATGCGCGCCCGGGGAGGTGCGAACGACGCCATCCGCCGGCTGCTGGAGCTCGCGCCCGCCCGCGCGGTCGTCCTCCGCGACGGAGAGGAGGTCGAGATCCCCACCTCCGAGGTCGTCCCCGGCGACCTCATGCTCATCCGCCCCGGCGCGAAAGTCCCCACCGACGGCGTCGTCGAGGACGGCGAGTCCGAGATCGACGAGTCGATGGTCACCGGCGAGTCCATGCCGGTCGAGAAGGCGCCCGGCTCGGAGGTGATCGGGGCGACCGTGAACACCGTCGGCACGCTCCGGGTGCGTGCCACGAAGGTCGGCGCGGACACCGCGCTGGCGCAGATCGTGAAGCTGGTGCAGGAGGCGCAGAACTCCAAGGCCCCCGGCCAGCGCCTCGCCGACCGGGCCGCGTTCTGGCTCGTTCTGCTCGCCCTCGTCGGCGGCACCCTGACCTTCCTGGTGTGGTTCCTCGCCGGGGCGGAGCTGCCGATGGCGATCCTGTTCGCGATCACCGTCGTCGTCATCACCTGCCCCGACGCCCTCGGGCTCGCCACGCCGACCGCGATCATGGTCGGCACGGGCCTGGGCGCCAAGCGCGGCGTGCTGTTCAAGAACGCGACCGGCATCGAGACCGCCGCGCACATCGACACCGTCGTGCTGGACAAGACCGGCACGCTCACCAAGGGCGAGCCGGAGGTCACCGACTACATCCCCATCGGCATGGACGACCTGGAGCTGCTCGCCCTCGCCGCCGCGCTCGAGCGGGAGTCGGAGCACCCGCTGGCCAAGGCGATCGTCACCTACGCCGACAGCCGGAACATCCCGCGCCGCACCGCGTCCGCGTTCCGCAACGTCACCGGGCAGGGCGCGATCGCCACCGTGGACGGGAAGCAGGTGGTGCTCGGCAACGCCCGGCTGATGGCCGCGCAGGGCATCGACACCGGCCCGGTCGTCTCGCAGCAGCAGGCCCTCGCGGACGGCGGCCGCACCGCGATCATGTTCGCCGTCGACGGGCAGATCGCCGGCGTGATCGCCCTCGCCGACGCCCCCCGCGACACCGCGAAAGCCGCGATCGACGCACTCCACGAGCAGGGCATCGAGGTGGCGATGCTCACGGGCGACAACAAGCCCACCGCCGAGCGCATCGCCTCGCTGCTGGGCATCGACACCGTGATCGCCGACGTGCTCCCCGAGGACAAGTCCGCCAAGATCGCCGAGCTCCAGGCATCCGGCAAGAAGGTCGCGATGGTCGGCGACGGCGTCAACGACGCCCCCGCCCTCGCCCAGGCGGACCTCGGCATCGCGATCGGCGCCGGCACCGACGTCGCCATCGAGACCGCCGATGTCGTCCTGATGCGCTCCGACCCGCTGGACGTGGCGATCGCGCTGAAGATCGGGAAGGGCACGCTGCGGAAGATGCGGCAGAACCTCGGCTGGGCCATCGGCTACAACGCGATCGCGCTGCCGATCGCCGCCGGCGTGTTCTACCCCGCGTTCGGGATCATGCTCTCCCCGGAGATCGCCGCCATCAGCATGTCCGGCTCCAGCGTGATCGTCGCCGTCAACGCGCTCCTGCTCAAGCGGCTCCGGCTGCCCGCCCAGCAGGCCCCCGCGGCCCCGGCAGAGGCGAGCAGCCTCGCCCCGGCGTCGACGCCCGGCGGCGCCTCATGACCGGACGCGAGGCGCCGCGATGACTCCGCGGTCGGCAGAGCGCGGGACTCACCACCTCGATGCCGTCTACGACGCGGTGCTGTTCGACATGGACGGCGTGGTCACGAACACCGCCGCGATCCATGCCGCCGCGTGGAAGCAGCTGTTCGACGAGGTGCTGCGAGACCCGCGTGTGCAGGTGGACGACCCCGAGACGACCTTCGACCCGGTCGCCGACTACCGCCGCTATGTGGATGGGCGAACCCGCGAGGACGGGGTATCGGCGTACCTGACGGCCCGTGGGATCGCCCTGGACGCCGGAGATCCCGACGACCCACCAACGGCGTGGACGATCGCGGGGCTCGCGGCGCGCAAGAACGAGCTGTTCCTGGCGGAGCTGGGCACCCGCGGGCTGCGCGTCTATCCGGGCACCGTGGCGCTGCTGCATCGCCTGCGGGGCGCGGCCGTTCCGGTCGGGCTGGTCACCGCGAGCCGGAACGCGCACCAGATGCTCGCCGCCGCAGGACTGGCCGGCTGCTTCGACACCGTGGTGGACGGCCGGATCGCGCTCTCGCATCACCTGAAAGGCAAGCCGGATCCCGCCATGTTCGTCGAGGCAGCCCGGCGACTGGGTGTCGCTGCGGCCCGCACCGCGGTCGTCGAGGACTCGGTCGCCGGCGTGGCGGCCGGGAGGCGCGGAGGCTTCGGCTTCGTCGTCGGCATCGACCGCGCCGGAGCGCGGGAGCAGCTCGAGGCCGCGGGCGCCGACCTCGTCCTGGCCGATGTCGCCGAGCTCGACCTGGGCGTCTCCACCACGGATCCGTGGCAGCTGGTCTACGACGGCTTCGACCCCGCGCACGAAGGGCACCGGGAGGCGCTCACCGCGCTGGGCAACGGCTACCTGGCCACCCGGGGCGCCCGGCCCGAGCACCACGACGACGGCATCCACTATCCCGGCACCTACCTCGCCGGCGTGTACAACCGGCTGGCGAGCACCATCCACGGGCGCGAGCTCGAGGAGGAGCATCTCGTCAACACTCCCAACTGGCTTCCGGTGGACCTCCGCCTCGGAGACGGGCCGTGGCTGTCCACCGGCCAGGTCGTGACGCACAGCGAACGACGCGAGCTCGACCTGCGCCGCGGCCTGGTCGTCCGCCGCGCGGTCCTCACCGGTCCGAACGGGGATCGACTCGACTTCGTGCAGACGACGTTCACCTCCCTGGACGAGCCTCACCTGGCCGTGCTGGAAACCACGCTCACCGCCCCCGACTGGAGCGGCACGGTCACCCTCCGCGCCGGGATCGACGCCGGGGTGCGCAACAGCAACGTGGCCGCGTATCTCGGATCGGACGCCACCCACCTCACGCAGCCGACGTTCCGCCAGGTCGGCGACACCACCCTCTGCGAGGTGCGGACCCGGCAGAGCCGGGTCCACATCGCCACCGCCGTCCGCTCGACCCTCACCGGAACCGACAGCGCGACCGATCACCGCATCGACACGCCATCGCAGCACACCCGGGAGCTGCGCATCCCTCTGGAGCAGGGTCGACCGGTCACCCTCACCAAGACGGCCGCGATCTACACCTCCCACGATCGGGCCATCAGCGAGCCGGGTGGTGCCGCCCTGACCCTGCTCACCGAACGCGGTGGCGACGTCGAGGCGCTGCGGGAACGCCACGCGGCGGCGTGGCGGCGACTCTGGGAACGCTTCGCGGTCACCCTGGACGCCGACACGCACAGCCGACTCATCCTGAACCTGCACGTCTTCCACCTGCTCCAGACCCTCTCGCCGCACACCGTCGAGCTCGACGCCGGGGTGCCCGCCCGCGGCCTGCACGGCGAGGGGTATCGGGGGCACGTCTTCTGGGACGAGGTGTTCGTCCTGCCCGTGATCGCTCTGCGCACGCCCGAGATCAGCCGGGCGCTGATCGACTACCGCTGGCGGCGACTGGACGCCGCCCGCGCCGCGGCGACCGCCGCCGGACTCCGCGGAGCCCTCTTCCCCTGGCAGAGCGGCAGCGACGGTCGCGAGGAGACGCCCGAGGCGCTCTACAACCCGCGCTCCGGTCGGTGGATGCCGGACAACTCCCACCGTCAACGCCACGTCGGCCTCGCCATCGCCTACAACGCCTGGCAGCACTACCAGGCCACCGGCGACCTCGAGTGGCTCGCCGAACGCGGCGGCGAGCTCATCATCGAGGTCGCCCGCCTGTTCGCCTCGCTCGCCGAGCACGACACTGCCACCGACCGCTTCCACATCGCCGGGGTGATGGGACCCGACGAGTTCCACGACGGCGCCCCGGACGCTCCCGGCAGCGGCCTGCGCGACAACACGTACACCAACGTCCTCGCCTCGTGGGTCGCCACGCGAGCGGCCCGGACACTCGCCCTGCTCCACGGGCACCGCGGCGAGGGCCTCCGCGACCGGCTCCGCGTCACCGACGAGGAGATCGCGGGATGGGCCCGGCTCAGCACACGACTGGCGGTGGGGTTCCACCGCGACGGCATCCTCACCCAGTTCGACGGCTACGAGAGCCTGCAGGAGCTGGACTGGGACCACTACCGCGAGGAGTACGGGAACATCGGCCGGCTCGATCTCATCCTCGAGTCCGAGAACGACAGCACCAACCGGTACAAGCTCGCCAAGCAGCCCGACGTCGTCATGCTGGTCTACCTGCTCGGTCACGACGGGCTCCGGGCGCAACTCGCCACGCTCGGCTACCCGTTCTCCGAGCAGGACCTGACCCGCACGGTCGAGTACTACCTCGCGCGCACCGCCAACGGGTCGACGCTCAGCCGAGTCGTGAACGCCTCCGTCCTGGCCGGCATCGACCCGTCCCGCTCCTGGATCGCGTTCCGCGAGGCGCTGATCGCCGATCTCGACGACTCCCAGGGCGGCACCACCCGCGAAGGGATCCACCTCGGCGCGATGGCCGGCACCATCGACCTGCCCGTCCGCTCCTTCGCCGGCATGGCCCTCGGTGACGACGAGCTCGTCTTCGCCCCCCGACTGCCGCCGAACCTCACCCGGGTCGGGTTCCAGATCCGATACCGCGGCCACCTCGTCGACGTGATGCTCCGTGACCGCAGCCTGGAGCTTCGCGTGCACGCCGGCTCAGCACCCGCGATCCACGTGCGCGTCGGCGCGGTCGCCGTGCCGCTCTCGGCCGGACAGACCAAGACGTTCGCGATCGGCCCGGGCACCTCGGCCCGCGACGCGACCAACCGCGAAGGAGGCCTCGACTGATGAGCACGCATCGGAGCCGGTATCGGCGCATCGCCACCATCCTCGAGCACCACGGACTCGGGCTCGGCCTCGGGCTGCTCGGGCTGGAGAAGTGGATTCCCTTCAACAAAGGCGTTCTCGGGCATGCGCGCCGGGACGAGCCCTACACCAGTCCGGAACACCTCCGACTCGCCCTCGAGGAGCTCGGACCGACCTTCATCAAACTCGGCCAGCTGCTGTCCACCCGCAACGACCTGCTGCCCGCCGCTTACCTCGCCGAGTTGGTCAAGCTTCAGGACGCCGCGCCGCCCGAGGCCTGGGAGCCGATGAAGGCGGTGATCCGCGAGGAGCTCGGCGCGGACCCCGAACAGCTCTTCGCACAGTTCGACCCGCAACCGCTGGCCGCCGCGTCGATCGGGCAGGCATACGCTGCGACCCTTCACGACGGCACCCAGGTCGTCGTGAAGGTCCGCCGACCCGGCGCGGTCGCCCAGATCCACGAAGACCTGGAGATCCTGCAGAACCTCGCCGAGCGCGCCGACAAGCGGTGGGATGCCGCCCGCCAGTACAACCTGCCGGGCATCGTCGAGGAGTTCTCCCGCACGCTGCGCGCCGAGCTCGACTATCTGCAGGAGGGCCGGAACGCGGAGCGGTTCGCCGCCGACTTCGCCGACTCACCCGACGTCGCCGTCCCCCAGGTGTTCTGGGAGACGACCACGTCACGCGTGCTGACCCTGGAACGGATGCACGGCATCCGAGTCGACGACCTGCCCGCCCTGGACGCGGCCGGCATCGACCGGAACCAGCTGGCCAGGCGAGGCGCAGACCTCATCCTCACCATGGTGTTCGAGAACCGCTTCTTCCACGCCGACCCGCACCCGGGCAACCTGTTCATCCAAACCGACGGATCCATCGCCCTCATCGACTTCGGCATGGTCGGCCAACTCGACGAAGAGGTCACCGAGCAGCTCTCCGACGTGCTGCTCGCCTTCACCCGCGGAGACTCCAACGCGCTCGCCACCGCCCTGCTCGCGCTCTCGATCACCAAGAACACCTCCGACCGCGGCGAGCTAGGCCGCTCCCTGGACGTCTTCGTGTCGCGGTATCTCGGACGCCCCCTGTCCGACATTAACCTCAGCCACCTGCTCGGAGAGCTGCTCGCCCTGCTGCGACACCACCACCTCCAGCTGCCGCAGCAGATCGCTCTGCTGTTCAAGGTCCTGATGATGGGCGAGGCACTGGCGGCACGGCTCGACCCCGAGTTCGAGATGCTGCAGGCGCTCACCCCCTTCTCGGAGCGGATCGTGCAGCGACAGTTCTCCCTCCCCGCCCTGGCGAAACGCTGGGCACAGGCATCCGCGGATGCCGGAGCACTGCTGCTCGAGCTGCCCGGAACACTCAAGCAGCTCCGGCGGGTGCTGGAGAACGGCGGCCTCGAGGTGCACCTGCGCGCGGCCGAACTGGAACCGCTCGTGGGACGGGCTGAACGGATCGGCAATCGCCTGATCGCCGGCATGATCACCGCCGCTCTGATCAACGGCATCGGCGAACTCGTCAGCGGGAACACGAGATGGCGCTCGCGGGAAGGCGTCATGATCGGCGCCGGCGCGAGCGTGGTCACCGCACTCGGCGGCTACCTGCTCTGGACCACGCGGCGACGGCGATGACCGCCGCGGCTCCCATCCCTCATCAGAAAGGCACGCACATGAACACCATTCGAGTCGGCGTCAACGGCTACGGCGTCATCGGCAAGCGCGTCGCCGACGCGGTCCTGCTGCAGTCGGACATGGACCTGGTCGGCGTCGCGGACATCGCCACCGACTGGCGGATCAAGTCCGCAGCGAACCGCCTGCCCGTGTTCGCCTCCACCATCGAGGCGCAGCAGGCCATGCGGGCCGCCGACGTGCCCGCACAGGGAGTGCTCGACGACCTTCTCGCGCAGTGCGACGTCGTCGTCGACACCACCCCCAAGCATGTGGCAGCGGGAAACCTGGAGCGCTACCGCGCCCTCGGCGTCAAGGCAGTGCTCCAAGGCGGCGAGTCCCACTCCACCACCGGCCACTCCTTCGTCGCCCAAGCCAACTACGCCAGCGCCATCGGCAGGGACAGCACCCGGGTGGTCTCCTGCAACACCACTAGCATCGTGCGGATCCTCGGCGCGCTGGATGCGGCCGGACTCCTGCTGCGCGCCCGTGGGGTGCTCATCCGCCGCGCCACCGACCCGTGGGAATCGCACCTCGGCGGGATCATGAACACGATGGTCCCAGAACCGACCATCCCCTCTCATCAGGGCCCCGACGCACAGACCGTGCTCCCCGGACTCGATGTCGTCACCATCGCCGCCAAAGGCGCCCACACGCAGACCCACAGCCACTACTGGACGCTACAACTGACCCGGGAGGCGACCCGCGACGAGGTGCTGGACGCCCTGCGCGCCGCGCCCCGCATCGCGTTCATCCGGATGTCCGATGGCCTGGTCGCCCTCAACTCCACCGTCGAGCTGATGCGCGATCTCGGCCGCCCCCGGGGAGACATGTGGGAGGTCGCCGTGTGGGAGGACCTGGTCACCGTGAACGGCAGCGAGGCCTACCTCGCCTACCAGGTCTACAACGAGGCCATCGTCGTGCCCGAGACGATCGACGCGATCCGCGCGCTGACGGGCACCGTCCCCGACGCCGCGACCTCGATCCGCCTCACCGACGAGAGCCTCGGCATGCGCCAGGACTTCCTCACACCGGCGGAGGAGCCCGACCATGACCGGTGACCACCAACCGCCCGCCGACCATCCCGGCGAAGGCGACCCGCGGCGACGGATGCCTGTGACGGCGTGGCTGATCATCGGGATCTCCGTGCTCGGGATCGCGATCTACCTGTTCATCGACCACCTTCCCCACGTCGTCGCAGTGCTGCCCTACGTCGCGATCATCGGCATGGCCGCCATGCACCTGTTCGGCCACCGCCACCACACCGGCGCCCACGACTCGAATCATCGACGCCACGGGGGCGACAGCGGGACCGACACGCGAGAGTCGTCGTGAACACCGTCGTCCGCCCCCTCGCGGACGCCAGCCGGCACGGGCACCCCCGACCGCTGCGGATGCTGTGGGTCACGCTCGCCTGGGGGTCGTGCTTCGTCGCGATCACCGTCGGCCTGCAAGACGCCCCGCCGCTGTGGCTCGCGGCACTGAGAGCCCTCATCGCCGGGGTCGCGCTCGCAACCGTCGCCGGCATCCAGCGGGCACCTCTTCCCCGCGACCCGAAGACATGGGCACTGATCGGCTGCCTCGGACTGGTGAACATCGCCCTGGCATTCGCGACGATGTTCGTCGCCGCGACCGGACTGTCGACCGGGATCGCCTCGGTGCTCGCCAACGCGCAGCCAATCCTGATCCTGCTGCCCGCGTGGTGGCTATACCGCGAGCGTCCCACCCCCGCCGCGATCGCCGCGATCGGCCTGGGCTTCACCGGCCTACTCATCATCGTCCTTCCCTCCGGGCTCGGCACCGGAGCGTGGCTCTCACTGACCTCCGCCGCCGCGATCACCGCCGGCACCCTCATCGGCCGGATCGTGCACGCAGACGTCCGAATCGTGGCGGCAGCTCAGCTGCTCATCGGAGGTGCGATCCTCGCCGGCACCGCAGCCGTCACAGAAGGGCCGCCCACGATCGACTGGAACATCCGGTTCATCCTCACCCTGCTGTTCCTATCACTGGTCGGCACCGCCGCCACCACGGTCGCCTGGTTCACCGAGATCGGACGTGCCCGGCTCGACCTCCTCGCCGCGTGGACGCTGCTCGTGCCGGTCTTCGGGATCCTGCTGTCGCTGCTGATCCTGCGCGAGGACCCGGGCCTGTGGGGCTGGATCGGGACCGTGATCGTGCTGATCGCAATGGCGTTGCTCGCCATCGGATCCAGGCGCTCAGAGCCCTCGGCCGTCACGGCAACCGGCAATCGTGCCCCACGAGCCTCCGCCGATCATGCGACGTCCGACCCGGACGGCCTCCCTGACGAAAACCACGGCCCGCGCTCCCGGCCGGAAAGGAAACAACGATGAACCCGTCGCCCGCCCCACGCCCCCGCTTCCTCCTAACTCGGCGAGGGTTCCTCGGCGTCAGCATTGGCGCCGTCGCGACGGTCGCGCTGGCATCCTGCGCGCCGGCGGCGAACTGGGTGCAGCCCGACGGCGCCCAGGTCCAAGGCGCCGAGCGGCGCCGCGGCGGCACCGGGAAGGTCACCACCGCGACCCTCACCGCCGCCCCGACCGTGCTGGACCTAGCCGGGGCGACCGCGCCGACCTGGGCGTTCGGGTCTGTTCCGGCGCCCGTGATCCGTCTCGGCGCCGGAGACACTCTGAAGGCCACCGTCCGGAACCAGCTCGAGGCGGACACCTCCGTGCACTGGCACGGGCTCGCGCTGCGCAACGACATGGACGGCGTCCCGCCGGTCACCCAGCAGCCCATCAAGGCCGGGGCCAGTTTCGACTACGAGTTCATCGCGCCCGATCCCGGCACCTACTGGTTCCACCCCCACGTCGGGGTGCAGCTGGACCGTGGCCTGTACGGGGCGCTGATCGTCGAGGACCCCGCCGAACCCGGCGGCTACGACGACGAGTGGGTCATCATCCTCGACGACTGGCTCGACGGCGTCACCGCCACCCCCGACGACGTCCTTGACGAGCTGTCCGCCGGGATGGGCGACATGGGCGGGATGGGCGACATGTTCATGCGGATGGGCAACACCCTCATGGGCGCCACCTCCGACCTGCTCGGCGGCGACGCCGGCGACGTCTACTATCCCCTCTACCTCGTCAACGGGAAGCCCCCCGCCGACCCGACCCAGTTCACCGGGCGGGCCGGCGAGAAGGTGCGGCTGCGGATCATCAACGCCGGCAGCGACACCGCGTTCCGCCTCGCCATCGGCGGTCACACGCTCACCATCACCCATACCGACGGATTCCCCGTGGAACCGGTCGAAGTCGACAGCATCCTCATCGGTATGGGCGAACGCTACGACGCGATCATTACCCTGGATGACGGCGCGTTCCCCCTCATCGCTCAGGCCGAAGGCAAACGCGATCGCGGTTTCGCCGTCATCCGCACCGGCAGCGCCGCGGCAGCACCGACGGCCGATGTGAGCATCCCGGAGCTCACTAGCAGCCGGATCGGGACCGCACAGCTGCTGACGTCAGATAGCAGCGTTGCGCTGTCCTCACGGCAGCCTGATCGGACCGTGGCGATCACTCTCTCCGGAGGTATGGCCGAATACGACTGGGGCATCGACGGGCGACGGTTCGATATGAATCAGCCCCTCGACGGCGCGCACGAGATCCGCGAAGGCGAACGCGTCCGGTTCACGATCACCAACGACACCGAGATGTGGCACCCATTCCACCTTCACGGACACACCTACCAGCACGAAGGTGGCCCGCGGAAAGACACCTCGATCATCCTCCCGAAGCAGACCCTTACCGTCGATTTCGACGCCGACAACCCCGGCCTCTGGGTCGCCCACTGCCACAACATCTACCACGCCGAAACCGGCATGACCACTGTTATCGGCTATCGGGCGTGACTAGGCTGCACCTCCTGCAGCCGACGCCCCAAGTCGTGTCGATGGACGCGTGACGACACCATCGCCCGGACGGGACGATGGTCAACTCCGGTGGGCCAGGGTGACTTCCCGCGGCGCGACGCCATTGACGATCCGCCGGTCGGTCCACTGTTGCCGACACTGGAGAGCGTACGCACGGAGCGGAACCACCAGGCGGTGTTCGGGCACGTCAAGATCATCCACGTATTCGAGGGCGTCGCGTAGATCGAGACGGCGGTCGGCACTGCCGCGTGCACGCCTGGTTCGGCTATGACCCTGAGAGCTGGGATGTGGTACTCGGGTGCGTCCCGCCCAAGGTGTGCGGATATGGGCGCTCTTCTTCGACGAGTCATTCCTGCGCTCCCGCATACGGTGGGAGCTCGCTAACGTCAACCGGGCCCGGCCCGGCGTGGATCCCGACGTCAGGGACGACTCAGTCCCTTCATGTAGCCGGCGTGGACATCCTGCCGGATCGAAACCGCGACGGCGACAGCCTGGCGAACGAGACCGCTCCTCCGGAGGTCGCGACCAGGCGGCCGATCTCGTTGCCCCCCCCACCGTCGAAGTCCCCCTACCGACATCGCTTATGTTCATGCCGGGCCGTGCGCAGCAAGCCAAGTGATCACCGCGCTGTGCCATCGGTCGGGGTCAGAGTTCCAAGAGAGCGTATGAAAGGCCTCGAAGACCTCCAGCGAAACGAGGCCAGGCCGAGAGTCTCGGAGTCCTTGTGAGAGCCGTATCGGTACGGAGTCGTCGTGGGTGCCGTGAAGGATGAGCGTGGGCGCGGTGAGTTCCTCGGCACGAACCGTCCAGTCGAAGGATCGGAGCGGGATGCGCTCGGGCAGGCCGACCATGTGGGCCAGGGGGCGGAGCGTCAGCCACGGAATCGCGAGGCTGCCCGCGGCTGCGGGGAATCCGCTGCGGGCACAGTTCGCTTTGATGACTTCCGTCCAGTCGAGCACAGGCGAGTCGAGCACGAGACCTGCGATGCTGCGTCGATACGACGGGTGGTGAGCGAGCTGGAGCGCGATGGCCGCACCCATCGACCATCCGAACAGCACGATCTGTCGGGCTCCGTGCCGCATCGCGTACTCGATGGCAGCCGCGGCGTCGTCGGCCTCGGTGAAACCAAGCATTGAGCGCCCGTTGCCGACTCCCGGGCCTTCGCCGTCGGCTCGGTAGCTGACAACGAGCGAGGTGTAGCCGCGCTCGGTCGCAGCGAGCACGCCGCGAAGTGTTCCGGCTCGAACGCTGCCGAGGCCATGTAGGTGGATCGCCCACGTCGATCTGGCACCGTCGCCGTCGATGCGCCAGGCGGGGGCAGCACCCGCGGGGGTGTCGATGGTGATGTCGTGTGCGTGAAGGCCGGCGTCGTGCGGGGTCGGGTAGTAGATGCCGCTCCAGGAGACGTGATCGCCAGCCCTGAGAGTGAGCCCCGATGCCGTGCTCGTCACCCGTCGTGCGATCAGAGTCGGTCCACGGTCGAGCACGTCTTCGGAGAGTTGCGCCCAGCCTCCGTTCTCGAACCAGAGGTTGTACGCGCCTTCGGCTGCGGTCTGGCGAGTTCGGTCGAGCACGATGAGAGTGCCGTCGCCGTCGCGCTCAACCTCGCGGACGGTCAGGTCGTATCGCCGCGTGCTGGGGGCTGTCAGCCGCCGCGCGATCACCCAGCCGACACCCAACGCGCCTGCCGCAACGAGTCCGGCACCTAGCGCGACCCGTCGCATCACGAACTGCCCTCCTGGCCGACCCGGCCTCCTGGCGAAGCGGTGGTCCGTGTCGCTCTCGTGTCGAGTCCGAGGAGGTGGCTCTCGGCGCGATTCAGCAGGGCGCGCTCGGCTGCGCTGATGTCGAAGGTGACGCGCGGGTCGATCATCGCGTCGCGGATCTCAACGATCTCTCGGTGTAGACGGCTCTCCAGGTCATCCGCGCTCGCAGCGAGCGGGTCTGCTTGGCTCAGCCCAGGCCGCACGAGGGACGCCCGCTTCCAGAGAGGCTCCAACTGTGTCGCGAGGCCGACGGTGCGCTTCCGGCGCATGTCGTGCTGTGCGCGGCGGACGGCAGGCTGCGCGGCGAAGCCCGCGCATAGGAAAAGGAACGCGAGGAGAGAGAGCGGTTCGTAGGCGGGTTGGACGGCGCGCATGAGATCGAGATGTCCTGTGACGTGTGCGACGTCCATGATGAGCACGGCCAGGCACAGTGCGCCGCCGAACGCCGATCCCAGGCTCAGCAGAGCCGCGGGGAGACGCTGGATGCCGGAGCTGCGCAGATATTGCCGCGCGGCGAGGATCATCATCGTCGTGATTACGAGGAAGAAGTAGCTGAAGTTGATGATCGAGTAGGCCGCTGCTGCGGGTTGCGCGCCGAGGTCGATCATGAACCGAGTCGTGGTTGTGCCTCGGTCGATGAACACGAACGTCGTGGTGATCGCAAGAAGCGAGGTGAGGAGCACCGGGATTCCCACGGCGACCCGCACGAGCCTGGGGCGGTACTCGTCGGCCTTCATGACGCCTCGACCGAGAAAGAAGATCCCGGTCATCAGCAACCCATCCGAAACGAGGGTCGTGACATTCGTCCCGCCAAGAAGCGGATCGGTGGCGAGGTAGATGGCGTCGACGTTCAGGGTCATCGCGACGGCAATCGTGAAGGAAGCGTAGGTGATGCTTCGATCCGCCCGTTTGCGGCGGAAGATGAGCAGGCTCGCCACGAGCGCCCACATGAGCGTCGCGACGAGCGCCTGGATCACCCGAAAATCTCCGAATAGCGGGACTCGGCGAACACCGATCCTCGGATGCCCGCGGCCAGCCGATCTGCGAGCGACTCGGCGGCGATCTCCGTCTCACTGTCAATGTCCTGTCGCTTGAGCAGACGTCCGCGCGTGTGAGGAGGGATGTTGGGCAGCAAGACGTCCCCGGCTGTGCAATCGTCGCCCTCCGTGTGACCGAGGATCATGTGGGCCAGCTCGTGAAGGACGAACTGCTGGCGGTGCAGTGCAGAGTCGCTGCGTGCGTGGAGCACGAAATCCTCGGTGTCGGTGACCAGCCAGAGCGCACAGATGCCGTCGCGGGTGTCGAGGTCGGCGAGTTCGACGACGCGGAGCCTACGATGGCGCCGTTCCTGTATGGCCTGGAGAAGGTGCGCAAGCGTGAATCTGCTGCCGAGCCGCAGATCGGAGACGGCGGCCGTTACGGTCTCTTCGGTGTTCACGTTTACCCCCTCTCGGCCGAGCAACTACTGGCCTCGGCTCCGTGGTGCGCGACACCCGTCAGTGCTCGGGTGTTCGCATCATTTCCTCGTCCAGGAACTTGCTGATGGCTTGGAGCGCCTTCGGCGAGATATCGCCGAGTGTGCGAGCAGCGTAGGACTTCACCTTCGCTGCACGCATCGAACGCACGAGGTCGAGTTGGGCGGAGACCTTCTCCGGGGTTGGCACGCCGCTCTCCCCCGCAAGAAAGGCAGCATCAACGTCGAAGAAGTCCGCGAGCCCCTCGAAGATTGCGGTGTCTTGAACGTATCGGTGGCCGTTGACCATGTACGTCCATCGTGATCGAGACAGGCTGATGCCACGTTGTCTCAGATGCTCCGCAATCTGTGAGTAGGTCGGTTCGGAGCCGGACTCGGCGACAGCGACATCCATCAGAAGTCGCAGGCGCTTGGCGAGGTCGTCAGCCGCAGCCTGACTCTCGTCTTCAGTCATCGTCGCTGACCCCCTTCCCTTCGGGAGGACCAAGGCATCGACGTAGCCCAGACCCAAGGGCAGTTGTGCATGCTCAATCTACCCGTTGAGCATGCACAAATCAACTGTTGCGCATGCTCAACGTGCGGTGTTAGAACGGAATCTCGGGAGAGTTTTGAGCATGCTCAACGCGGCTACCCGGTGAGCGGGAGGAGACGGTCCATGAGCGCAGCGCGACCCCGCAGCTTGACTGCGTTGCCCGCCGGACGGCGACCGTCTCTTGGGAACCCCGGCGCACCTGGTCGGCAAGAGCCGCACAGCTCACGACCAGGCCAGAGGAGGTGCCGAGATGACGATGCCGGAAGCCTCGCGCGGAGAGCGCCAGCCGATGGATGCCGCCGCCCTGCTCGCCTCGCTCACCGGGCTGTCGCCGAGCGCCGCAGCGTGTCGCTACGCCGAGGCAGGCATCCCGGTCTTTCCCTGCGTCACAGGAGGCAAGCGCCCGCTGACCAAACGGGGATTCCACGAGGCGAGCACCGAACCGCGCCAGGTCGCTCGCTGGTGGGCGCGGTGGCCGCGCGCCAACATCGGGATGCCGACGGGCCAGATCTCCGGGCTGGAGGTCGTGGATGTCGACGTGCACGGGGCGATCCGCGGCTTCGCAGCGTTCGAGCTGGCCCGGCGCGAGGGGCTGACGGATCGCTGGGCCGCGTTCATCCGCACGCCCTCGGGCGGAGTCCATGCCTACTACCCGGCCGATCCCGAGCTGGTGCAACCGTCCTGGCAGGTGGCGCGTGCTGGCATCGACTTCCGGGGATCGGGCGGCTACGTCGTCGTGCCGCCCTCGATCATCGCCACCGATGCGGGGCCGAGTGCGTATGCCCTCATCGGCTCCGGGCGAGGCGATGCGGTTCCCGTCGATGCCCGCGCGCTGCGGCAGTTCCTCGATCCGCGACCGGCGCACCCGACGCCCGTTATCCCTGTCGAGCGGACGGGCGGCGTTGACGTGGAGCGGATCGCCCGCTGGGTCGAGATGCGCGGCGAGGGCGAGCGCAACCGCGGCCTGTTCTGGGCCTCGTGTCGACTCATCGAGGCGGGCATCACGCCCGACCGCGTGCGTGCCGCGCTGGGGCCGGCTGCCGAACGCGCGGGCTTGCCCGCGCCGGAGATCGAGACGACGATCCGCTCGGCGCACCGCGTAGCGAGGGGCGCACCGTCTGCGCCCGCCGCCAGTTCCCTGCCCAGCCATGCAGCTCAGCCTTCATCGGGTCAGGTGCTCTCGTGATCCCCGGCAGCACGCAACAGCCGCGCGGGCGGATCGCCGTGTGGACGGCGGTGGCTGGGACCGTATTCATCGCCGCAGCCGCCTTCTGGCTGTCGTTCACGGCGCTCGCCGACCTCGCGCGACGCTCCGGCGTCGATGAGAGCCAGGCGTGGGCGTGGCCGCTCATCGTGGACGGCATTATCGTCGTCGCCACGGTGTCAGTCGTCGCGCTCGCGGGGCAGCGTGCCGCCTGGTATCCGTGGCTGCTGCTCATGGCCGGTGCCGCGGTCTCGGTCGCAGCCAACGCGATCCACGCGGTCGTCGCCGCTGACGCCGACGTTCCTTCTGCGCTCGCGGGATCGGTCGCCGCAGTTCCGCCGCTGGTGCTGCTGGCGATCACGCACCTGACGGTGGTGCTCACTCGACGGTTCCGTGGAGAGCCGTCGACGCAGACGGTCGAGTTGGTGTCGAGCGCAGTCGAGCACCTGTCGCCGGAAGCGCCTGCGCACCTTGCTCCTAGAGAACTCGCTCTGCGGATGAAGGAGGACGGCATGACGAACACCGCCATCGCTCGTGCAACCGGGGTGCATCCGTCCACGGTCGGTCGTTGGCTGGCGACGCCCGCGCTCGCCGCCGCATCGGAAGGAGGCGCGCTGTGAACGACGAGCTGCCAGAAGACGAGCATGCCCGTCGGCTTGCCGATGTCCTCCACACACTGAAGCCGACTCCCAGCGAGGCTGCTGAGATCTCCGAGCTGGCGCGCCACACCGACCCGTGGCTCGCCGCGCAGACGTGGCGCGGCGGCCACCCACTTCTGGAGCGTCTGAGCGCAGAGCACGACCGCAGCCAGGTGGTGTGGGTGCGCCCGACCGAGCTACTCCCGTCCGCCTCGGCCCGCATGATCGGGCGCGGTATCGACCTGCGCACCGAGCTGGCGCGCCGCGTCGAGGAACCTCGGCAGACCTCGCCGCAGGCAACTCCGGTGACCCGGCCAGGCATCCGGGCGCGTGCCCAGGGCATCGCGCCGCTCTCCGCGTTCGGTCAGTCGCCCGCGCACCAGTCCTCTGTCAGCCGCGACGCGCTCCGCCGCCTGTGAGCGCACCATGTCTGCCCCGGCCGCTCCACCGTCGTTCCGCACCCCGGAGGGATTGCGCGCGCTCCTGGAACGTCTGCACGACGATGGGGAAGGCGCGTGGCAGCGCGACGTGGATGTCGCGGCGCTCATGGAGTACACGGCGGGTCGGTACGCGAGCCTCGCGCGAAAGCACGGCCTCGACCCGTGGGAGGCGGCGAGTGCCGCGTTCGACGCGATGCGTACCCCGGCCGTGCGCAACGCCGATGATCCGTGGGCAGTCGTCACCCGCGCCGTGCAGGTCACACTGATCGCCGAGGAGCGGGGCAACGGCTTGCTGTGCTCGACGCATCAGGCGCGCAGGCCGCAGTACAGCGGCTTCCACGACCCGGAGCGGTTCAGCGACCGGGAGAACCCGCTCACCGACTACCACGAAGCGTTGCGGGTCGCGCCCGCGGGTGAGGACGAGAACGAATCGGACGACGAGGCATCTGGCGTCGTCCGTGCAGTCGAGGACGCGATCAAGCTGCTGATGCTGCTCGACTGGCCGGAGCAGACGGCGCGCGCGGCCATCGAGCACATCTGCACTCGACTCGGCGAAGCGCCGTCGCGGGCGAGCGCAGCGGAGTCACTGCGACGAGACCCGCACGCTCGGGCGGTGCTCGATCTGTCGTCGACGAGCTGGAACGCGCTGCTCCGTGCGATCCTCGGCAACCCCGATCCCGACCAGGCGCACACCGCCGTCGGCCGCGGCGTGCTGTTCCGGCTCCTTGTCGGCGAGCCCCTACGGGCGCTGCTCACCGATGACGACCTCGTGCTGCTGCTTGGCCTGAATGCTCCGACTCTGGCTGGGGCGAGGTGAGCACATGGCGGCGGGCACCGGGCACATCGAGCTGGAGCGCACCATCGA
This sequence comes from Microbacterium paludicola, assembly GCF_039529675.1. Taxonomy (NCBI): domain Bacteria; kingdom Bacillati; phylum Actinomycetota; class Actinomycetes; order Micrococcales; family Microbacteriaceae; genus Microbacterium; species Microbacterium paludicola. The sequence continues at coordinate 60,518 of NZ_BAAANG010000036.1, forward strand.
CTCCATCGTCGTCGGCAACCGCCATCGCACGGAACTGGGCGACATCGATGCGCTCGCGGCATCCATCGAACGTGACGGGCTGCTCCAGCCCCCGACCGTGACACCGGACGGGGTGCTCGTGTGCGGCGCTCGACGCATCGCGGCGCTGCGCAAGCTCGGCCACAAGAAGGTCAACGTCTTCGTCCGCTCCGGGATCAGCGACCGGCTCCAGAGGCTCATGGCGGAGCAGGCCGACAACGTGCTGCACAAGCCATTCACGCAGACGGAGGCCGCGGCGCTGTACCGCGAACTGAAGACGCTCATGGCCGAGGACGCCGCTCGTCGTCAGGCGGCGACGCAGTTCGGTGCTGGCGAGAAAATCGCCGGAACGAGCGGTGGTGCCGTGACGGCCCCACCGCTCGTCGGTGCTCCGGGCAAGTCCCGCGCGCAGGCTGCGGTCATGGTCACCGGGCGCAAGTCGTACACGAGCCTGGAGCAGATCAACGACCTCCAACGGATCGCCAACGACCCCCGCCAGCCAGAGGACGTGCGCGGCTTCGCCCGCTCCGAACTCGACGCCATCGACCGCGGCTCGTCGATCACCACGGCGCACGCCCGCACGATCGCCATGCTGGCGATCCCGCAGGAGGAACCCGAGCCACCAGGCGAACTGGAACTGCTCGCGCAGGAGGCGCTGGAGCGCGCAAAGCTAGGGCGCAAGCGAGGCCCGGCCCCCGCGCCAGCGTCGAGCGCCGTGCCGGTTCGCTATCCGGTGCGGGCGTTCACACTGACCTGGAACGACCTCGATCAGTGGTGGTCGCACTACGACTCCGCCGAGATCGGCACCGCACTGAGCGACGACCAGTGGGAGCACGTCGAGATGATCCTCGACGCCACCGTCCGATTCTTCGACGCGGCCCGAGCCGCCCGCGCCGCCCGCCAACGTCTCGCCAAGGAGAGTGCCTGATGCCGCAGACTCGCTTCCCCCGTCGCCTCATGATCCTCCTGATCGTCGGTGCCGCCTTGCTCGCCGTCCTCGTCGGAATCGGGCTCTATGGACTGCTGCTCGCGCCTCGCTCCGACCCCTCGCCCGAAAACACCGCGGGCGATCCTCCCAACGCGTCGACCAGCACGCCGTCGCCGACATCGAGCACTCCGCCCGTCGTCCGTGAGTCCGACGACCCGGAGACGTTCGCGCGCGCCCTCGCCACCGCGCTGTTCGCCTGGGACACCGCGACCGAGTTCGTGCCGACCGACTACGCGCAGGTCATCGTGGATGTGGGCGATCCTTCCGGCAATGAGACGGCCGGGCTCGCCTCTGACGTGCGCACTTACCTCCCGACCGCGGACGCCTGGGCTCAACTCCGCACGATGCAGACCCGCCAATGGCTCGACATCAACGACATGTTCGTGCCGGACGAGTGGGCGACCGCGCTGGAGCAGGCATCCGAGGGACAGATCCTTCCGGGCACCGTCGCCTACACGATCACCGGCATCCGACAACGCGAGGGCATCCACGGCACCGAGCCCGTGACCAGCTCCCACGATGTCGCGTTCACCGTCTTCATCACCTGCGAGCCGACCTTCGACACCTGCCGCGCGCTTCGCCTCTCTGAGCTTGACAACCCCCTGCGCTGATCGGCACCCGTATGAAGAAGCTCGTTGTGGCCATCGCCACCCTCATCGCACTGCTCCCCATGAGCCTGGTCGGCGTGGGTCTGCTCGTGTCGCCCGCGGTATTCGCCGCGTGTCTCTCGTCAAGCTCGCTCATCGTCGGGTCGATTCCCGAGTCACTCACAGCCACGACGCGCGCGGGCGCGACTGTGACCCTCAACCATCAGCAGCTCACTCAAGCAGCCACCATCATCACGGTCGGCGCTCAGACCGAGGGCGTGGGCCGCGCTGGCATCGTCATCGCGCTCATGGCCGCACTCACCGAGTCACGGCTGCGGATGCTCGCAAACTCGGCTGCGATTCCAGAATCAAGCGACTTCCCGAACGACGGAGAAGGTAGCGATCACGACTCTCTCGGCCTATTCCAGATGCGGCCGAGCGCAGGATGGGGCACCGTCGCAGAGCTGATGAATGCGACCTACCAATCGCGTGCCTTCTACGGAGGCTCGAGCGGGCCGAACTACCCATCACCGCGTGGACTGCTCGACATCCCCGACTGGCAACACCTCGACCCCGGCGAGGCGGCGCAGGCGGTCGAGGTCTCGGCCTACCCCGACCGCTATCAGAACTACCAGCCGGTCGCCGAAGCGATCCTCACTGCGCTCACCCGGCGCGCTGAGACCACGCCGAGCGGTACGCCGCTCGGCGACGTACCCGAGACGACCGCAATCGTCTTCCCCCTGCCGGGTGGGACGTGGGTGAACACCAGCGACTTCGGGTGGCGCGAAGACCCCTTCACTGGTGAGCGAGCGTTCCACTCAGGAACCGACTGGGCTGCCGACGACGGCACGGCGATCCTTGCGCTCGCCGACGGCGTGGTCAGCTTCGCCGGGCCGTCGGGCGGCTACGGCAACCTCATCATCATCGAGCACACGATCGATGGAGAGCGCATCGCCTCCGCCTACGCCCACATGTGGCAGAGCGGCGTCCTCGTCAGCGTCGGGGATCGGGTCGTTGCCGGGCAGCACATCGGCAACGTCGGTTCGGCGGGCAAGTCGACCGGAGCCCACCTGCATTTCGAGATCCGGCCGGGCGGGTCGAACGCCGCGGCAGTCGATGCCGAGCCGTGGCTTGCCGCCCACGGAGTGCAGAACCTCGATGCCGCAAGCACCGAGGCGCTCTGCTCAGCACAGATCGCGGCATGACATGGACGTATTCCCCGACTTCGGAGCCGTCGGCGGTCAGGCAGAACTGCGCGCCATCGTTGGCGCGCTGCTGACCATCGTGCTCATCTTCGCCGTGCTCATGCTCGTCATCTGCGCCGCAGTGTGGGCGATCTCGTCGGCGAACGGCAACATCTCTTCGGCTGTCCGCGCGCGCGTCGGGTTCCTCGTCTCCATCGGAGCTGCCGCACTCGCCGGCCTCGGCGTCACCTGGATCAACTTCCTGCTTGGGGTCGGAGCAAGCATCTGACGCCGTCGAACTGGGACAGCGTGCGCACCTACCGGGTAAAGGCGTTCCTCGCCTGCTGAAGGAGCACACTGTGATCGACATCGACCCCAATACCGACGGGTTGCCCGGCATCGAGCAGCTCCGCGTCATCGTCGGCGCGGCTATGACAGTGGGCCTCATCCTCGCCGTCCTCGCCCTCATCATCTCGGCCGTGGTCTGGGGGTACGGGGCGAACAGCTCGAACCCGCACCTCGCCAGCCGGGGCAAGGTCGGCGTACTCGTCTCGTGCGGCGCGGCGATCATCTGCGGTGCGTCGGTGACGCTCGTGAACTTCTTTTGGAACGTCGGCCAGTCGGTCTGACTCCACGACCGAGTTGAGATGGCTGAGCCGATGAGTATCTGTGATGTGCCCGTCATCGCCTCGGTGTGCGATGCCGTGGGTGAGGGAACTGCGTCGCTCATCTCCGCGCCGTTCGACTGGCTCGCGCAGGCAATGGGGCAGGCCGCCGCCTGGCTGTTCGAGAGCGTGTGGGCGGTGTTCGACTCGACAACGCTCGTCGACGTCACTGGAAGTCAGTACGTCTCGGTCTACAACGTGCTGTTCGGGGTGGCGATCTTCGTCATGCTCGTCTTCTTCTGCCTCCAGCTCATCACCGGGCTCGTGCATCGAGATCCGATGGCACTGTCGCGCGCGGGCGTGGGACTTGCCAAGTCGGTGCTCGGATCGTTCGTCGCCATCACCCTCACCGCGACCCTGTTGGAGGTCACCGATCAGCTCACCATCGGCATCGTGCAGGCGACTGGCAACACGATGGAAGGCATCGGTGACCGCATGGCACTGCTCGCCGCTGGGCTGACGACGATCAACATCGCCTCGCCCGGTGTCGGTGCGATCATCACGATCTTCCTTGCCGGGCTCGGCATCGCGGGTGCGGGCATCGTGTGGTTCACGCTGCTTGTCCGTAAGGCGCTTCTGCTGGTCGCCATTGTCTTCGCGCCCATCGCACTCGCCGGGTTCACCTGGGATGCCGCGAAGGGTTGGTTCGGACGCTGGGCGGCGTTCGTCGTGGCGCTCATCTTCTCGAAGCTCGTCATCGTCGTCGTGTTCCTGGTCGCCATTGGGCAGATCAGCGCGCCCATCGACCTCGACCACGCCTCGATCAGTGACCCGATCTCGGGCGTCGTGCTGATGTTCATCGCCGCGTTCGCGCCGTACCTGACGTACAAGTTCATCTCGTTCGTGGGCTTCGACACGTACCACGCGATGTCGAGCGAGCAGGAAGCGAAGTCGGCGCTCAACCGGCCCGTCCCGCTGCCGGTCAAGGCCCAGCCGAACGCGGCAAAGTCCGTCCTCGGAGGGCAAAGCGGCGCGAGAGGCGGGACTCCTCCCGCGCCGAGCACAGCTCCCGCTGCAAGTGGCGCAGCAGGCAGCGCTGCGGGCGCAGGTGGCGGGGCGGCCGCTTCCGGTGGCGGAGCGGCGGCCTCGGGAGGCGCGGCAGGTGCCGGGGCAGCAGCGGCCGGCCCCGCGGCCGCAGCCGTCGTCGGGGCGCAGGTTGTCAAAGCCGCGGCGACGACTGGGCCGAAAGTCGGTGCCGCGGTCGGCGGCGCAGCAGCCGGGCACGCGGAGACATCCACGCCGCCGATACCCGTAGCGCCGAGGAAGGGGTAGAACATGGCCACCCAGCACCCCCCGGCTCCCGAGCAGCAGCTCTCCCCCGTGCAGTTCTCCCGACTCGCGCACCGTGGCATCCTGCTCGGACTGTCGATCTCGCAGTTGATCGTGCTGGGCATCGGCGTGGTCACCGTCGTCGCCACGATCTACACGGGCGGTGGCATGGGGCTGGTCTGGACATCCCCGATCTGGCTCAGCTGTCTGCTGCTCGCGGTCGTCCCCGTGGGCGGGCGCAAGCTCGTCGACTGGCTGTCCATCGTGTCGCGCTGGATGTGGCGGAGCACCGCAGGGCAGTTGATCTTCCGCCGCCGGGTCATCAAGCCGCGCCCCGTCGGCACGCTCGCGCTCCCCGGCGATGCGACCGCGCTGCGCGAATGGGTCGATCCCGAGACGGGCGCGGCGATGGTGCACGACCCCCACGCTCAGACCCTGACCGCAGTGCTGGGAGTGACGCACCCGGCGTTCGTGCTGCTCGATCCGGGCGAGCAGGAGCGGCGGATCAACGGCTGGGGTCGGGTGCTCGCTACCGCGTGCCGCTCGGGCCGGATTGCCCGGCTCCAGGTCTGCGAGCGGACGCTGCCGGACTCAGGCACGGGGCTCGCCGAATGGTGGGCCAGGCACGGCACCGACGACGATTCCTGGCCTGCGACCACCTACCGGGAGCTGATCGAGCGTGCTGGGCCGACCGGCGAGCGCCATGCGACGACCATCTCGATTGCGCTCGATATGAACGCCTCGGGACGACAGATCCGTTCAGCGGGCGGCGGCATTCGTGGAGCTGCAGCAGTGCTGCGTCAGGAGATGACCACGCTCGTCGCGGCGCTGCGCGCTGCGGACCTCGCCAACACCGGCTGGCTCGCGCCTGGCGAGGTCGCCGTCATCCTGCGTTCCGCCTACGACCCGGCTGCCGCGCCCGCGCTGGAGCGGCACGCCGACATCGGGCGTTCCCTCGCCACCGCGGGGCCGGTCGCGGTGACCGAGAGCTGGGATCGCGTGCGCACCGACTCCGCGCACCACACCGTGCTATGGCTCTCCGAGTGGCCGCGCTCGCAGGTGTTCCCCGGATTCCTCGCCCCGTTGCTGCTCACCTCCGGCGTGCAGCGGTCGTTCTCGCTCATCTGCACGCCAGTTCGCGCCGACATCGCGGCCCGCGACCTGCGGAAGAAGAAGGTCGGCCTGCTCTCCGACGCAACCCAACGCGCGAAGATCGGGCAGGTCGAGGACGCCTCACGCACGGCTGAGTACCAGGACGTGCTCCAGCAGGAGTCCGACCTCACCGCAGGGCACGGCGTGCTCCGCTACACCGGCCTCATCTCCGTCTCCGCGCCCACGGTCGATGAGTTGGATGCCGCCGTCGCCGCCATCGAGCAAGCCGCGGTCCAAGCGTCCTGCGAAACGCGCAGACTCGTCGGCCAGCAAGCCACCGCATTCGCCGTCGCCGCGCTCCCGCTCTGTCGGGACGTGTGACGACGCGCACGCTGCGTCCCCTCTCGCCGATCAGGTCGTAGTCACTCGGCCGGACGCACGAGCAAAGTCGCGGATGGGTAGACGCCCTCTGCCCAGGCTAGAGTCGGCAGGTCGGCACCATCGAGACCCGCCAGTTGCAGAGCCGCCTGCCCAGACAGATGGGCCGAGTTAATCGACTGTCCGTTCGCCACCGCGGCGTAGAACTGCGCCGCGTAGCTGATCGCGTCACCGTCTTCAATCTCGTCTGCCATGCCGATTGCGAACGGAACAATGTCGGCAACGAGGGCGTCAAGCTGACCAGCAGACCGGCAGGAGTTCAGAAGAACGAGCAAGGGCGGATCGTCCGTTGCATTGATCGCGGCAGCGAAGGCGCGCGCGCTCACGATCACACCCTCGTGGGGCGTATCGGTTTCGTCTTCGAAGACGATCAAGTCCTCATTGCTGTGGCCGGAGAAGTGAACGACGTGCGGACGGAACTTCGTGATGCCATCCAGCAGATCGGCCGTCGTTGCAGCAGGACGGACATCCAGCTCAACCAAGTCACGATGAAGCGCCGACTCGACCGCTGCACGAATCCGCTTCTGCTCACGCCCCACGCGCAGATCGCCTTCCGACGATGCGCCGAGCATCAGCACGCGGAGCTTCTCAGGCTTCGGGGCAGGAAGCTCACGAATGACTTGCGAGACGGCGGACTCCGTGGCGCTCAGCCGCCGCTCGAGAACGGCGCGCTGGGCCGCGGCTTGCCGATCCGCACGCTGTTGGTCCAGCTTGCGTCTACGTTCAGCGGCGTTGCTCTCGGATGCTTCTGCCCGTGCGAGCTTGTCGGCAAGCGCCATCTCCTCTTTGGCATAGCCGGCCGCGCGCGACTGCCATCGACTCGCCTCCTTACCTGCCGCGGCAGCCTCCGATTCCTTCCTTTCGGCTTCGCGCAGCTTGGACTGGATGGTGCTGGAGCTCTTCGACTTGCTGGCCGCAGGTCAAGTCCTGGGACGTGGTGTATCGGTGATCGTGTGATCCTTCGTGTCGTGGTCAGGCTGTGA
>NZ_BAAANG010000037.1:0-16077 GCF_039529675.1 Microbacterium paludicola
ACTACGCTGACCAAGAATCAGGCCAGCCGGCACCTGCTGGACAAGCCTCCCGATAGGAACGAAAGTCAGGCCGATTCAGTCCTGAGAGCCATCACCATCTGGCTCAAACGGTTATGAGACACGCGCTAGGCGTGACGGCTCGGGACGGCAGAGCGTCACCACGTAGACTCTGGGGGTGTCTGAAATCACCCCTGATCTCGTGCGCCATCTCGGTGTGCTCGCCCGGATCCAGCTGAGCGACGAGGAGGTGACCAGCTTGACCTCCGAGCTCGACGCGATCGTCGACAACATCGCCAAGGTCGCGCAGGTCGCCACCCCCGACGTCCCCGCCACGAGCCACCCCATCCCGATGCAGAACGTCTTCCGCCCCGACGAGGTGGCGGAGACGCTCACCACCGCGCAGGCACTGCAGAATGCGCCCGATGCCGACGGCTCGCGCTTCCGCGTGACCGCGATCCTCGGCGAAGAAGAGTAAGGACGCGACGAGCTGTGACAGACATCACCCGCCTGAGCGCGGCCGATCTGGCCGCCAAGCTCGCCTCGCGCGAGATCTCCAGCGTCGAGGCCACGCAGGCCCACCTCGACCGCATCGCCGCCGTCGACGGCGACGTCCACGCCTTCCTCCACGTCTCGGACCACGCGCTCGACGTCGCGGCCGACGTGGACCGCCGCCGCGCGGGCGGCGAGCAGCTCGGCCCGGTCGCGGGCGTGCCGCTCGCGATCAAGGACGTGCTGGTCACGACCGACATGCCCTCGACCTCCGGGTCGAAGATCCTCGAGGGGTACATGTCGCCCTTCGACGCCACGGTCGTCGCGCGCTCGCGCGCGGCGGATCTGGTGCCGCTCGGCAAGACCAACATGGACGAGTTCGCGATGGGCTCGTCCACCGAGCACTCCGCGTACGGTCCCACGCGCAACCCGTGGGACCTCGACCGGATCCCCGGCGGCTCGGGCGGCGGCTCGGCCGCGGCCGTCGCCGCGTTCGAGGCGCCTCTCGCCCTCGGCTCGGACACGGGCGGCTCGATCCGCCAGCCCGCGCACGTCACCGGCACGGTCGGCGTCAAGCCCACCTACGGCGGCGTCAGCCGCTACGGTGCGATCGCGCTGGCGTCGAGCCTCGACCAGGTCGGCCCCGTGACCCGCACGGTGCTCGACGCGGGCCTGCTGCACGACGTGGTCGCCGGACACGACATCCACGACGCGACCTCGATCGCCGACCCGTGGCCCTCGTTCGCCGAGGCGGCCCGAGAGGGCGCGCGCGGCGATGTGCTGAAGGGCCTCAAGGTCGGCGTCGTCAAGGAGCTTCCCGACAGCGGGTTCCAGGCCGGTGTCGCCTCGTCGTTCCGCGACGCGCTGGCGAAGCTCGAGGCGCAGGGCGCCGAGATCGTGGAGATCAGCGCGCCGCACTTCGAGTACGCCGTGGCGGCGTACTACCTGATCCTCCCCGCGGAGGCGTCGAGCAACCTCGCGAAGTTCGACTCGGTGCGCTTCGGTCTTCGCGTCGACGTGCCGGGCGGCACGGTCGAGGACGTCATGTCGGCCACGCGCGACGCCGGCTTCGGTCCCGAGGTGAAGCGCCGCATCATCCTCGGCACCTACGCGCTGTCGGCGGGCTACTACGACGCGTACTACGGCAGCGCGCAGAAGGTGCGCACGCTCATCCAGCGCGACTTCGACCAGGCCTTCGCGTCGGTGGACGTCATCGCGACGCCGTCCGCGCCGACGACGGCGTTCAAGATCGGCGAGAAGATCGACGACCCGCTGTCGATGTACCTCAACGACCTCACGACGATCCCGGCGAACCTCGCCGGCGTGCCCGGCATCTCGGTGCCGTCCGGTCTCGCCGAGGAGGACGGTCTGCCCGTGGGCATCCAGTTCCTGGCCCCCGCCCGCGGGGACGCGCGCCTGTACCGCGTGGGCGCCGCGCTCGAGGCGCTGCTCGTCGACGACTGGGGCGACCTGCTGCTTGACCGCGCCCCCGCACTGCTGGGAGGGACCCGCTGATGGCGACCGCGAAGCTGATGGATTTCGACAAGGCGCTCGAGCTGTTCGAGCCGGTCATCGGTCTCGAGGTGCACGTCGAGCTGAACACCCGGACGAAGATGTTCTCGCCGGCGGCCAACCCCGCCCACGCGGACAACCACGACGCCGCGCCGAACACGCTCGTCGCCCCGGTCGACATGGGCCTTCCCGGATCGATGCCGACCGTGAACGCGGAGGCGATCCGCTCGTCGATCAGCCTGGGCCTCGCGCTCGGCTGCTCGATCGCGCCGTCGAGCCGCTTCGCCCGGAAGAACTACTTCTACCCGGATCTGGGCAAGAACTACCAGATCAGCCAGTACGACGAGCCGATCGCCTTCGAGGGATCGGTCGAGGTCGAGCTGTCGGACGGCACCATCGTGACCGTGCCGATCGAGCGCGCGCACATGGAGGAGGACGCCGGAAAGCTCACGCACGTCGGCGGCGCCACCGGGCGCATCCAGGGCGCCGAGTACTCGCTCGTCGACTACAACCGCGCCGGCGTGCCGCTTGTCGAGATCGTCACGAAGCCCATCCTCGGGGCCGAGCACCGCGCCCCGGAGCTCGCCAAGGCGTACCTCGCGACGATCCGCGACATCGCGATTGGGCTGGGCATCTCGGAGGCGCGCATGGAGCGCGGCAACATCCGGTGCGATGCGAACGTGTCGCTCCGCCCCCGAGGCGCCGAGAAGCTCGGCACCCGCACCGAGACGAAGAACGTCAACTCGATGCGCTCCGTCGAGCGCGCGGTCCGCTACGAGATCCAGCGCCAGGCGGCGATCCTCGCCGACGGCGGCACGATCATCCAGGAGACGCGCCACTGGCACGAGGACACCGGCACCACGTCGCCCGGTCGCCCGAAGTCGGATGCCGACGACTACCGGTACTTCCCGGAGCCCGACCTGCTTCCCGTCGAGCCCAGCATCGAGGTGATCGAGGAGCTGCGCGCCGCGCTGCCCGAGCCGCCGGCCGTCCGTCGCCGCCGCCTGAAGGCTGACTGGGGCTTCACCGACCTCGAGTTCCAGGATGTCGCCAACGGCGGTCTGCTGGCAGAGGTCGAGGCGACCGTCGCCGCCGGGGCGAGCCCGGCCGCCGCCCGCAAGTGGTGGACGGGTGAGATCACGCGCGTCGCGAACGCCGAAGGCCGCGAGCCGGCGGCACTCGTGTCGCCCGAGAACGTCGCCGCCCTGCAGAAGCTGATCGACGCGGGCACCCTGACCGACAAGCTCGCGCGTCAGGTGCTGGAGGGCGTCATCGCCGGCGAAGGCACCCCGCAGGAGGTCGTGGATGCCCGCGGTCTCGCGGTCGTCTCCGACGACGGTGCGCTCATCGCGGCGATCGACGAGGCTCTCGCCTCGCAGCCGGATGTGCTGGCGAAGATCCGCGACGGCAAGGTGCAGGCCGCCGGCGCCGTCATCGGCGCCGTGATGAAGGCGATGAAGGGCCAGGCTGATGCCGCCCGCGTCCGCGAACTCGTTCTGGAGCGCGCCGCACAGGCGTGATGCTCCGCCGTGACCGTGGCCGGTCAGCGTGGCTCGCAGCCGCGCTGACCGGCTCTGTCCTGTGTGGGGCGCCGGCCGACGCCGCGCCGGCCTCCGCTCCGGCGGCTGCGCCCGTGGCTGCGGAGGAGGCCGCCGCGCCGTCGCGGCAGCAGGTGGCCGCGGCCATCGCCGGGGAGATCGTCGACGACATGGCGACGGTTGAGCGGGCGTCGGCCGTCGTGATGGGGCACATCGGCGGCACGGATCCGGATGCGCTCGGCGCGTACGTCCGCGAGGGCCGGCTGGGCGGCTTCATCCTGATGGGCTCGAACGTGCCGAAGACCCCGGGTGAGCTCCGCCGGATCACTGACGCGCTCGACGGACCGACGGGGACGCTGCCGCCGCTGGTGGCGGTTGACGAGGAAGGCGGCGTCGTGACCCGTCTGCCCTGGGACGACGGGCCTGCGGGCGCGCAGCTGCAGCGCCAGGACCCCGACGCCTCCCGCGCCGCGTTCGACGCGCGGGGACGGCTTCTGCAGGACACCGGCATCAGCGTGAACTTCGGGATCGTGGCCGACGTCGGCACCCGCACGAGCGGCTTCATCCGGCCGCGGACGCTGGGAGGCGACGCGCCGGCAGCGGCCGAGCGCGTCGCCGCGGCCGTGGCGGGGGAGAGGCCGCACGCGTTCTCGACGCTCAAGCACTTCCCCGGCCATGGCGCCGCGGCCGGCGACTCGCACAGCGCGATCCCCGAGACCGCGATGTCCGTCGAGGAGTGGCGCGCCGACCACGCGCCGCCCTTCGAGTCGGGGATCGAGGCGGGCGCCGAGCTGGTGATGACCGGGCACCTCCGCTTCACGGCGGTGGACGACGCTCCGGCCTCGCTCTCGCCCGAGTGGTACGCCATCCTGCGCGACGACCTCCACTTCGAGGGGGTCGCGATCACGGACGACCTCGGCATGCTGCTGTCCTCGGGCGAGGACCGCTACGCGGATCCCGTCCGCAACGCGGTGGACGCGATCGCGGCGGGCGCGGACATGGCCCTGATGGTCGCCGAATCGGACGCGGGAACGGCGGGCGAGCTCGCCGACGGGATCGCGGCGGCCGCGGAGACGGGCGACATTCCGCCGGAGCGTCTCGAGGAGGCCGCGACACGGGTCGTCACCCTGCGGGTGCTCGCCTCCGGCCTGCTGGACGGCGACGCCTTCGAACCGCCGAGGCGATGAGCCCCGAGACGCGGCCGTGTCGGTGCCTCGGGCGACAATGGAGTTATGGGACGAGCGGACGGGTCGGGGCGCATCGTGTCGCCCGCCGATGCCGACGACTCGGGCACCGGCATCCTGCACGTCGACATGGACGCGTTCTACGCGGCCGTGGAGGTTCTGGACGACCCGTCGCTGAAGGGAAAGCCGATCGTGATTGGGGCGCCCGAGGGCCGCTCGGTGGTCTCGAGTGCGTCCTATGAGGCGCGGCGCTTCGGGGTGCGCTCGGCGATGCCGATGGGGCAGGCGCTGCGCCTGTGCCCGCAGGCGATCGTCGTGCTTCCGCACTTCGACCGGTACCAGGCCGTCTCGGCGCAGGTCATGGACGTGTTCCGCAGCTTCACGCCCCTCGTCGAGCCCCTGTCGATCGACGAGGCGTTCCTCGACGTGCGGGGAGCGCGCCGCCTGTGGGGAAGCCCCGGAACGATCGCACAGCTCATCCGCACGCGGATCGCCGAGGAGGTCGGCATCACCGCGAGCGTCGGGGTCGCCGCCACGAAGCATGTGGCGAAGATGGCGTCGACGATGTCGAAGCCGGATGGCCTGCTGATCGTCCCGGCCGATCGCACGCAGGAGTTCCTCGATCCGAAGCCGGTGCGCGCGATCTGGGGCGTCGGGCCCAAGGCCGCCGAGGCCCTCGAATCGCGGGCGATCCGCACGATCGGCGATGTGCGCCAGACGCCGCCGCAGGTGCTCGAGCGCATCGTCGGTCCCGCCGGGGCGCAGCGGCTCGCGGAGCTCGCCCGTGGCATCGATCCGCGCGAGGTCGAGACCACCCGGGTCGAGAAGAGCATCGGGCACGAGGAGACGTTCGAGACCGACATCGCGGATGTCGGGGTGCTGCGCGCCGAACTGCTCCGGCTCTCCGATCGTGTCGCCGTGCGCCTTCGTCGCGCCGGGTTCGAGGCGGCGGGCGTCGCGATCAAGGTCAGGTTCTCCGACTTCTCCACGATCACCCGCTCCGCCACGCTGCCCGAGCCGTCCGCCGTGGGACAGCGCATCGCCGAGGCATCGCGGGAGCTCCTCGCGGGGGTCGACCTGCGCCTGCCGGTGCGGCTCATCGGGGTCCGCGCCGAGCGCCTGCAGGCGGCCGGATCCGGCGGCGTCGCGCTGTGGGACGACGACGCCGACTGGAAGCGCCTGGAGGGGACGCTCGACGACGCCCTCGCGCGCTTCGGGAAGGGCGCCGTGACGCGGGCGACGTTCCTCGGCCGGGACGAGCAGCGGCACCTGCCCTCGCATCCGCGGCCGGAGTCCTGATCCCGTCGCGGCGGCGTCGCACGTCGATCGGCGCCGGCTCGGAAGAGAACTGACGCGGATCGACAAACCTCGGTACGGTGGTGACATGCCCAACATCGCACTCGAGCTCGGCAAGATGTCCGCCAACATCGGCGTGACCAGCAGCTACGGCGAGCAGCAGGACGTCGACGGCGTGCGGATCGTGCCCGTCGCCGCCACGTGGAGCGGCTTCGGCGGCGGCTCGGACGAGTCGGGCAACGGCGGCGGTGGGGGTGGCGGCTTCTCCGCCCCGATCGGCGCGTACGTCCGCCGCGGCGACACGCTCACCTTCGAGCCGAACCTCGTCTCGCTGCTGGCCGTGGCGATCCCCTTCGTGTGGGTCGCCGGCAGGGCGCTGTCGCGCATCATCCGTGCGCTCAAGAAGTAGCGCACCGGATCCGTTCGTCGCCGCGCACGACGACGCCTTCGTGGTCGTCGCCGACGCAGTCGCGCGCCTCGACTCGACAGCTCCTGTCGTCCTGATCGACGGCCGCAGCGGCGGAGGCAAGACGACGCTGGCTCGACGGCTCGCCGACGAGTGGCCCCCCGCGGGGGAGCGGCCGCAGCTGGTGGCGCTCGACTCCTTCTATCCCGGCTGGGACGGATTGGCCGAGGCGACGCGGCTGACGCGCGAGTGGCTGCTCGTGCCGCACGCGGAGCACCGCGAGGCGCGGTGGCGCCGATTCGACTGGGACGTGCAGGCGTTCGCCGAGGAGCACGCCGTGGACGCTGAGCGCCCGCTCATCATCGAGGGATCCGGTTCGCTGACGGCGCAGGCGAAGCCGCTCGCGGATCTCACCGTCTGGATGGACGCCCCGGAGTCGTCGCGCCGCATCCGCGCGCTCGATCGCGACGGCGACGCGTATGCGCCCCACTGGGAGCGGTGGGCCGCGCAGGAGGTCGAGCACATGGCGCGCCATTCCCCGCGGGCACTGGCCGACCTGGTGTTCGACCTGCCGTAGGATCGTCGCTCAGAAGCCCTGCTCGGCCGTCTGCACGAGCAGTTCGAGACGGTACCCGAGCCAGTCGTAGACGCCATAGCGCGGGTCGTCGGGATCGCGGTCCTCATCGTCGTCGACGATGCCCAGCCGGTCGGCGATCACGAGGCGCACCGCGGCGAGGGTGCGCATCCACGCGCGCAGCTGCGCGGCATCGACGGACACCTCGACCGGGGCGAGCTCATCCTCGTGCTCGATCGCGGCGAGACCGTCCAGCACGACGCGGGCGTCCTCGGCGCGACGACGCAGCAGGTCCGAGCGTGTCAGCGAGCGGAACTCGCGGGAGGCCTCGGCGTCCTCCGGATAGACATCCGGTGTGAGGCGCTCGAGCGCCGGATCCGGGATGGCCGGGCTGCTGCCGACGAGCTCGGCGAACTGTCCGAGCAGCTCGGCGAGATGCGTTGCCTCGATGCGCGTGAGCGTCAGGACGACGTGCTCGCTCATCCGACCGGTGCCTTCCGGACGGTGGCCCAGAGCCCGTAGTCGTGCATCGCCTGGGCGTGCAGCTCCATCTGCTCGCGCGCTCCCTCCGCGACCACCGCGTGGCCGTCGTGATGAACGGCGAGCATCAGGTGCGTCGCGCGGTCGATGCTGTACCCGAAGTACTCGCGGAACACGTGGACGACGTAGCTCATCAGGTTGACCGGGTCGTTCCACACGACGGTCTGCCAGGGGACATCCGGGCGGTGCAGCTCGTCGAGCCGGAGATCCTCACCGAGCTCGGGCAGGGAGGTGCTCACGCCCACCCCAGCTCGTGCAGGCGCTCGTCGTCGATCCCGTAGAAGTGCGCGATCTCGTGCACAAGGGTCGTGTGGATCTCGTCGCGCAGGTCGTCCTCCGTCTCGCACTGAGCGAGATGCGGTTCGCGGTACACGATGATGCGGTCCGGCAGCTCACCCATGCCGTAACGGTCGCGCTCGGTCAACGCGAGACCGTCATAGAGGCCGAGGAGATCGAGCGAGCCGTCTTCCGGCCGATCTTCGACGACGAAGACCACGTTGTCCAGGCCCTCGACCATGTCGTCGGGAAGGCGGTCGAGTTCGTCGATGACGAGACGCTCGAACGCATCGGCGTCCATGTCGATCATCGGAACATCCCCGCGGAATCAGTGGGGTGGCTGACGGGGCTTGAACCCGCGACCCCCGCGACCACAACGCGGTGCTCTACCAACTGAGCTACAGCCACCGTGGCCCCCGATCGCTCGGGGACAACCTCTTCATTCTGTCACACTTCTGAGGCGGACGACGACACGACCGACGAGGCGATCGCGCGGGCCGTGTCGCTTGTGGGGCCCGGTTCGGCGACGAAAACCGCACGCCGGTAGTACTCGAGTTCGCGGATCGACTCGAGGATGTCGGCGAGCGCACGGTGGCCGCCGTCCTTCGCCGGGGCGTGGATGTACGCGCGCGGGAACCACCGGCGGGAGAGCTCCTTGACGCTCGAGACGTCGACGCTGCGGTAGTGAAGGTAGGTGTCCACCTGGGGCATGTACTTCGCGAGGAACATGCGGTCGGTGCCGATGGTGTTTCCCGCGAGCGGCGCCTTCCGCTCCTGCGGTGCGAAGCGGCGGATGTACTCGAGCGACAGGCGCTCGGCCTCCTCGAGCGACACACCGCCGTCGAGCTCGTCGAGCAGCCCCGACTTCCGGTGCATCTGCGTCACGAACTCGCCCATGTTGTCGAGTGCTGCCTGCGACGGCTTGATCACGACCTGGAAACCCGGATCCAGGATCCGCAGGTCGAAGTCGGTCACGACGATCGCGATCTCGACCAGCTCGTCGACCGCGAGGTCGAGGCCCGTCATCTCGCAGTCGATCCAGACAAGCCGGTCGTTTTCGGAGGCGCCTACCATTCCTCCAGCCTAACGACGGGGGAGGACAGCGGCGGACGACGGTGGTGGGAGGATGGCGCGGTACCGTAGAAGGGCAGGCCTCCTTAGCTCAGCGGAAGAGCAGCAAGCTTCTACCTTGTTGGTCGAGGGTTCGAATCCTTCAGGGGGCACCGTCTTGCTGTCGCTTAGCCGCGCGGCGCTCGCGCGAGTACTCGCGTCGTCTGAGCCGGCACGGATCGCACGAACAACCGCGTCGACCTCGCGAGCCGCCTCCATGCGGAACGCGGAACCCACTGACCTCGACCGCAGGAGCCGGCACGGCAAGCCCGTCGCCCAGAAGGTGCTTGCGGAACTTCGCGCGCATAGCGGTCCGCCGGCGATGGCAATTGGCGCAGACCACCTCGCACTTCGCGATCTCCAACGCGATCGCGCGCCACGATCGCGTCGAGGCGCCGACAGCTCGCGAGATCGTGAACTTCTTGTCGACCCCAGGCAGGTGGTCGAAGTCCAGCACGATCGGGTCGGTCTCGCCGCAGTCGACGCACGGATGGGATTCCAGGTAGTCGATCAGGCGCAGCCAATTCGCGTGCCGGTGCCTTGCCTGCAGTTCGTACAGTCGCTCGCGGGAGATCGCCATGTGGCCGACATTAGAACATACGTCCGACATTGGCTGGAGGACTGAGTCGGACGTTGTCAAGACCTTCCGGGCCGGCGATCTCAGGCGTAGCGTGCCATGCGGACGGAAGGAGTCGATGATGACGACGACGCACGCAGGACGCCTGTACGTGGCCTACGGGCCGGCCGGCGCGGTGGGCACGGTTCGCGAGGTCGACCGTGGGGTCTTCGCGGTCACCATGGCGGGAGCCGACTCGCCAGTGGGCAAGTACGAGGGGCTCGAGGTCGCGAAGAACGCCCTCGTCTCGCACCTGAAGCCCGGATCGGATCGCCCGGAGTTCCGCGAGCACTGAACTGGGGAGCTCCCGCGCCCTGAGGTCGCGAGCGCCGAGTGCGCTCACGCAGGCGCGGGGAGGGCGCGCGGTGCGCGTGCCGTGTCGAGGAAGCGCAGCGCGACATCCACGCACGGCCCGATGAGCAGCGCGAAGGCGAGCGTGCCGATGCCGACCGTGCCGCCGAGCAGCCAGCCGAGGGCGAGGACGGTGAGTTCGACCGTGATCCGCGCCCGCCACACGGGCCAGTCGTAACGGCGGTGAAGTCCGGTCATGAGGCCATCTCGAGGGCCGGGGCCGAACTGCGCCCCGATGTACAGGCCGGAGGCGAACCCCACCAGGGCGATGCCGCCGAGGAGACAGGCCACCCGCCAGCCGAGCCCCTCCACGGGTGGCATCAGGTCGAGCGTGATCTGCATCGCGGTGCCGACGAGCAGGATGTTCAGCACCGTCCCGACGCCGGGCCGCTGGCGCAAGGGGATCCAGAGGAGCAGCACGACCGCGCCGAGCAGATTGGCGACCCAGCCGATGCCGATGCCGGTGTGCAGCGAGATGCCCTCGGCGAGCACTGTCCACGGGTCGAGACCCAGGCCGGCCTCGACCGTCAGGGCGACGCCGGCGCCGTACAGCGGCAGGCCCAGGAGGAGTTGGATGATGCGGCGGGTCATAGCGATCGATCTTCCGTGAGCGGGTGGCGGTCGGGCACGCGCAGGGGATCCGTCGGGATCGCGCGGTGTCCGTCGCGGGCGACCTCTCGCAGCGTCGCCGCGACGGCGAGCGTCGAGAGCAGGCCGATCGCGACGAGGAGGGCGAGAAGGGTGGGCATGTTGAGAAGTCCACACCCGGATTGGCCACTTGTGAAGAGTCCAATATGGCTAGAGTGGCTCCATGGTTGACTCCCGACTCTCCGCTCGTGCGCTCGACGCTCTTCTCGGACCATGGCGCACGCGCGAGCCGGCCTACGAGGCGCTCGCAGACGCGATCCGGCTGCTCTGTCTCGACAACCGGATCGCTCCGGGCACCGCCCTGCCCGCCGAGCGTGAGCTCGCCGCGCGACTCGGTCTGAGCCGCACAACCGTGGCGGCCGCGTACCGCAGCCTGCGCGGCTCGGGACACATCGAGAGCGTGCGCGGCTCCGGCAGCATCACGCGCCCGCTCGGGCGGCGCGACCTCGGACGTGTGGCGGGCGACGAGGGGTCGATCGACCTGCAGCAGGCGAGCCCCGCCTCGTGGCCCGGGCTTGCGGCCGTGTACGCGGATGCGGCGGCGGACGCACCCTCGGTGGTCGCGCGCGCCGGCTACGACGTCTCGGGGCGGCGGGGGCTGCGCGAGGCGATCGCGCGGCGATACACGGAACGCGGCCTTCCCACCGAAGCCGCGCAGATCATGGTGACGAACGGCGCCCAGAGCGCCATCTCCCTGCTCGCGACGCTGCTCGTCGCGCGGGGCGACCGTGTGCTTCTCGAGACCCCCACCTACCCGCACGCGGCGGAGGCCTTCGCGCGGCAGGGTGCCCGCCTGGTCGGCGTCCCGGTCGCAGTGGGCGCCGGCTGGGATCTCGAACGCGCCGAGCACGCGATTCTGCGGTCACGGCCGACCGCGCTGTATCTCATGCCCGATTTCCACAACCCGACCGGTGAGTCGATGCCCGTTGAGACCCGGGTGCGGATCGCCGACCTCGCACGCTCCGTCGGTGCGATCGTGATCGTGGACGAGACGACGGCGGAGCTGGGCCTCGACCGCGTCATCTCGCCCGCGCCGTTCGCCACGGTGGGCGGCGGCGACGGGGTGATCACGCTCGGCTCGCTCGGAAAGACGGTCTGGGGCGGGTTGCGCATCGGCTGGATCCGGGCGGACATCGACATGATCCGGCGCCTCACTGCGGCGCGGCCGAGCACGGATCTGGGAACGCCGGAGTTCGAGCAGGCGGTGGCCGAGCGGCTCATGCCGGCGATGCCGGAGATCCTTGCCCAGCGATCCGAGCTGCTGCGCGCGGGACGCGACGCCGCGGTCACGGCGCTGCGGCGCGACATCCCGGAGTGGGACGTGCCCGATGTCGGGGGCGGGGTCGCACTGTGGGTCGGGATCGGCGCGCCCCGGAGCTCGGCGTTGACCCTCGCGGCGCGCCGGCGAGGGCTGCTCCTGTCTGCGGGGCCGAGGTTCTCCATCGGTGGCGGTCACGAACGCCACATCCGGGTGCCGTTCACGGCGCCGGCGCCGGTGATCGAACGGGCGGCACTGCTGCTCGTCGAAGCGTGGCACGACGTCGCGGACATGGCGTTCGAAGCCGGCGAGACGACGCCGCTCGACGCGGTCGTGTAGCCGATCAGGCCCGGAGGCTGGCGACCGCCTCGTCGGCCGACCAGAACTCGCCCACCTCGATGAAACGGTTGGTCGCGAGGTGCAGCCTCTCGGCGCGGAAGCGCATCCCGAGCGGGTGCTCGAGACGGCGGAGGTGCCCGATCACGCGGCCTTCGCGCGTCGTGACACGCCACAGCGCGGCACCGGCGCGGACGAGGGTCTCGCGCCCGCGGATCTGCGGTGCGGCGATCGGGATCTCGGGAACGACTGCGGCCTGACCGGTGTTGTGCATGAAGGCTCCTCTCCGCCCCCGACGCTAGGAGGGGCCACCGACATCCGCGCCGCGCGGCCCGGGCGGCGATCCGGCGTAGCGTGGAGCACGTGCCGCGGAAGCGGCGAGAGGAGTACGACATGGAGACCTACGTTCTGGCAGGCGGCTGCTTCTGGTGTCTGGATGCGGCGTACCGCGCCCTGCGAGGCGTGGAGAGCGTCGTGTCCGGCTACACGGGCGGCACCACGCCGAACCCGACCTACGAGCAGGTCTGCACCGGCGCGACGGGGCACGCCGAGGCGGTGAAGGTGACGTTCGATCCGGAGGTGATCCCGTCCGACGTGATCCTCGACGCGTTCTTCACGATGCACGACCCGCGCCAACTCAACCACCAGGGTGCCGACACCGGCACGCAGTACCGCTCGGCGATGTTCCCCGCCGATGACGCGCAGCGGGAGGTCTTCGAGAAGGCCCGCGAGCGCGCCGCCGAGATCTGGGACGCCCCGCTCGGCGAGACCGAGGGCACGATCGTGACGACGATGGAGCCGCTGCGCAGCTACTACGACGCCGAGGACTACCACCAGGACTTCTTCGCGAAGAACCCCAATCAGGGGTACTGCCTGGCGGTCGCGGTGCCGAAGGTGAACAAGGTGCGTGCGCGCTTCGCGGAGTTCGTCGCCTGACGGCAGACTCGTCCACAGCAGCCGGAATCGCCCCCATCCCTCCCGGATGGGGGCGATCCGCGTCTGGCGGGTGCGGATCGCGCGATCCTCGTCGCGAGGCCGAACGGCGGCCGGCCGGGCGACCGGCGAGCGAAGGAGGACGGACATGACCGACATCATCACCATCACGGGCAACATCGCCACACCGCCGGAGCACAAGGTGCTGCCGAGCGGAATCCCCGTCACCCGGTTCCGGGTGGCCAGCGGCACGCGCAAATTCGACCGGGAGGCGAACCGCTGGGTGGATGGCCCCACCAACTGGTACAGCGTCTCGGCGTACCGCACCCTGGCAGACAACGCGCGGAACTCGCTCCAGAAGGGCGAACGCGTCATCGTGACCGGTCGGCTGCGCCTGCGCGCGTGGGAGAACGATGGAAAGAAGGGCATGGAGGCCGAGATCGACGCCGACGCGCTCGGGCACGACCTCCTCTTCGGCACGAGCACCTACCGGCGCACCTCGACGCGCACGCCGTCGGCGCAGGACGAGCCGCCGGCCGACGGCGTTCAGGAGGCATGGGCGCTCCCCGGTGCATCGGCCGACGGTGAGTCGTCCTGGCCGAAGGCCGATGTGCCGACCGAGCCGGCGCCCGAAGCGGAGCGCATCTCGGAACTGGCCGACAGCGCACCGTTCTGAGCGGCGCGCGGCGGGCGAGCAGGCGGGCAAGGATCCGGGGCGCACGTGCGGGCGCCGTAGACTCGAGCGCGTGAGCCTGCGACGCGACCCGCGATCGACCCGCCGGCGCGTCATGTCGGCGGCCCTCGCGGTCGCCGTCGCGACGGTCCTCGCCGGATGCGACGCCGGTGCCGAGACTCCGGAGCCCAGCGTGTCGGCACCCGCCGCTTCCGCGCCGACGGCATCGGCCACCGCCACGCCCTCGGCTCCGGCCGAGCCCGTGCTGGTGCCCGAGGGATCCGCCGACGACAATCTGCCGTTCTTCACCGCCGTGACCGAGGAGGTCTGGGCGTCGGATCGGCGCGCGGAGGGCCGGGCGTACATCGACGCCCTCGTCGAGGCCGGCTTCGACAAGGCCGCCATGCAGGTGACGCAGGACTACAGCACCGTCGGCAATCCCGCCGAGTCGATGCAGTTCTCGGTGCTCTGGCAGGAGCAGTGCCTCGTCGGGCAGGTGGGTCCCGACATCGGCGAGGCCGTCACGCGTGTGCTTCCGGCCCTCCAGGGCGCAACGGTCTGTCTGCTCGGGGAGACCAGCCCGATCGACTGGTAGGCACCCGAGCCTCGGCTCATCGACCCGTGCGATCGCGGCCCGGCGCCCTAGACTGGGAGCCAAATGGCTGAATACATCTATTCAATGGTGCGCGCCCGCAAGGCGGTCGGCGACAAGCTCATCCTCGATGACGTGACGATGGCGTTCCTCCCCGGGGCGAAGATCGGCATGGTCGGCCCCAACGGCGCCGGAAAGTCGACGATCCTCAAGATCATGGCGGGTCTCGACACGCCGTCGAACGGCGAGGCGAAGCTCTCGCCGGGCTTCAGCGTCGGCATCCTCATGCAGGAGCCCGAGCTCGACGAGTCGAAGACCGTGCTGGAGAACATCCAGGACGGCATCGCGATCAAGGCGAAGGTCGACAGGTTCAACGAGATCTCGGCGCTCATGGCCGAGCCCGACGCCGACTTCGACGCGCTGCTCGCCGAGATGGGCACGCTCCAGGAGGAGATCGACGCCGCCGACGGCTGGGACCTCGACTCGCAGCTCGAGCAGGCGATGGACGCGCTCCGCACGCCCCCGGCCGACGCGGCGATCGCGCCGCTGTCGGGTGGTGAGAAGCGCCGCGTGGCACTTGCGAAGCTGCTGCTCCAGAAGCCCGATCTGCTGCTCCTCGACGAGCCCACCAACCACCTCGACGCCGAGAGCGTGCTCTGGCTCGAGCAGCACCTGCAGGCGTACAAGGGCGCGGTCATCGCCGTGACCCACGACCGGTACTTCCTCGACCACGTCGCGCAGTGGATCGCCGAGGTCGACCGTGGCCGTCTCTACCCCTATGAGGGCAACTACTCGACCTACCTCGAGAAGAAGGCCGAGCGCCTCGACGTCCAGGGCAAGAAGGATGCGAAGCTCGCCAAGCGTCTGAAGGACGAGCTCGAGTGGGTGCGCAGCAGCGCGAAGGGCCGCCAGACGAAGTCGAAGGCGCGTCTCGCCCGCTACGAGGAGATGGCGGCGGAGGCCGAGCGCACCAGGAAGCTGGACTTCGAGGAGATCCAGATCCCGGCCGGTCCGCGCCTCGGCAGCATCGTCATCGACGCGAAGAAGTTGAAGAAGGGCTTCGACGGCCGCACGCTGATCGAGAACCTGAGCTTCAACCTTCCGCCGAACGGCATCGTCGGCATCATCGGCCCCAACGGCGTCGGCAAGACCACGCTGTTCAAGACGATCGTCGGCATCGAGCCGCTCGACGGCGGCGATCTGAAGATCGGCGAGACCGTCAAGATCAGCTACGTCGACCAGACGCGTGCGAACATCGACCCGGAGAAGACGCTGTGGGAGGTCGTCTCCGACGGCCTGGACATCATCACGGTCGGCAAGACCGAGATCCCCTCGCGCGCCTACGTGTCGAAGTTCGGCTTCAAGGGGCCGGACCAGCAGAAGAAGGCCGGCGTGCTCTCGGGTGGTGAACGTAACCGTCTGAACCTCGCACTCACGCTGAAGGAGGGCGGCAACCTGCTCCTCCTCGACGAGCCCACGAACGACCTGGATGTCGAGACGCTGAGCTCGCTCGAGAACGCGCTGCTCGACTTCCCCGGCTGCGCCGTGGTCATCACCCACGATCGGTGGTTCCTCGACCGCGTCGCGACGCACATCCTCGCCTACGAGGGCACGGACGAGGACCCGGCGAAGTGGTACTGGTTCGAGGGCAACTTCGAGTCGTACGAGGCGAACAAGATCGAGCGCCTCGGCCCCGACGCCGCGCGTCCGCACCGCACCACGCACCGCAAGCTCACGCGCGACTG
>NZ_BAAANG010000037.1:16114-41137 GCF_039529675.1 Microbacterium paludicola
CTTCGTGCGCGTGAGGATCAGCTGGTGAGCGAGTCCACGTATTCCTGGTTCTCCTCGGCCCACTGCTCGACGACGGGGCCCCAGTCGTCGGCGCCCTCGTTCTCGTTGAACATGAAGTTCTCGAGATCCGAGAGGGTCTCGGTGTCCATCGTGAAGCCGCTGAGCCACTCGGCGACCTCGGGGAAGTCGTCGGCGAAGCCGGTGCGGCCGTACGAGCTGAGTGTCTCCGCGTCGCCGAGCGTGCCCTCCGGGTCCTCGAGGTTCTTCAGCGGGAAGGCGCTGTACGCCCAATGCGGCTCCCACAGCGTCACGACGATGTTCTCGCCCGCGTCGGTCGCCGCCTGCAGCTCGGCCAGCATCGCGGGGGTCGACGACGTCTGGAAGTCCATGCCCTCGAGGCCGTAGGTCGGGATGGTGCTGTCCTGCACGGCAGCCGTGAGGCCCGCACCGGGCTCGATGCCGACGATCGTGTTGCCGAACTCGTCCGCCGCGCCGGCCAGCTCCGTGAGCGAGTCGATCGGGGCGTCCTCGTTCACGGCGACCGTGAGCTTGGAATCGTCGTTCCAGGTGCCGAGCTTCTCGATCGAGTCGCCGTACTGCGCGAGGTACTCCTTGTGCGTGACGGGCTCCCACACGTCGGTGGTGAAGTCGTAGTCGCCGTCGGCGAGACCCTGGAAGACGGGCGCCGCGTCGACGTACTCGAGCGTCACGTCGTAGCCCTGCCGCTCGAGCGCGACCTTCCACAGCTCGGAGGTGGCGATGCCCTCCTCCCAGCCGTTGAAGACGGCGACCGTGAGCTCGCCCTTCGACTCCTCGCCGCCGGCACCCGCGCCTGCGACGTCCTCGGCCGAGGCGACGCAGCCGGTCAGGCCGAGGGCGCCGACGGCCAGGAGGCCAGTCAGCGTCATAAAACGCTTGGTCATGCTGTGATTCCTTTCTCGAGCCGGAGAATCTCCCCGGCCGGATGCATCGGCTGAGCTCCGATGCCACGTCGCTCCTCGTCGGGGCGGCGCAGGTCTGTGTGTGTGTCAGGCGGTCGCCGCGACCGGTTCGGGAGCGGGCGCCTGGGCCGGGGCGAGCTGCCGCCCGCGGCGGCGCTGGGCCCGTTCGCGGATCCAGGCGAAGACGCCCATCCGCTTGCCGAACGCACCCGTGAGGCGATCCAGAACGATCGCGATGATGACGACCGAGATGCCGGCCTCGGCGCCGAGCGCCGTGTCGAGCGTGCCGAGGCTCTGGACGATGTCGCTGCCGAGGCCGCCCGCGCCCACCATGCCGGCGATGACCACCATCGACAGGGCGAGCATGATCACCTGGTTGACGCCCGCCATGATGGTCGGCAGGGCGAGGGGCAGCTGGATCTGGCGCAGGATGCGTCCGGGCGAGGAGCCGAACGCGTGCCCGGCCTCCACGACCTCGCTGTCCACGCCGCGGATGCCGAGCTCTGTCATGCGCACGCCCGGGGCGAGCGCGAAGATGATCGTCGCCACGATGCCGGGGGCCACGCCCACGCGCAGCAGCACGAGCGCGGGGATCAGCCACACGAACGCGGGCATGGTCTGCAGGAAGTCCAGGATCGGCCGCATCACGCGCGAGACCCCGTCGCTCCTGGCCGCCAGGATGCCGAGGGGGATCGAGATGAGCAGGGCCCAGAACGTCGCGACGATGACGAGCGACAGCGTCGCCATGGCGTTGTCCCATTGCGCGACGCTCGCGATGAGCAGCAGGCCGGCGGTCGTGCCGGCCGCGAAGACCCAGCCGCGCGCGAGCAGCGCGATCACGGCGAAGAGCACGATGATCAGGGACATGCCGGTGACGGCGAGCTGTCCGGGGACGATCCAGAAGTAGTCGGCGCCCAGCACGCCGTACAGCACGTCGTACATGCCCTTGAACACAGTGCGGAGCACCGCGAACAGACCGGACGCGTTGGCGACCAGCCACGAGACGACGCCTTCGGCGATGTCGCCGATCGGGAGGCGGATCATGCCGTCCATCAGCGCACCTCCACCTTCTCGTCGGCCTGGCCCTCCGTGGCGGCGAGCACCTCGTCGATCACGGCGGTGGGCACGGGCTCACTGGGCAGCATGATCTCCTCCGTGGCGGACGGGCCGGGGCCCAGGGCCGCGAGCAGCGTGACACGGGGGACGACGCCGACGAGGCGGCCGTCGGCGTCGAGCACGGCAAGCGGCAAGGGCGACTCGACGGCAGGGACGAACACGTCCATCAGCACGTCGGTGTCGCGCACCGTGGCGGGGGCCGGCGTGACGATCGACGACAGCGATCGCTCGCCCCGGCGCACCAGCTTGATGGCGTCGCGGTCGGTGACCATGCCGAGCAGCCGGCGGTCCTGGTCGACGACGTAGGCGGCCGACAGGAACGGCTCGCGCATCGCGCGCAGGGCGACGCGGGGCCCGTCGTGCAGGTCGACGACGGGGCGCGGGCGCTCCATGACGTTGCCCGCGGTCAGCACACGCGCGCGGTCCACGTCCTGCACGAACTGCTCCACGTAGTCGTTCGCGGGGTCGGTCAGGATGTCCTCGGGCGTGCCGATCTGCACGATCCGGCCGTCGCGCATCACCGCGATGCGGTCGCCGAGCAGCATCGCCTCGTTCAGATCGTGCGTGATGAACACGATGGTCTTGCCGAGCTTCTGCTGCAGCTCCAGCAGCTGATCCTGCATCTCGCGCCGGATCAGCGGGTCCAGCGCGCTGAACGCCTCGTCCATGAGCAGGATGTCGGTGTCGGCGGCCAGCGCACGGGCGATGCCCACGCGCTGCTTCATGCCTCCCGACAGCTGCGAAGGCAACTTGTCGCCCCAGCCGCAGAGACCGACGAGCTCGAGGACCTCCTGCGCGCGGCGCAGGCGCTCGGCGCGGCCGACGCCCTTGATCTCCAGCGGGTACGCGACGTTCGCCGCGACGGTCCGGTGGGGTAGCAGG
This sequence comes from Microbacterium paludicola, assembly GCF_039529675.1. Lineage (NCBI taxonomy): Bacteria > Bacillati > Actinomycetota > Actinomycetes > Micrococcales > Microbacteriaceae > Microbacterium > Microbacterium paludicola. The sequence goes on from NZ_BAAANG010000037.1 coordinate 19,054, forward strand.
GCGAAGTGCTGGAACACCATGGACACGCGGTCCTGGCGGATCCGGCGCAGCCGCTTGGCAGGCGCGCCGGTGAGGGCGTCGCCGCCCACCTCGATCGTGCCGGAGCTTGTCTCGAGCAGGCCGTTGAGCATGCGGATCAGGGTCGACTTGCCCGAGCCGGACAGTCCCATCACCACGAAGATCTCGCCGCGATGCACCTCGAACGAGGCATCGATCACGGCGGCGGTGGTGCCGGGGTCCAGTTCGTGGCGGGGGGTGCCGGAGCGCAGGCGCTCGACGGCTTCGGCGGGGCGACGCCCGAACACCTTGTACAGGTTCCGGGCTCTCAGGGCGGTGGAGCGGTCGTTGTCGGTCACGTTCTCCTCTGCCGGGCGACACGACGGATGTCGGTCGATCGGTGATCGGTCACGGTCCGGGCAGACGATGGAGCGACGCAGCGGCGCCGCACACGCGGCCGCCGGTTCGGCGGCGATCGTCGGCCATACGAATGCCATTCGGGCTGGCACGCGCGGTCCTGGGCGGGTCGCGAGCCCGGATCGTGTCGGACGCGTCGCCCGGGCTCCCTCGGCCTCCACCGGGGCGCACAGCGCGCTGTCCCGGGAGGGCCTCGACTAGGCTAGCAACGCCTCGCGAGCAGGGGAGACTCCCGATCAGCGGCAGTGGACGTCGGCTGGGCCGCGTCATTCCGCGGCTCTGGGTGCGATCCGCGAGTGGAATCGGCGCGGCCTCACCGTTACCTGATCGTGACCATTGCGGGGCCTGAGCGCATCCCGACGACGAGAGAGAGAGCACCGCATGACCCGCGTCCACATCCCGATCCATCGTCGCTGGGGCGACCTCGACGCCCTCGGGCACGTGAACAACACCTCGATGCTGAAACTCCTGGAGGAAGCGCGCCTGCGCGCGTTCTGGAGGTCCGCGGACCCCCGGGATCAGGCGCCGACTGCGGTCTTCGACGCCAGCGTGCTCGAGGGCGGGGGAGCGGTCGCCACCCTCATCGCCCGGCAGGAGATCGAGTACCTCGCTCCCGTGCCGTACGAGCACAAGCCTCTCGACGTGCAGATCTGGCTCGGCCGGATCGGCGGGGCGAGCGCCGAGGTCTGCTACGAGGTCTACAGCCCGTTCGGGAGCGATCCTCAGGTCTGCTACGCGCGGGCATCCGCGGTGGTCGTGCTCGTCGACACCGCGACCGGGCGTCCGACGCGGCTCTCGGACGAGGTCCGGGAGACGTGGGCGCCGTACGTCGAGGAGCCGATCAGCTTCGCGCGTCGCTGAGCGATCCCACAGCCTGAGGCGCCCGACGGCGCCACGGATGGGGGAGACTGGAGGACGGCCTTCTCGCCGGACAGGGAGCCTGATGCACACCACCTCGACCACGCCCTCCGCGTTCGCGCGCGACGCGTACCCGTACCTGCGCAGCAACGCCGAACGGACCTATCTCGACTCGGCAGCGACCTCGCAGCGCCCCGATGCGGTGCTCGAGGCGGAGGACGTCTTCGCTCGCACGCAGTACGCCGCGGTCCACCGCGGCTCGAGCATGGCGACCGGCGAGGCGACCTGGGCGTTCGAGGGAGCACGCGAGACCATCGCGGGGTTCGTGGGAGCCGGCGACCGCGAGATCGTGTTCACCGAGAACGCCACCGACGCCCTGAACGTGATCGCGCTCGGCCTGTCGGACGCCGCGACCTTCGGTGCTCCCGACCTCGCCTTCCGACCTGGCGACGAGATCGTCATCACGGAGGCCGAGCACCACGCGAACCTCATCCCGTGGCAGCGTCTCGCGCGCCGCACCGGAGCCACGCTGCGGGTCGTGCCGGTCGACGAGAGCGGCCTCTGGACCATCGACGACCTCACCGCCGTCGTGACCGAGCGGACGCGCCTCATCGCCTTCGCTCACGTCTCGAACGTCACCGGATACATCGCCCCGGTCGCCGACGTCGTGCAGGTCGCGCGTCGGGCCGGCGCGCTGACGGTGCTGGATGCGTGCCAGTCGGCCCCGCACCTGCCGCTCGACCTCGGTGCGCTCGGCGTCGACTTCGCCGCCTTCTCGTCGCACAAGATGCTGGGGCCCACCGGCATCGGCGCGCTGTACGGCCGCGCCGAGCTGCTCGACAAGCTGCCGCCCGCGCGCACCGGCGGGTCGACGATCACCACCGTCACGCTCGAGGACGCCGAGTTCCTGCCGTCGCCACAGCGCTTCGAGGCCGGCACGCAGCCCGTGACCCAGGCTGTCGGCTTCGGCGCCGCGGCCGCATACCTGTCGGCCATCGGCATGGACCGCGTCCGCGCGCACGAGGCCGAGATGGCCGGCCTGCTCGTCGACGCCGTGCGGGCGGTCCCCGGGACGCGGCTCTTCGGGCCGCCCGCGGGCGCCGAACGCGCCGGCCTCGTCAGCTTCGTCGTCGACGGGGTCCACTCCCACGACGTCGGTCAGTTCCTGGATGACCGCGGCATCACCGTGCGCACGGGACACCACTGCGCCCAGCCGCTTCACCGCAGGCTCGGCGTCGCCGCCACGACGCGGGCAAGCGCGTACGTCTACACGACAGCGGACGACGTCGCCCGCTTCGGCGCGGCCCTCGCCGAGGTGCGCGCGTTCTTCGGAGCCGACCGATGAGCGCCGAGCTGGAGGAGCTGTACCGCGAGGTCATCCTCGATCACTCCCGCAACCCGCAGGGGAAGGGCGATCCGACAACCGCCGCCCACACCCACCATGAGCTCAACCCGTCGTGCGGCGACGAGATCACCATGGGCGTCACGGTGGGCGAGGACGGCCGGATCACCCGGCTCGTCTGGGACGGTCAGGGCTGCAGCATCTCGATGGCCTCCGCCTCGGTGATGGCCGACATGCTCGCCGAGGCGTCGAAGGCCGAGGCGCTGGAGCGGATCGAGGAGTTCCGCACGATGCTGCGCTCGCGCGGCGCGGGGGAGCCGCCGGAGTCGCTGGAGGACGCCGCCGCCTTCCAGGGCGTCGCGAAGTACGTGATGCGCATCAAGTGCGCGATGCTCGGCTGGGTCGCCCTCGAGGCCTGCCTGAACCAGGCAGCGTAGAAGGAGGGTCATTCCTCCGGCGGCACCAGGGCACGCAGGATGGTCGCGTGGCGCAGCAGGAACGCCCGCTCGTCGAGCTTCTTCCGACGCAGCCAGCCGGTGACCTCCGCGTTGTGCTTGCTCGCGTTGCACGACGCGCACGCCGGGACGACGTTCTCGAGCGTGTAGCGACCCCCGCGCGAGATCGGCAGGATGCAGTCACGTTGGAGCGCGGGCCCGTCGGCGCCGCAATATGCGCATCCCGCCCACGCCTCGAGCAGCTGCTGCCACTGATCAGCGCTGAGGTCGTTGTCCACCCGGGCGAGTCTGCGTTGCCGCCGCTTCGCATACCGCGCGCGAGCCGCGGGGGACAGGCGAGCGGACGAGAGATCGCGGCGGGGCATGGGGCGAGACTGCGCGCCGGGGACGCGGAGCATGATCTGCGCCGCACCGTCGCGATCTTCGCCCTCGGTGCATCCGCCGATCGCGCTCAGCGTCCGCAGGCTCCCGCGAGCCAGGCGGCGGCGCGGCTCGGCGCCTCACCGCGATCGGTCACCTCGTCCGGAGCGATCCGACTGTCGTAGACGCGGCCGTCTCGGTCGACCATGCGGGACGTCGTGAGGACCAGCATCGCGCCGTCGTCGAGCTCGTGCGTGACGTTGCCGGTCGGCACGCCGGCCGTCCGCACACCGAACACACGCGTCTCGGCGCGCCCCGCGAAGCCGACGCGTACCGCCTCGGCCGCACTCGCGGTGCCCGCATCGGTGAGCACGGCGACCGATCCGCGTCAGCGGTACGCCGTCCCCGACGCCAGCACGTCGCCGCCCGGCAGGATGAGGTCGCCGTCGACGACGGCGGTCACCTCCTCGCCGCCTTCGGGTTCCCGCAGCAGGACGGCCGGCCCGTCCGGCAGCAGTGGCGCGACGGCCGCGAGCATCGGGAACATGTTGCCGCCCACGTTGCCGCGCAGATCGACGATCCAGCCGCAGTCCACGTCGGCACTGTCCAGCGGTGTGAGCGCGGCGTCGCGATAAGCGCGCACGAGGTCGTCGTCGCCGCTGTTGAAGGCCGGCAGTGTCAGGGGCCCGATGCCGTCGCTCGCGGCGACGGTCGGGGTCTCCAACTCGTCGGCGCGGGTTTCGCTCGCCGCCGCCTCATCCGGATCGAGGAACACCGAGTGCGCCCCTCCGGCGAGCCGCGCGAGGGACCGCAGCGTGTCGTAGGTCTCGGTGATGTCGTCCGCCGCCGCGATCCGCGCCTCCGCACGCTGCTTCGCGTCCGACCATCCGTCGCCTGTGGCGAAGAGCCCGTCGTCCATCAGTGCGATCGCGTGCTCGGCATACGCCTGAGCTTCGGGTGACGGCTGCGCCGCGCATCCCGTCAGGACCGCCGCGAGGGCGGACAGTGCGACGAGATGGCGGCGCATGGGCCGAGGTCACGCGCCGGGGACTCGGAGCATGATCTCCTGATTGACCGTGGCGAGCAGGCGACCGTCGCGCGAGAAGAGGTTCCCCTGCGCCAGCCCCCGGCCGCCGCGCGCGCTCGGCGACTCCTGGACGTAGAGCATCCACTCGTCCGCGCGGCCGAAGCGGTGCCACCAGATGGCGTGGTCGAGGCTCGCGGTGCGGACGCCCGGCGTCGACCACGGCACGCCGTGCGCGCGCAGCACCGATTCCTGGATGGTGAAGTCGGTCAGGTAGGCGAGCGCCGCGCGGTGAAGCACCGGATCGTCGCCGATCGGGCGGCGCAGGCGGGTCCACACCGCCTGACGCGGCTCGGGCTTGTCGACCGACAGGTAGATGTCCGACCCGACGTGGCGCACCTCGATCGGGTTCATCCGGATCAGCAGCGACGCCTCGGGCCGGTCGTGGACGAGATCCGACGGCCCATGGAGCTCCTCCGGACCGGGGACGTCGGGCATCGACACCTGGTGCTCGAAGCCCGGGTCGTCGTCCTGGAACGAGGCGATGCCGGAGAAGATCGGCTCGCCCTCCTGGAATGCCTGGATGCGGCGGCGCGAGAACGAGCGGCCGTCGTGGATGCGGTCGACGGAGAAGGTCAGCGGCTTGGCGATGTCGCCGGGACGCAGGAAGTAGCCGTGGAGCGAGTGCGGTGCGCGGTCGGGCGGCAGCGTCCGCGAGGCGGCGACCACCGACTGGCCGAGCACCTGACCGCCGAACACGCGGCCTCCGGGCATCGGGTGGGACGAGGCGGTGAAGATGTCCTCGCTCGTGCGGGCGCCGGTCTCTCCGATGGCGAGCACCCCCAGCAGGACGTCGATCGGATCGGCGGATGCGGGGGCGTCGGTCATCCGTCCAGTCTAGATTCGCGCGCGGCGTCATCCGGTGTCGCTTGGCGTCCGCTCACGACCGCGCCGCGCCCGCGGCGACCTAGGCTTGACCGGTGACCGCCGCCCGCCTCGTGCTCGCCGATGCCCCCTCCGCCCAGGATGCGCTGACCTTCGCGCGCCGCTCGGCCCGGATCGGGGACGAGGGCGTGCGCCTGCAGGCCGCGGGCGGGGTGCTCGCGATGTCGACGGCGGCACTTGCGCCGCGGGGGCTGCTCGACCGCACGCCCACGGTGCTCGGGATGCGCATCATCGCGGCCGATCCGGAGCTGCAGTGCGACCTCGTCGTCAGCGAGCTCGCCGAGACGGACGACGACACGGCCCTCGCGCTTCCCGAGACAGCCCTGGCCCCCGCGTGGGCGGGTGTCGCGCCGCCGCGGGGCGGCTGGGAGCCTCGCGGCGAGATCCCCGCGGCGACGCTCGCCTCGCGCGCGCAGTGGGGGATCGCCGCGGTCGCCGAGCGGGTTCCGAAGGACGCCGGCGAGGACGTCGTGCGTGCGATCCGCGGCGACGTCTGGGGGATGCCGGATGACGCCCTGCTCGGCCTGCCGCTCGGCATCGCGTTCGCGGCCTTCTCGCTCGGCTTCATCGGCGGGGAGGAGCAGGCGCGCGTCACCGCCTCGGGCCGCTGGACGCGCGTCACGCTTCAGCGCGGCCACATCCTGTCGCGCGGCCCGGCCGCGATGGGCATGACCGCCGTGCGGGAGACCGGCAGCCGCTGAGGGTGCCGCGAAGCGGGTGCCCGAGCGCTGAGACGCGCGAGCATGCGCGTTGCACTGTGCCCGTGCGAACGGAGTGAGCGTGCCGCGAAGCGGCCCTGCGGGTGCGCAGCGCTCGCCTCCGACGGAGCGAAGCGAGCTACGAAGGAGTCTCCTCGAACGTGTTCACCATCGCGTGGGCCGCGCGCTGCAGGTAGTCCCACAGCGTCTCCTCGTGGAGGGGCGCGAGGCCGAGCTCGTCGACTGCCGTGCGCATGTGCCGCAGCCAGCGGTCGCGCGCGTCGGGGTTGACGTGGAACGGAAAGTGGCGCTGGCGCAGACGCGGGTGGCCGCGGGTCTCGCTGTACGTCGTCGGGCCGCCCCAGTACTGCTCGAGGAACAGCGTCAGGCGCTCCTTCGCCGGACCGAGGTCCTCCTCGGGGTACATGGGCTTCAGCACCGGATCGTCCGCGACGCCGCGGTAGAACACGTCGACGAGCTTCACGAACGTGTCGTGCCCGCCGACGGCCTCGTAGAAGGTGATGGACGGGTTCTCGTCGTGGCCCTCGGGCCGGATGCCGAGGGTCACTGGATCACTCCGTTCAGGGTCTGTCCGCTCACAGGGCGCGATCCTTTCCGGGGTGGTCCCCGTCACCGTCGGGCGCCTCGCGCGGGGCGTCCGCCGAGGGTGCGCTCTCATCGATCTCGCCGTCGGCGACGGGCTCGTCGTCCTGGCTGCCCTCGTCGCCGGGAGGCGGGGTCGTCAGCGGAGCCTCGTCCCGCGCGGTCGTCTTCTTCTTGCGGCCCAGCGGACGCCACGAGGGGCGCTCGGGGAGGGGCTGAGGCTCGGTGCGCGGCGGGTTCGATCCGCGCACGCGCAACGCGCCGTCCGCACCCGTGAGGGTGACGGTCTCGAGCGAGGGAAGGTCGAGACCGAGCTCGTGCACAGTCGCGCGCAGTCGCATGCGCAGCTCATGGGCCACGTCGTCTTTCGCACTCGGCTTCGCGCGGAGGACGAGCCGGATGCTGAGCGTCTCGCCCGCCACGGACTCCAGGCCCCAGACCGCGGGGGAGCCGATGACGCGGGTGCGCCAGCGGCGGTCCTTCGAGAGTTCCTCCGCGGTGTCCAGGAGCGCCGCCTCGACGGCGAGCACGTCGATGTCCGCGGGAAGCCCGACGTCGATCACGACGCGCGACCAGCCCTGCGACATGTTGCCGATCCGCGTGATCTCGCCGTTGCGCACGTACCAGAGCGTGCCGTTCACATCGCGGACGTGCGTGATGCGCACGCTCACGAACTCGACCACTCCTGTCGCGAGCCCGAGATCGACGACGTCGCCGATGCCGACCTGATCCTCGGCGACGATCAGGATGCCGTTGAGCACATCCTTGACGATGTTCTGCGCGCCGAAGCCGAGGCCCGCGCCGATCGCCGCGCTGATCAACGCGAACGACCCCAGCAGGTTCTCGTTGATGATGTTGATGATCAGGATGATCGCGACGATCACGATCGTCGTGTTGATGATGTTGGTCAGGATGGAGCCGAGCGTGCGCGTGCGCTGAACGAGCCGGACGGCTGCCAGCGGCGACCGCTCGAGGGCGCGCGTGTCGTCGACTTTCGCCTTGCTCTTGGCGCCCTGCACGATGCGGTCGACCACACGGCGCACGAGCAGCCGCAGGACCCAGGCGATCAGCGCGCAGACCACGATCGTGATCGCGATCCAGAGCAGCTTCCCGCCGATCACGCCGAGGACTTCGAGCACCTGTTCGCCGAACGTGAGGACCTTCTCTGCGGTGTCATCGGTATTGGTGTGAATCATCCCCTCCAGCGTATGCGGCGAGCCCCGGCTCCACCTGAGGTGACGCCGGGGCTCGCTGGGGATGTTCAGGCCCTGCGGAGGGAACTCACTCCGCGTCGCGCGCCTGGGCGGCGAGAGCGCGCTCGACGCCCGCCAGGTTCTCGATCACGATGCGACGCAGCGCGGCGGGGGCCTCGGGGTTCGCCACGAGCCATCCGCGCGTCGCCTCGAGCAGCGCGGCGTCGGCGAGCGGCGCCGGATACAGCAGCTCGCAGAGGTACTCGGCGATCGTGAACGAACGCGCCTCCCAGATGGGAAGCAGCATCGCGAAGTACTTCTCCACGTACTCGCCGAGCAGGTGCCGGCCCGCCGGGTGTACGAAGCCCGCGGCGGACGTGCGCACGAGGGTGTTCGGCAGCGTGTCCTTCTCGATGAGCGAGGCCCAAGCCGCGGCCTTCGCCTCGGCCGTCGGGATGGCGGCGCGGGCTTGGGCGGCGAACTCGCCGCCCTTCGCCGTGTTGTCGCCCGCGAGGGCCTCGTCGATGGTCGCCTCGTCGGCGACGCCGCCCGCGGTGAGCGATACAAGCAGCTGCCACGAGAGGTCTGTGTCGATCGTCAAGCCCTCGAGGGAGGTCTCGCCGGCGCGGAGCCCGCGGACGATCTCCCAGTGCGCCGGCGTCGACGCGGCCGAGGCGAACGCCGTGACGAACTGCAGCTGGGCGTCACTGCCGGCCTCGGCGGCCTGAGCGAGCGACCACAGGCCGTCGGCCACGCGGGCGCGCGTGATGTCGCGGTGATCCGGAGCGACGTACGCGTTGGCCGCGAGCTGCAGCTGAGCGAGCGTCGTCCGGATGGTGGTCGACTCGGTCTCGCGGCCGATGTTGCGCAGCACGAGATCCACGTAGTCGCTCGCCGACGACTCGGCATCGCGGGTCTGATCCCAGGCGGCGCCCCAGACGAGCGAGCGCGCGAGGGGGTCGGCGATGTCGGCGAGATGCTCGATGGCGGTCGCGAGCGATCGGTCATCCAGGCGGATCTTGGCGTACGCCAGGTCCTGGTCGTTCAGCAGCACCAGGTCGGGCCGGCGCTGACCCTTCAGCTGCGGCACCTCGGTGAGGTCGCCGTCCACATCCAGCTCGATGCTGTGCGTGCGCGCGAGGGCGCCGTCCTTCAGGTCGTAGAACCCGATGCCGAGACGGTGCGGTCGGATCGTCGGGTAGTCGGCCGGCGCGGTCTGGGTGATCGCGAAGCGCGAGATCGTCCCGTCGCCCGACTCGTCGATGACGGGGGACAGGGTGTTGACCCCCGCGGTCTCGAGCCACTTCTTCGACCAGCCCGACAGGTCGCGGCCGCTTGTGCGCTCGAGCTCGACGAGCAGATCGCTCAGCTCGGTGTTCGAGAACGCGTGCTTCTTGAAGTACGCGCCGACGCCCGAGAAGAAGGCGTCGATGCCGACCCACGCGGCGAGCTGCTTGAGCACCGAGCCGCCCTTGGCGTACGTGATGCCGTCGAAGTTGACCTGGACGTCCTCGAGGTCGTTGATCTCGGCGACGACGGGGTGCGTGGAGGGAAGCTGATCCTGGCGGTACGCCCAGGTCTTCTCCATGGCGTTGAACGTGGTCCACGCCTCGGTCCACTCGGTGGCCTCGGCGGTGGCGATCGTGGACGCCCACTCGGCGAACGACTCGTTCAGCCACAGGTCGTTCCACCACTTCATGGTGACGAGGTCGCCGAACCACATGTGGGCGAGCTCGTGCAGGATCGTCACGACGCGACGCTCCTTGACGGCGTCGGTCACCTTGCTGCGGAAGACATAGGCCTCCGTGAAGGTCACGGCGCCCGCGTTCTCCATCGCTCCGGCGTTGAACTCGGGGACGAAGAGCTGGTCGTACTTCTCGAACGGGTACGGGTAGCCGAACTTCTCCTCGAAGTACGCGAAGCCCTGGCGGGTCTTCTCGAAGATGTAGTCGGCGTCCACGTGCTGCCACAGGCTCTTGCGGGCGAACACGCCGAGCGGGATGACCCGGCCCTCGGAGTTCGTCAGCTCGGAACGGACCTCCTCGTACGGGCCGGCGATGAGCGCCGTGATGTACGACGAGATCCGCTGCGTCGGTGCGAAGCCCCACGTCGCGGTGGCGCCCTCGTCGTGCGTGATGGGCTCGGGGGTCGGCGCGTTCGAGACGACCTTCCAGTTCGCCGGCGCGGTCACCGTGAACTGGAACGTGGCCTTGAGGTCGGGCTGCTCGAACACGGCGAACATGCGGCGCGAGTCAGGCACCTCGAACTGCGAGTACAGGTAGACCTCGCCGTCCACGGGGTCGACGAAGCGATGCAGGCCCTCGCCGGTGTTCGTGTAGAGGCAGTCGGCGTCGACGACCAGCTCGTTCTCCTCCTCGAGACCGTCGAGCTGGATGCGCGAGTCTCCGAACACCACGGCCGGGTCGAGATCGCGCCCGTTCAGGGTGATCTCGCGCACATCGCGCGCGATCAGGTCGATGAAGGTCGATGCGCCGGGGGCTGCGGCGAACCGGACGACGCTGCGCGAGCCGAACACCTCCGCGCCCTTTGTGAGATCGAGCGCGACCTCGTAGGAGCGGGTGTCGATGACGGTGCGGCGCTCGTGCGCTTCGTTCCGGGTGAGGTTCTCTCCAGGCACTGCTGAGCTCCCGTGGGGTGAGGGTCGGGGGACGCGCAGGCATGGGTGACGCCTGCGGCAACCCGACAAGACTACGTCGTCCGTCGCTGGGCACGGCCACCGCCCTGGCGAGGCGGGTCACGCGGGATGTCGTCCCGGCTTCTACAGAGGTGCGAAGATGGAGGACGTGAACGAGCAGCGCGACGAGAACCAGACTCCCGGATCGAACCCCGCCACCGCAACGGTCGAGCAGCGGGGGCCTCTGTTCGCCTCGCCCGAGGCGTCCACCGGAGCGCCGCACATCGAGAACGCCGTCGCGTACGACGCGATCTTGCTCGCCAGCTTCGGCGGACCCGAGGGCCAGGATGACGTCATCCCCTTCCTCCGCAACGTCACCCGTGGCCGGGGTATCCCGGACGAGCGGCTGGAGGAGGTGGCCACTCACTATCGCCACTTCGGAGGCGTCAGTCCCATCAACGCACAGAACCGAGCGCTGAAGGAGGCCATCGAGGGCGAGATCGCACGCCGGGGTCTCGATCTGCCGGTGTACTGGGGAAATCGCAACTGGGCGCCGTACCTCGACGAAGCCGTGACCGCCGCGGACGCGGCGGGTGACCGACGTCTCCTGGCTATTGCGACCAGCGCCTACAGCTCGTTCTCGAGCTGCCGGCAGTACCGCGAGGACTTTGCTCGAGTGCTGTCCGACACCGGGTTGGGTGACCGCGTCACCATCGACAAGGTCCGTCAGTTCTTCGACCACCCCGGATTCGTGCAGCCCTTCATCGACGGCGTCGAAGCCGCGGTGCGCGGCTTCCTGTCGGACGGCGTCGCACCCGAGCGCGTCCAGGTGCTGTTCTCGACGCACAGCGTCCCGATGCAGGACGCCCAGCGCTCAGGCCCGCGCGATGTCGAGTGGGGCGATGGTGGCGCATACGAGGCGCAGCACCTCGCAGTCGCGGAGGTCGTCATGGCGGACATCGCGACGCGCGTCCCCCAAGCCGCCGACGTGACGTGGAAGCTCGTCTACCAGTCGCGCTCGGGTCCCGCCTCGCAGCCTTGGCTCGAGCCCGACATCAACGACGTGATCGCTGAGCTTCCCGCGGCCGACATCGAGGCAGTCGCCATCGTTCCGCTCGGCTTCGTCAGCGACCACATGGAGGTCATGTGGGATCTCGACAACGAGGCGATGGAGTCGGCGGCGGAAGCCGGCATCCGCGCGGTGCGCACGCCCACGCCAGGCGTGGATCCGGTTTACGTCTCCGGGCTGGTGGATCTGGTCGAGGAGCGACTGAAGGGCACGCCCGCCGCCGAGCGGCCGCATCGCACGGCACTCGGACCATGGTTCGACATCTGCCGCCCGGGGTGCTGCGAGAACGTCCGTGCCGGATTCAAGCCCGCGGCGGCCGGTCTCCTGCCGTAACCCGGCCCGGCAGGGCGCTTCGGCTCTTCGCTCGCTCAACGACCGACGGGGCGGTTCGTGGCACGCCGCCAACGAGAATCTAGGATCGACCTCATGCGCATCCATATCGCGACCGACCACGCCGGCCTCGAGTTCTCCACCCAGCTGCAGCACCACCTGGCGGGGCAGGGCCACGAGGTCGTCGACCACGGGCCGATCGAGTACGACCCCGTCGACGACTACCCCGCGTTCTGCATCCGCGCGGCGCAGGCTGTCGTCGCGGATCAGCGTGCCGGCGTCCCGGCGCTGGGCATCGTGTTCGGCGGTTCCGGCAACGGCGAGCAGATCGCGGCGAACAAGGTCGAGGGAGTGCGCGCCGCCTTGGTGTGGAGCATCGCGACCGCCGAGCTCGCCCGCGAGCACAACGACGCCAACGTGATCGCGATCGGCGCGCGCCAGCACGCGTTCGAGGATGTCGTGCGCTTCATCGACCGCTTCATCGAGACGCCGTTCTCGCAGGACGAGCGCCACGTGCGCCGCATCGCGCAGATCGCGGCCTACGAGACGGACGGCTCGCTGCTTCCGGATCCGCGAGCGGATGAGCAGCCGGAGGCCGGCGGGCCTCGCACCTGATGCCAGAGGGTCACTCCGTCCATCGCATCGCGCGGCAGTTCGCGCGGAACTTCGTCGGCCGTCCCGTCCGTGCCTCGAGCCCGCAGGGGCGCTTCGCCGACGGTGCCGCGCAGCTCGACGGCCGCACGCCGACGACGGTGCGTGCCGTCGGCAAGCAGATGTTCATGGAGTTCGACGGCGACCTGTGGCTGCGCGTGCACCTCGGCCTCTACGGCGCATGGGACTTCGCGGGGGAGATCCTCGTCGATCCGACGATCGCGTCCGCGAACGGCCGGATGGGCCAGACGAGTCAGCGCGGCACCGACCTCGCGACGCCGGATGACGCACCGGTCTTCGACGACGCCGGTGAGAACTCGCTCGCGTCGATCGGCGCCCCGCGCCGGACGCGGGTCCATGTGCGCATGTCCGAGCAGACGAAGGGGCTGGACGAAGCGGATGGCCTCGAGGCCGCCGATTCGGAGTGGCCGCCGCCGGTCGTGGGGCAGGTGCGGCTTCGGCTTATGACCGACGTCACCTGCGCCGATCTGCGCGGCCCCACCGCCTGCGTGGTCGAGACGCCGGAGCAGGTCGCCGCCGTGATCGCCCGGCTCGGCCCCGACCCCCTCGTTGGCGACCCGCGCGAGAACGAGGAGCGGTTCGTGCAGGCGGTGCGCCGCCGCAACGTCGCGATCGGCCAGCTCCTGATGGATCAGTCGGTCGTCAGCGGCATCGGCAACGTGTACCGCGCCGAGATGCTGTTCCGCGCGAACCTCGACCCGCACACGCCGGGCAGGTCGATCCCCGAGGAGGTCGTGCGCGGCCTGTGGCGCGACTGGGTCGAGCTGATCCGCATCGGCGTCGAGACCGGGCAGATGATGACGATGGACGGGCTTGAAGGCGACGAGTGGCGGAAGGCCATGGCCCACCGCGACGACCGCCACTGGGTCTACCACCGCACCGGCCTCCCGTGTCGCGTCTGCGGCACCGAGATCGTGCTCGAGGAGATGCAGGCGCGCAAGCTCTACTGGTGCCCGCAGTGTCAGCGCTGACTGAGCCGTTCGTCACCGGGGAGCTGATGCTCGCTCCGGTCTCCAGGGACGACCTTCCCGAGATCCACCGGCTCCACGCCGATCCGGCCGTCTGGCGTCACCTTCCCTCGGGACGGCACCGGACGCTCCTCCGCACGCGCGAGATGGTCGAGGCGTACATCGACGACTGGCGCCACGGCGTCGGCTATTGGACCGCGCGGCTGCGCCGCTCGGGCGACTACGTCGGCATCGGCGGCTGCCGCCTGCGCGAGGCGACCGCCTGGAACATCTACTACCGGATCGATCCGGCGTACCAGGGCCGCGGCTTCGCGACGGAGATCGCGCGCGCCGGCATGGGCGCGGCCACCCACATCGATCCCGACATCCCGATCTCGGCGATCCTGCTCGAGCACAACCTCGCCTCGAAAGCCGTCGCCGAGAAGCTGGGGCTGCGCCTCGCCTGGCGTGGGCCGGATGAGGGCAATCCGGATCCAGACGCGGTGCGCCTGATCTACACCGATAGCGACGTGACCCCCGAGCAGCTGGACGTCCTCCGGTCCTGATTCGCCTGTGGCTCGACGAACGCCCGTTCGCGGTGGGCGAACAGGTGCGGCTATCGCGGTGGTCCCGTCGCGCGGCGTCCGGGGCCCCTGCTCCGCCGTACGATCGGATCCATGCGTCAGAACCCGAGCTTCGCCTTCACGGATGTGGCCGAACTGCGCCGCCTGATCGACCGCAACCCGTGGGTCACGCTCGTCAGCGCGACCCCTGAGGGACTCACCGCCTCGCACTACGCGGTGCTGCTCGACGAGGGGCGCGAAGACCTCACGATCGTCGGGCACGTCGGCCGGCCGGACGACGCGATCCACGGCCTCGGCGAGCGCGAGCTGCTTGTGGTGGTGCAGGGCCCCCACGGGTACATCTCGCCGAACTGGTACGGCGACGGCCCCGCGGTGCCGACGTGGAACTTCGTCTCCGCGCACCTGAGCGGCGTCCCCGAGATCCTGAGCCCCGAGGAGAACCTGGCGGTGCTCGACAGGCTCGTCGCGCGCTTCGAGTCGCGCATGCCGGATCCGCGGATGATGTGGGAGCGCCCCAACGACGCCGACTTCGTCACGAAGCTCGAGCGCGGCACCGTCGGCTTCCGGCTCACCCCGACGAAGGTGGTCGCCAAGCGCAAGCTGAGCCAGAACCGGCCCGACGACGTGGTCGAGACGATCATCGGCGAGCTGTCGGGCGACGGACCGTTCCGCAACCCCGCCCTGGCGGCGGTGATGCGCCGTTCGCAGGACGCGCGCGCGGCCGCGCGTGCCGGGGACGCCGGATGACCGCGCGCGGCACCCGGGTCGACGTCATCGCGGATGCGCGCATCACCGGGGAGGGGCGTGAGCTGCTGCCGTTCGCCGGCGTGGACGACGACGCGCTGTACGACGTGATCGTCGCCGACGGGCTGATCGCCGACATCGCGCCCGCCGGCGCGCTGCCGCGCCGTGGGAGCGTGCTGAACGCGCAGGGCGCGTGGCTGATCCCCGGGCTGTGGGATCACCACGTGCACATGCTGCAGTGGGCGCTCGGGGTCGAACGCTTCTCGGTGCGGGAGGCGCAGACCGCGGCCGACACCGCGGCTCTTGCGGCGCGCGCCCCGGTGCGCTCCGACGGGCGGCGTATCGCGGTCGACATGCGCGACGCGCTGTGGGCGGATCCCGCGACCGTGGCGCTGCTGGACGCGGCGACCGGCGACGTGCCGACGTACATCCTCAACCTCGATCTGCACTCGGCATGGTTGAACTCGGCCGCGCTGCGGCGGGAGGGATTCGCGCCGGATGCGAGCGGCTTCGTGCGCGAGGACGATGCGTTCGCGGTCGCCCGCATTCTGAACGACGTGCCGGTCGCGGACGCGGACGCCGCCGTGGGACGCGCGGCGCTGGCTGCCGCGGCCCGCGGAGTCGTCGGCTGCGTCGACCTCGACATGACCTGGAACGAGGAGCCCTGGCAGCGCCGCGTGGCCGGCGGCTTCGACAGCCTGCGCGTGGACTTCGGCATCTACCCGCAGCACCTCGAGCGCGCGATCGGTCTCGGCCTGCAGTCTGGTGATCCGCTGCGTGACGCGGACACGGAGCTCGTGCGGGTGGGCCCGCTGAAGGTGATCACCGACGGCTCGCTCGGCACCCGGACCGCCGCCTGCTCGCACGGGTACGGCGACGACCCGCACAACCACGGGGTGCTCACGGTCTCGCCCGAGGATCTCGTCGAGCTCATGACCGCCGCCACCGCCGCCGGCATCGGGTGCGCGATCCACGCGATCGGCGATCTCGCGAACTCGCACGCCCTCGACGCCTTCGCCTCGACGGGCGCCGTCGGGCGGATCGAGCACGCGCAGCTGGTGCGGCACGCCGATCTCGCGCGATTCGCGCGCGTGGGCGTCGGGGCGAGCGTGCAGCCGGAGCACGCCATCGACGATCGGGAGCTGACCGAGACGCTGTGGGCGTCGCAGACGGCACTTGCCTTCCCGCTGCGGTCGCTGCGCGATGCGGGAGCGAACATCCTGCTCGGCTCGGACGCGCCGGTCGCCCCGCTGGACCCGTGGGTCTCGATGGCGGCGGCGGTGTTCCGCACGCACGGGGATCGCCCCGCATGGCGTCCCGAGGAGCGGCTCGATGCCGAGACGGCGCTGGCGGCATCCACCTACGGAGGGTCACGCCACTCGGCTCGGATCGAGCCCGGCGCGCTCGCGGATCTCGCGATCGTGGCGGACGATCCGCTCACCGCGGGTGAGGAGCGACTGCGCACGATGCCCGTGCACGCGACGATGATCGGCGGCCGCCTCACGCACGTCGCCTGATCGCGACGACGAGCACGACGAAGGGCTCCGGATCAGATCCGGAGCCCTTCGTCGTGTGGTGGCTGATTACTCGGCGATGTGCGCCACGAGGAACCAGCGGTCCTTCTCGAGGCCGGCCTTGATGCCGATGGCGACGTCCTGGCTGGTGAGGTCGATCTCGTCGAGGCCGTCGATCGCGGCGTCGAGGTCGGCGATCACCTTGTCGATGTCGGCCACGATGGCGCGGATGGTCTCGGTCGACTGCGAGAAGCCCGCGGCGACGGTGGTGCCGGCGGCCTTCTGCGCAACGGTCTCGAGGCGGGCGTCGATCGGGAGCCCCAGGGCCACGATGCGCTCGGCGGCCTCGTCGGCCCACGCGCCGGCGTGCTCCACGAGCGTGTCGAGGAACTCGTGCACGCCGATGAAGTTCGCGCCGCGCACGTGCCAGTGCGCCTGCTTGCCGTTGACGGTGAGCGCCTGCAGGCCCAGGACGACGGGGGAGAGGAACTGCGACGCCCCCGCGGCGACAGTCGGGTCGGCGGCGGTGGTGGCGATGGTCTGGTTGCTGCTCATGTCTATCCCTCCGAAGTGTTCCGGCGCGAGAGCCGGTCGGTGAGTACAACGCTACTCGCGTTCGGGCATTCCGCAAGCAAGCCAAGGCTCGGCTAATTACCGCCTCACCTGGGAAAACATAGGCAAGCCATACCTCACCGCGCCGGTGGGGCTTGACAGCGGTGGCGGCCGCACGGAACGGGTCGGCGTCGTAGAGTCGGCGCATGGCCGTCTCTCTGCATGCATCGATCCTGCCGCTGAGCTCTCCGACGGGCGACGAGGACCTCCCGGCGCTCCATCCCGACGCCTTCGTCGCGGACGGCGCACGGGTGATCGGGTCGGTCTCCGTCGGCGAGCGCGCGAGCGTCTGGTACAACACCGTGGTCCGGGGCGACGTCGCCGCGATCTCCATCGGCGCGTTCAGCAACGTGCAGGACAACGTCTCGGTGCACGTCGACGCGTCCAACCCGGTCGACATCGGGGAGTACGTGTCGGTCGGGCACAACGCCGTGGTGCACGGCTGCACCATCGGCGACGGCGCACTCATCGGCATGGGAAGCGTTGTGCTGTCGGGTGCAGTGATCGGCGCCGGCAGCCTCGTGGCAGCGGGCGCGGTCGTGCTCGAGGGCACCCAGATCCCGCCCAGATCGCTCGTGGCCGGCGTGCCGGCGAAGGTGCGCCGCGAGCTCACGGACGACGAGGTCGCGGGGCTGCGCGACAACGCCGTCGCCTATCTCGCGCACGCCGAGCGGCATGCCGCGGGGCTCGCCGCCGGCTGAGGAACTCAGCGTGCGATGAGGTCGCGCGCGAGGTGCGCCGCCTCGGCACGGTTCGCGGCGCCGAGCTTGCGCAGGATCGCCGAGACGTGAACGCTCGCCGTCTTGCCGCTGATGAACAGCCGCTCGCCGATCTGCTTGTTGCTCAGGCCCGCGGCGACCAGCTCGACCACCTGGCGTTCGCGTTCGGTGAGGCCCTCCGCCGCCGTGCGGGTCGTCGCCTCGCGCAGCAGGCCGGATGAGCGGCCGAGGGCGAGTGCCGCGTTCCGGATGGACGTGACGTCCCGCTCCGCCGCCTCCGCGAGGGTCTCGTCCAGGCGTTCGCGCGCCGCGGGACGGTCGCCGACCGCGAGCAGCCACTCGGTGGAGCGGAGCAGGACCGCCGGCCGCAGGTAGACGGGGGCGCGCTCGCTCCCGGATGCCGCCAGGGCCGCCTCCCACGCGGCGTGTGTCGGCCGCAGCTCGGCATCAACGGCCGGACTCCAGACCGCGTGCGTCGGCCACCACGCGGAGGCTCGATCGAGGATGTCGCGCAGCGTGGCGGCCGCGCCCTCGAGATCGACCTCCGTCTGGCCGGCATCGCGCATCCGCGAGATCACCCGCGCCACGGTCCAGGAGAACGGCGGAACGTGCCCCGGATGCAGCCGGGCGGGATCGGCGTCGAGCAGCGCCTGCGCGTCGCGCCACGCGCCGGCGAGGTCGCCGAGCGCGAGCGCGATCTCCGCACCGACGTGCCCGACGTTCAGCCGCGACTGCACCTCGAACCGCGACGTCTGCGCGAGCTGCGGGCGCGCGTCGGCCATCGATGCCTGCGCGCCGGCCGCGTCGCCCTGCCACAGCTGCAGCCACGCGATCCCGCGCACGAGGTAGGACCGGAACGACCCAGGGGGAGCGAGCGCGAGCGATCGCTCGAGCAGCTCCCTCGCCTCGTTCCAGCGGCCGAGATCCGTCAGGGGGTCGGCGGCGTTCGAGGCGAGGATCACGCCCGACGTGCGGTCGGCGCCGTATCGGCGAGCGGCGTCGAGACCCTCCCGCGCGATCGCGAGCGCGCGGCGGTACTCGCCGAGGTGGTACGCGTGGTCGGAGGCGTTCACCCAGTAGCGCAGCAGCGCGGGGCCGTCGGTGCCGGCGAGTTCGCGAGCGCGTTCGAGCCCCGCGGCCGCCGCGTCGAGCTGCCCCATGTGCCCACGGCACAGCGCCGCGAGGTTCTCGGCCACCGACTGCAGCCGGTCGACTCCCTGCTCGCGGCCGAGCGATGAGCCGGCATGGCGACGGGCGAGCGCCGCGCCCTCCTCGGCCAGCACCAGCGCGTCCTGGTCCTCGCCGATCAGCATCAGGCGCCCGGACAGCGACACCATGACATCGGCGCGCATAAGATCCACCTTCGGGCCGCCGCCCAGCGTGTCGAGGGTGGCGAGCGCTTCCCGGTATGCCTCGATCGCGCCCGGGCGCGCGAGCATGGCGAGCCCGCGCCCCTGGTTGTTCAGCAGCAGCGCGTGCTCGAGCGTGCCGGGATGGCAGTCGGCAAGCGCGAGTTTCAGCACGGCGAGGCTGCGCTCGACGTCGCCCGCGTTGCGGAGGTAGGTCGCCGTGCGGCCCATCAGCTCGCGCCGCGTCATCCCCGCCACGGCCTCCGGGTCGTCGACGCGGTCCCAGAGAGCAAGTGCCCGCTCGGCGTTCGGCGCGGCAGAGGCGTAGCCGAGCGCGGCCCGGGCCTCCCGCATCGCCTGCAGCCAGGCCGGGAACGCGCGCGACGCGTTGCGGGCGCCTGACCAGTGGTGAGCGATCGCGGCCGCGGCGGGCGATCCCTCGGCGGCGCGTCGCTCGAGCTCGATCGCGTACCGCTCGTGCAGGCGCTCCCGCACGCCGGGGAGGAAGTCCTGCAGGATCGCCTCGCGCATGAGCGCGTGCCGGAACCCGTAGCCCGTGGCTGTGGCCACCAGCACGCCCCCGCCGATCGCCTCCCACGCGGCGGCGTCCAGCGTGTCGGGGTCCTGCCCGAGCACGGCCGCGAGCAGATCGTGCTCGACCTCGACGCCGCCGACCGCGACGTGGCGGACGATGCGCTGCGAGGGCTCCGACAGACGCTCGTATCGCAGCAGCAGCAGATCGCGCAGGCCGTCGGGAAGGCCCGCGCTGCCGTCCTCACAGGCATCGAGGTCGATGAGCTCCTCGATGTAGAACGGCACGCCGTCCGTGCGCTCGAGAAGCGCGTCGACGGCGGTCTCCTCGGGCACCTCGCCCCGCAGCTCGCGCATCAGCCGTCGGGTCGACTCCCTGTCGAGCCGCGGCAGATCCATCCGCAGCGCCCGGCGGTCGCGGGGGAGCTCGGCGAGGAACGCGCGCGCGATGTGCCCGCGCCCGATGTCCTCGGACCGGTAGGAGATGATCAGCAGGATCGGCGCCTCGCTGAGGGCGCGCGTGAGGAACCGCAGCACCGCGAGGCTCGCGGGATCGACCCAGTGGAGGTCTTCGATCACAAGAACCAGCGGCCGTTCGACGGCGACTGCCTCGAGCAGCAGTGCGATCGACTCGTGCAGGCCGCCGGGCGTCGATTCCCGCGCCTCGGCTCCGACGCCGAGCTGCGGGAAGAGGCGGTGCATCGCGCGCTGGCCGCCGGTCATGCGGTTGACCTCGTCCGCGCCGAGCTCGGTGATGAGCGGGCGGAGCGCGCCGGCGATCGACGTGTAGGCGTCGCCGGAACCGCCGAGGTCGACGCAGCGTCCGATGAGCACACGTGCGGCGCCGGCGTGCCGTTCGAGGAACTCGGTCAGCAGGCGCGTCTTGCCGATGCCTGCCTCGCCTCCGAGCGCGACCGTGCGCGGGCGACCGGCGACGACATCCGCCATCACCTCCGCCAGGAGGTGCAGCTCGCCATCGCGGCCGATCAGTTCAGACGTCTGCATCCGCACCCGCCCATCGTGACATCCCCCACCGACATCCCGGTGGACCCGCTTCCGTCATGCGCCGTGGCGAGGAAGCAGCCGGCGAAGGACGCCCTGCCGCCGCACGGCCTTCCGCACCGTTGCGCTCCGCTCATCGGCGCGGCGCTCCTCGAGCGCGCGGCGCCGGGCGATGTGCTCCTCGGCCTCGCGCACGTGCAGCTCGTACTCCCTGATGACGGTCATCGGATCGATGTTCATGTCCCGCTCCATCCCTTGTTCGGATGTCTCCACGCTCGTCTCTGAGGTGGGGGAGGGGCATCGGACGATCGCCCTATTTCCGAGTCGCCGGTGCCTTAGGCGCGACTCCATCCGGCGCCGGAACGGGATCGGCAGGATCGCCGGCGAGGTCTCCGCGGCGTGCCCGCGTCGAGGGAGCGGCGCGGAATCGGATAGACTCTTACGCGCTGCCCGATCCGTCTCGGATCGCGTCGCGGGGATGTAGCTCAATGGTAGAGCCTCAGTCTTCCAAACTGATTACGCGGGTTCGATTCCCGTCATCCCCTCCCAGTAACCGCAACGGATCGCGGCCCACCGGCCTCAGACTCCGAAACGGAAATCCCGTCCAGAACCCGTCCAACGTGACGGAGTCCGGACGGGATTGTTCGTTGGGAAGCGGACTACGCTTGACCTAGGAACTGCTGGATGAGCTGGTCGACCTGGCTCGCTGCCACCTCAGCGGAGATGTTGCTTGTCAGCGAGAGTGCACCTGCGCCGACCCGGGTGAGCAGCGCCTTGAACCGGTTCGGGCGATCCGCCTCCGGCGCTTCCGCGGCCTGGCGCAGCTCGACGATGCCTTCCTCTGACAAACCGAGCCCGCGCGCAGCCGCGATCAGCGACTCGACGTCGTTCTTTTGCACGGTCACGGCTACCGATGTTCCGTCGCCGTGCGCGATTGTCGTGCCGTCTCCGTAGATGTTGTTCGTGATGTTGAAGACAGTGCTCGCGATGCTTGGCTCTGCAATCGTCGGCCCATTTTGCGTCCCCGCTTTGGGGTCGGTTGTCTGCAACTCCAGAGCGAAGTCGAGCGCGGTGTTACGGACGGTATTGATGATGCCGCGCAAGACGGCGCGCGTAAGTACTCGCTGTGCGCTCACGAGCCCCATCATGTCGATGTGCGGCACCTTGCCCTCGTCGATCCATGAGTTGTAGTAGCCCACGTGCTGAGGATCCCAACCGATTCCGGGATCCTCATTCAAGTTGGCGAGGTCCTCCAGCTCTGCGAGCGACTGCGTCAGGCTCGCAGTGAAGAGCGGAGTAGCTGCGAAATCAGGGACGCCCGACGCGCTCACCAACTGCACCGCAGAGGTCCCGAATGGACCTGCCCATTGTCCGCGCACCGGTGTTGACAGCTTGTCCCTATAGCTCGGCAGGTTGTCTGGCGCTTGACCCCTGATCTTGGACACGCTGATTCCAGCACGATGCTGGGGAAGCGAGAATCCAAG
>NZ_BAAANG010000038.1:0-46982 GCF_039529675.1 Microbacterium paludicola
TGACCGTCGCTACGTCCGCAGCGACACGGTCACCCGATCCGTACACCACGCTATTGGACGCAACCGGGTAAAGGTGCGGCGTGTGCACCTTGAGCGTCGTGGTTCGATGCGTTTGCCGCACCTTTGCGCCCCACTCCCGGTTATCGAGCGTGGGGGACTCGGGGGTCTCTCAGGCGCTGTCGGTATCCTGAAGGGTCGGCTTGGGATACCGCGTTGTATGCGCGGGTGTGTGTGGTCCTGACAGGCCGCATGACACCTATGGAAGGTGCGTTACTTTCGCATGCCCAAGAACAAGAAGCCCGCGGGCGGTCGTCCCGCCCAGAACTTCGACCCGCGCTACGCCAAGAAGAAGACCGGTGGTCCCTTCCGCGGCAACGACGGGACGCGTGCCCCGCGCCGCGATGACAGTGCCGGCGCCGGTCGCTTCGACCGCGCCGAGCGTCCCCGTTTCGACCGCGATGCCCGTCCCGCCCGTGAGGGCGAGCGCCCCCGCTTCGATCGCGACGCGCGACCGGCTCGTGATGCCCGTCCGGCTCGCGAGGGCGACCGCCCCCGTTACGACCGCGATGCCCGTCCGGCCCGCGACGGCGAGCGCCCTCGTTTCAACCGTGACGACCGTCCGCGCTTCGACCGCGACGCGCGTCCGGCCCGTGAGGGCGACCGCCCCCGTTACGACCGCGATGCCCGCCCGGCTCGCGATGGCGACCGTCCCCGCTTCGACCGCGACGCTCGTCCGGCTCGCGATGCCCGTCCGGCCCGCGACGGCGACCGCCCCCGGTTCAACCGTGACGACCGCCCCCGTTACGACCGCGATGCCCGCCCGGCTCGCGATGGTGACCGTCCCCGCTTCGACCGCGACGCTCGTCCGGCTCGCGATGCCCGTCCCGCCCGCGACGGCGACCGCCCCCGGTTCAACCGCGACGACCGCCCGCAGCAGGATCGCCCCCGCTTCGACCGCGATGCCCGCCCGCAGCGCGACGACCGCCCCCGTTACGACCGCGACGCCCGTCCGGCCCGCGATGCCCGCCCGGCCCGCGACGCCCGCCCGGCCCGCGACGAGCGTCCGGCCCGCGAGGAGCGCGCCCGCTTCCAGCACGAGGGCGAGCGCAAGTGGTCGGAGCGCCGCGAGGAGCGTCCGGCGCGCAGCCAGGCGCAGGAGGACCGGATCGACGTTGTGCACGAGCGCCTCGAGGCGCAGGCCGTGCAGGCGGATGAGGTCGCCGAGGTGACCTTCGCCGACCTCGGGTTCGGCGACAACATCGTGCGCGCTCTCGCTGCCCTCGGCGCCGAGAAGCCGTTCCCGATCCAGGCGTCGACCGCCCCGTCGATCATCGAGGGCCGCGACGTCCTCGCCCGCGGCCGCACCGGCTCGGGCAAGACCATCGCCTTCGGCGCGCCGCTCGTCGAGCGCATCCTGCGCGCCAAGGCCGGCCAGAAGCGCGAGTTCGGCCGCGCGCCCGTCGCGCTGATCATGGCGCCGACGCGCGAGCTCGCGCTGCAGATCGACCGCACGGTGCAGGCGATCGCCCGCAGCGTCGGCCTGTTCACCACGCAGATCTACGGCGGCGTGCCGCAGGGCCGCCAGGTGGGCGCGCTCAAGAAGGGCGTCGACATCGTCATCGGGACCCCGGGTCGCATCGGCGACCTGCAGCGCCAGGGCAAGCTCGACCTCTCGCAGATCCAGGTGTCGGTGCTCGACGAGGCCGACCACATGTGCGAGCTCGGGTTCCTCGAGCCCGTCCAGGAGATCCTGCGCGAGACCGGCAAGGGCGGCCAGAAGCTGCTCTTCTCCGCGACGCTCGACCGCGAGGTCGCCGCGCTCGTCGACGAGTTCCTCGTCGACCCGCAGGTGTACGAGGTCGCCGGCGAGACGCAGGAGACCGGCACGATCGAGCACCGCGTGCTCGTCGTCGACCACCGCTCCAAGCCGGAGATCCTGGATCAGCTCGTCGCGCGTGAGGGGAAGACGCTCGTCTTCACCCGCACCCGCGCGTACGCCGAGATGCTCGCCGAGCAGTTCGACGGCGCCGGCATCGACGCCATCTCGCTGCACGGCGACCTCAACCAGGCCAAGCGCACGCGCAACATCGAGCGCTTCTCGAAGGGCCGCGCCCGCGTGCTCGTCGCGACCGACGTCGCCGCGCGCGGCATCCACGTCGACGACGTCGACCTCGTCATCCAGGCGGACGCGCCCGACGAGTACAAGACGTACCTTCACCGCGCCGGCCGCACCGGCCGCGCGGGCCGCACGGGTCGCGTCGTCACGCTCATCCCGCGTCAGCGTCGCCGTCGCATGACCGAGATGCTCGAGCGCGCCGAGATCGCCGCGCCGTTCGACGAGGTCCGCCCGGGCGACGACGTGCTCGATGAGCTCGCCGGCGCGCCGACGCTCGCCGACCTCACGGCCTGATCGCAGACCGGGGCGCGTGCCCCGGCCGGATCGACACGGATGCCGCCCTCGCAGGTCGAGGGCGGCATCCGTCGTCTGCGGGCAGGATGATCAGCCGCCGAAGACGACGAGCATCCGATCCTCGGGCTCGGCGGGGATGCGGCGCAGGCTGATCCGCAGATCCTGCTCCGGCACCGCGTACTCGGGGCCCCGGGTCAGCAGCTCCAGCGTCGCGACGAGCAGGTCGGCCGTCGCCTGCTCCCCGGGGCAGCGGTGCGCCGCAAGGGGGTCGCCGACGCCCTGCGCGACAACGGTCATGGGCGACGCTGTCGCGAAGCGACCGGGGTTGAACACATCCGGGCGCTCCCACAGCTCGGCGGAGTGATCGGTGCCGTACAGGTCGAGCATGACCCACTGGCCCTGGGCGAGCCGCGTGCCGTGCAGCTCGATCGGGCGGGTCGCGATGCCGCCGATCATCGGGAAGAACGGGGAGAACCGGCGGATCTCGTCGGCCGTCCACCGGGTCGCGGCGGGCTCGCCGCCCCGGATCTGCGATGCCCAATCGGGGTGGCGGTGCAGCGCGTGAACCGCGAAGGCGATGAAGCGGGCCACCGCCACGGTGGGGCGCAGCAGGTTCAGCAGCTCGATCGCCGCGACGCTCTCGTCGAGCAGTCGGCCGTCCTCGGTGTGGTGCGCGAGGCGCCCGGCGACCGTCGCCCGGTCGCCCTGGCGGCGGAGGTCGCGCACCACCTCTCGCGCCCATGCCTCGGTGCGCCGCCGCCGCAGCCGCGCCGCCCAGTTGAGCGGCCCGATGGCCGCGGCCCGCGACACCATGGCGTCGAAGTCCTCGCACAGGGCCCGCTCGTCGGCGGGTTCGGTGCGGATCCCCGCCCAGGCGAGGGCCGCGCGCGTCAGCGCGAGGGACGCGACCTGCCGCACGGGCACCGGCCGGTGCGCGTGCTCGGCCGCCACCTGCGGCCACGCCTCGCGGAACGCCGCCACGAGTCCGCCACGCTCCTCCTGGGCGAGATCGAGCATAAGCCGCTTCCGCGCCTCGTGGCGCGGGCCCTCGAGCTGCTGCACGCTTCCCTCGTCCTGCAGCAGATGCATGACCGAGCGGGGGATCGCCCCCGTGCGCGAGAACGCGTCCGGCGTCCCGAACACGTGTGCGGCCTCCGCGCCCCGGGCGACAACCACAGCGCGCCCCAGGAGGCGTGTGCGGAATGCATCGGCGTCGACGTCGCGGAAGCCGCGCGTGCCGAAGAGATACCCGTCGCGCGCGAGGCGCCACGTCGCATCCAGGCCGGGAAGCGCCGGGATGCGTGATGCCGTGGACGTCGCGGGCTCCACTGTCTGCGTCATGCGTCCACCGCACCATGCGCGATCCGCGCCCGACAGCGGGTTGACAACGGCTGGCACCGAGCCGCCCAAGTAGGGTCGAAGGGTGAACGCACCGACGCGCATCGATCCCACTGGCACCCAGGTCCGCATCCGTCGCGACGGCCCGGCGGGCGAGGTCGCCGCCCACATCGCGCAGGTCGGCGCGGCGTTGCGCGGCCTCACCGTCGGTGGCGTGGACATCGTCACGCCGTATCCCGAGGGCTCGCCGACGCCCTTCGGCAGCGGCATCGTGCTCGCGCCGTGGCCGAACCGCATCCGCGACGGGCGCTGGACCGACGGCGGCACCACGCGCCAGCTGGACATCACCGAGCCCGACCGCAGCAACGCCATCCACGGTCTCCTCCGCTACGCGCCGTACGAGATCGACGCCGCAGAGGGATCCGCGACGCTCAGCGCCACGGTCTTCCCGCAGCACGGCTACCCCTACACGCTCCGCACGAGCGTGACCTACGCCCTCACCGAGGACGGCGTCGAGATCACGCACGAGGTCGCGAACGTGGGCGACGGCGACGCGCCGGTCGCGCTCGGCACGCACCCCTTCTTCTGCCTCGGCGGCGTCCCCACGGAGGACCTCGTGCTCGCCGTGCCCGCGAGCACGGTGTTCGAGGTGGACGATCGTCTGCTGCCCACGGGCGAGGTGCCGGTGTCCGGCACCTACGACCTGCGCGGGGGAGCCCGCGTCGGCGACCTCGACCTCGACACCGGATTCGGCGCGCTCGAGCGCGGCGACGACGGCATCGCCCGCACCACCCTCACCGCGCCCGACGGCCGGACGGTCACCATGTGGCAGGACGAGAACTGGGGCCACATCCAGGTCTTCACCACCGACGCCTACCCCGGACAGTCCCGGGCCGTCGCGGTCGAGCCGATGACCGCGCCGACCGATGCCTTCAACACGGGGCAGGATGTGCGCCGCCTGGCACCGGGGGAGAGCTGGACCGCCCGCTGGGGTGTGAGCCTTTCCCGCTGACGCGCTGCTGCGGCGTCGGAACGCGGATGCGGGCGAACGCGCCGGACGCCGTGTCCCCACGTCGCATGCAGGTGAGCCGACGAGAATGACGGCATGAGCTACGCCCAGCGGGTCTCCGCGCGGCGCCGCGCCGCGTGGTTGCGGCGCGCGCGGCGGATCGCGCTGGTCACGCTCGGCGCGGGCGTGCTGCTCGTGTCGGAGGTCTCGCTCATCACGCAGCTCGTGTCCCGCAGCGAGGCCGCCGCCGAGGTCCGCGCCGGCGGGCCCGACGCCGTCGTCGCGGCGCTCCTGCCGGTGCCGGTGATCGACCAGGTCGAGGCGGGCGATCCGCCGGAGGGCTGCGCCGACGACGCGCTGCAGGCGAAGACCCCGGATGCGCTGATCGGCGCGTTCGGCGGTGCCGAGGCGATGCACAAGGCGATCCTGGCAGGCGACGCCCCGTGCGTTCCGCTGGACGATCCGTCCCTTCCGTGGGTGGTGGTGAACAAGCAGCGCCCACTGGAGCCGCTCGGCTACGCGCCCGAGGCGCTCGCCGTTCCTCCGTCGCACGTCGTGGAGGGGAGCCTTCGCGCCGACGTGGTCGACTCGTTCGAGCGGCTCGTCGCTGCCGCCGACGCCGAGGGAGCGGGACGGATGTCGCTGTTCAGCGGATACCGCTCCTACGACACCCAGGTGGCGACGTACGACTCCCAGGTCGACGCCCGGGGCCAGATCGGGGCGGATGCCCTGTCGGCTCGCCCGGGCTTCAGCGAGCACCAGCTGGGCCTTGCGGCCGACGTCGTCGCGTGCGGCGAGGCCGGGTGCGGGACGATCTACGAAGTGGGCGCCACTGCGCAGGGGAAGTGGCTCATCGACAACTCGTGGCGGTTCGGATGGATCATCCGCTACGAGGAGGGCCACACCGACACGACCGGCTACAACCCGGAGCCCTGGCATCTGCGCTACATCGGGCCCGAGCTCGCCCAGGTGTATCACGAGGGCGGCTACCACTCCCTCGAGGAGTTCTTCGGGTTGCCGCCCGCCCCCGACTACCCCTGATCCGCGCACCGCACGAGGGGCCTCCGCGATCTTCGGAGGCGCGGGATCCCGGGCCGCGCGCGCACGCGGGAGTACAGTCGCGGACAGCCCGTCTGGTCACGGGTCTCCCCGCGGACGCACGTCCCCTTCACGTTTGGAGGCTCGATGAAGTTCTTCCAACGGCTCGGCCGATCGATCATGCTGCCGGTCGCCGTCCTGCCGGTCGCGGCGATCCTGTCCGGCCTCGGCTACTGGATCAAGGAGACCGCGGGCGACAACGTCGCCTCGGCGTTCTTCGCCGCCGCGGGTGGTGCGCTGCTCGACAACATGGCGCTGCTGTTCGCGATCGGCATCGCGATCGGCATGGCAGAGAAGCCCGACGGCACCTCCGCCCTCGCCGGGCTCGTGTCGTGGCTCACGATCACAACGCTGCTGAAGCCCGAGACCGTGCAGGTGCTCACCGGTGCGGCCGAGCTCGAGGCGGTCGACCCCGCGTACGGGAAGATCCAGAACGTCTTCGTCGGCATCATCTGCGGTCTGATCGGAGCGTGGTCGTACAACCGCTTCAAGAACACGAAGCTCCCCGACTGGCTGTCGTTCTTCTCGGGCAAGCGCTCGGTCGCGATCGTCAGCGCCGGCCTCTCGCTCGTCGTGGCGATCGCCCTCTTCTTCGTGTGGCCCGTCGTCTACGGCGGCCTCGTCACGTTCGGCGAGTGGATCCTCACGCTCGGCCCGGTCGGTGCCGGCATCTATGGCATGATGAACCGCCTGCTGATCCCGCTCGGCCTTCACCACGCCCTCAACTCGGTGTTCTGGTTCGACGTCGCCGGCATCAACGACCTGAACAACTTCCTCGCCGGGGCGAACGGCGACGGCGTCTACGGCGTCACCGGTCAGTACATGACGGGCTTCTTCCCGGTCATGATGTTCGGCCTCCCCGGTGCGGCGCTCGCGATGTACGTCACAGCCAAGACCACCCGCCGCAAGGTGGTCGGCGGCATCCTGCTCTCGGCCTCCGTCGCCTCGTTCTTCGTCGGCGTGACCGAGCCGCTCGAGTTCTCGTTCCTGTTCCTGGCGCCGTGGCTGTACGTGATCCACGCGGTGTTCATGGGCATCTCGCTGACGATCTCGGCGCTGCTTCCCGTGCGGATGGGCTTCGGGTTCTCGGGCGGATTCATCGACCTCGTGCTCGGCTGGGTGAACCCGCTGGCGCAGAACCCGTGGCTCATCCTGGTGATGGGCGTCGTGTGGTTCGTCATCTACTTCTTCGTGTTCCGCTTCGTCATCCTGAAGTTCAGGCTGAAGACGCCCGGGCGCGAGGACGAGGACGAGACGCTCAGCACCGGTGAGGGCGAGGCCGGCGTCGGAGATTCGAAGTACGCCGCGGTCGCGGCCGGCTTCCTGGCGGGGCTCGGCGGTCAGGCGAACATCCTGTCGCTCGACAACTGCGCGACGCGCCTGCGCCTCGAGGTCGCCGACCCGTCGAAGGTCGACGAGGCGGCTCTTCGCCGCGCGGGAGCCGCGGGCACCATGAAGCCCGGCGGCAAGAGCGTGCAGGTGGTCTACGGCCTCAACGTGCAGTTCGTGAAGGACGCCATGGAGGACCTGATGGAAGGGCGCCAGCCCGCGCCCGCTGCGGCCGCCACGCCGCAGACCACGTCGGTCGCGACGCTCGCTCCGGCGGTCGTGCGGATCGCGCAGCCGATCGCGGGACGCGTCCTGCCGCTGTCCGAGGTGCCCGACCCGATGTTCGCCGAGCAGACGATGGGCCCCGGCGTGGCGATCGATCCGACCGGGGACACGGTTGTTGCCCCTGCCGACGGCACGGTCACGACGATGTCCCCGACGGGGCACGCGGTGGGGCTGACCCTCGCCGACGGCACCGAGCTGCTGATCCACATCGGCATCGACACCGTCTCGCTCAAGGGTGAGGGCTTCCGTCCGCTCGTCGAGCAGGGTGCCGAGGTGCGCAAGGGCGACGCGCTCGTGTCGTTCGATGCGAACGCGATCCGCGCGGCCGGTCTCTCGCCGATCACCCCGGTGATCGTCGTGAACAACGAGGACGCGTCGATCGAGTTCTCCTGATTGGCGTCCCCGCGGACTGATCCGGAGCCCGCTCGTCAGAACAGGCGGGCGGGCTCCGGCGCGGGAGCCGTCGCGGCGGCCCGGCCGCGTGCGGTCGTGATGATGCGCGCGGGCGCCGGCGCGGTGGCGAAGGACGGGCGTCGCCACGGGTCTTGGTCGTCGCGGCCGTCGAGCCGGTGCGAGCGGATGAGCGGACGGATGCGCTGCGACAGCATCGTCCGGTACGCCTGCGGGGCGTTGACCGACGCCCCCGGATACAGCCCGCGATACGCCGGCAGCAGTTCGGGATGCTCCCGCGCCAGCCAGCGCATGAACCACGGCTTGACGCCGGGCCGCAGGTGGAGCGCCCCGTGCACGACGCGGGACGCGCCCGCCGCCTTCACCCGCGCGAGGGCCGCGTCCAGCGCCTCGGGGGAGTCGGTCAGGTGCGGCAGCACGGGCATCATGAACACCGACACCGAGAACCCCGCGTCGGTCGCGGCGCGTACGGTGTCGAGCCGCGCCTGCGCCGTCGGGGTGCCCGGCTCGATCGCCTGCTGCAGCTCGTCGTCGTAGACGGCGATCGACATCGCGATCGAGATCGGCACCTGGTCGTGCAGTCGCTTCAGCAGCGGCAGGTCGCGGCGCAGCAGCGAGCCCTTCGTCAGGATCGAGAAGGGCGTGCCCGACTCGGCGAGTGCGGTCGAGATTCCCGGCATCAGCTTGTAGCGCCCCTCGGCGCGCTGATACGGATCGGTGTTCGTCCCGAGCGCGACGTGCTCGCGCTTCCAGCTCGGCTTCGCCAGCTCGCGCCGCAGCACCTCGTCGACGTTCACCTTCACGACGATCTGCGAATCGAAGTCCTTGCCCGCGTCCAGGTCGAGATACTCGTGCGTCCCGCGGGCGAAACAATATACGCACGCATGGGTGCATCCACGGTAGGGGTTGATCGTCCAGTCGAATGGCATGCTGCTCGAGCGCGGCACGTGGTTCAGTGCCGACTTCGCCGCGACCTCGTGGAAGGTGATGCCCGCGAACTCCGGCGTCGTCACCGAGCGGACGAGCCCGTCGAGCTGCTCCATGCCCGGCAGCGCGTTGTCGTCCGCAACGCCGAGTTCCTGCCCCTGCCACCTCATGCGCCAAGTCGAACAAAGATTCGACGGGATGTCAAGAAGGATCGAAGCTATGTCCCCTCGGCGAGGCTGGATCAGGCCGTGGCGCGGCTCGCCTTCGGGCGCACGGTCGCGGCGACACCGGCGCGGTGGAGGCGGTCGGCGATGAGGATCCCGAGCGCGGTCGCGGCGACGCAGCTCAGCACGGCGAGCGCGTAGAAGGTGACGACCGCGAGGGGCGTCATGGTCTCGATGCCGAAGTACGAGCCCTGCCAGAGGCAGTAGATGATCGCGGTGGCCGCGGCTCCCGCGTAGTACTGCCAGGTCGCCCAGCGGCGGTAGAGCGCGGCGGCGAAGGCGAGCTCGATCGGCAACGCGAACATCACGTTGGTGAGCACGCTGGCAAGACCCCAGCCCGAGAACGGCAGCAGCACGAGGCCCGAGATCAGCGCCGTGAGCAGCGCGGCGCCCGGCCGCTGCAGCAGGCGCAGCGCGACGACCGCGGGAAGGATCCACAGGCCGGTCAGCAGCTGGGAGGCAAGCGGCGCGACGCCGAGCAGCACGGTCGACAGCCAGTTCGCCGGGGCGAGCAGGATGGCGGCCGCCACGCCCAGCACGGCGCAGGTCAGCAGGTACGCGGTGGACACGCGGTTCATCGGGGCTCCTCGGTGGGGTCAGGGGAAGACGCGGGGGATGATCAGGAAGACGGCCGCGCACGCGGCCCAGAACAGCAGGACGAACACGAGGTCGCGCCACCGCAGCGGCACGAGGTGGCGCTCGGTGCGCGTGGGGTAGGCGCCGAAGGCGCGGGCGTCCATCGCGAGGGCGACGCGCTCGGCATGGCGGATCGCACTCGCCAGCAGCGGCACGATGTATCCCCAGCCGCGAGCGATCCGGGCGAGCGGCCCGCGTCCGCTCCCGCGGCCATGGCCGCGCACGCGGTGTGCCGCCCGGATGAGCTCGAGCTCGTGACCGAAGCGCGGCACGAAGCGGTAGGCGGCGAGCGCGGTGTACCCGATCCGGTAGGGGACGCGCAGGTGCTGGACGCTCGCGCGCACCACATCCGGTCCCGCCGTGACCGCGCCGCTCAGCACCGCGAGCAGCACGATGGCGGCGAGGCGCAGCGACGTGGCGAATCCGATGGCGAACGCGCCCTGGTGCAGGATCCAGTCCCCGACGCGCAGCACCGCGGGCGTGGCCGCGACCTGCGCGGGATCCACCCAGAGCGAGAACCCGATGCCCACGGCGGCGATGCCGAGCGGCACGCCCGCGAGCAGCCCGAGCGCGAGCCGGCGGGGGAGCCGCGCCCCGGTCGCCAGCACCACACTCGCCAGGGCGAGCATCGCCAGCGGCGTCGGGATGTCGCGGGTGAAGACGAGCAGGATCATCGCGGGGGCGGTGGCCGCGAGCAGGGCGAGCGGGTTGAGGTGGTGGAGGAACCGCCACGCCGGTGCCGGCGGCGGGGGAGCGTACGGGTCGGGGCGGGCGTCCCTGGCCGGGGTGGGGTCCGTCGCGCTCGGGGCAACCGCGCCGCCCCGGACGCCGCCGGCGCCGGCGCGCCCGCCGACCGCCACCGCCGCCTCGACCCGCAGCGCCCGATGCACCGGCGGCAGGCGCAGGCCCGAGCGCTCGAGCACCGCCTCGTCGGCGAACACCTCCGCCGTCGGCCCGGCCGCGGCGATCCGTCCGTCGTCGACGATGACAACGTGCGTGGCGTGCTCCGCCACCAGCTGCAGGTCGTGGGTCACGATGACGACCGTGGTGCCGGCGGCGTGGAGCCCGCGCAGCAGGGCGAGCAGTTCCGCGGCCCTGGCGCGATCCTGTCCGAACGTCGGCTCGTCCAGCACCAGCAGTTCCGGGCCGTGGCCCGTGTCGCCCGAGATGAGCGCTGTGCCCACCGACAGGCGCCGCTTCTGCCCGCCCGAGAGGAGGAACGGATGGGCGTCCGTACGCTCGGTGAGGCCGAACCGCTCAAGGATGTCCTCGACGCGCGCGCGGATCTCGTCATCCGCCAGGCCGCGCAGGCGCAGCCCGTGCGCGAGCTCGTCGTACACGGTGTGGGCGATGAACTGGTGCTCGGGGTTCTGGAAGACGAAGCCGATGCGCGTCGCGAGCTCGTGAGGCGACGCGGATCCGGGGTCCATCCCGGCAACGGTGATGCGGCCGGGCGGCGGCGGTGTCACGCCCGCGAGCGCCTGCACGAGCGTCGTCTTGCCGGCGCCGTTGGGGCCGATCACGGCGGTGAACGACCCCGCGGGGATGTCGAGGTCGACGTCCCGCAGCACCTCGCTGCGGTCCTTCTCGAGCGTGAGCCCGCGCACGCGCACGACCGGATCCGCGGCGTCGTCCGCGACGGGGCCGCGCAGCAGCAGGGCTGCGGCCTCGTCGCGCCGCGACGGATCCAGAGCGTCCCGCAGCTCGGCGGGGGTGAGCGGGAGCGGCTCGATCGGATGACCGGCATCGCGCAGGCGCAGCGCCGCGAGGGTGGCGGACGGCAGCCACACGCCCATCGCCGCGAGCGTCTCCGCGCGGGCGCGCAGCACGGCGGCGGCCGGGCCGTCGAACGCCACGGCGCCGGCATCATCCAGCACAACGACGCGCGTCGCCAGCTCGACGGCGGCGTCGAGGTTGTGCTCGACGAGGACGATCGCGCGGTCCCCCGCCGCCACGATCTCGGCGAGCGCCGCGTAGACGTCGTCGATGCCGACGGGGTCGAGGTTGGCGGTGGGTTCGTCGAGCACGAGCAGCGGGGAGCCCATCGCGAGGGCGCAGGCGATCGCGAGACGCTGCCGCCCGCCGCCGGAGAGCCGGTCGGGGTTCCACGCGCGACGCTCCCACAGGCCTATCCGGCGCAGCGCATCCTCGGAGCGAGAAAGGACGTCCGCGGCGGGGAGGCGGAGGTTCTCCAGCGCGAACGCCACCTCGTCGAGCAGCGTGCCGGCGACGAGCTGGGCATCCGGGTCCTGGAAGACCATCGCCGCCCGCGTGCTGAGCTCGGCGACCGTGCTCGTCGCGGTGTCGATCCCATCGACCTCGACCGTGCCGTCGAGCGTCGCGGGGAGCGCGTGGGGCACCAGCCCGTTCATGGCGAGGGCGAGCGTCGACTTGCCGGATCCGCTCGGCCCGAGCAGCAGGACGACCTCGCCGCGGCGCACCTCGAGCGTCACGTCGCGCGGGGTCGGCCGGACGGCGTCAGGATGCGTGATCGAGACGTCGGTCAGGCGAAGGAGGGGGCGGTCGGCCGAGGGCACGGCCTCACATTAGCCGAGAGTAAGGCGGGCCTAACCTCGGGAGGTGGCGTCCTTCACGCGCGGGGGTGTCCCCACACCCGCGCGGGCGAGCGCGGCGGCGGTGCTCAGGCCGGCAACGGTCCAGGCGACGGGCCCCAGGACGGCCAGCACGATGTAGAGCACCTGCGCCCAGGGGGCGAGCTCATCCAGGTCGGCGGCGAAGGCGACGGCGACGGCGACGAGCGCGCCGATCACGACGGCGGCGGCGAGCGAGCGCAGGGGCGTCCAGGAGCGGTACCGCCCGAGTGCCGCGGCGACCTCCTGGATCCCGCCGAACAGCACGGCGGTCGCGATGACCTGCCACATGTACACCGGCGCGAACGCGCTGGAGACGAGTGCGGCGAGCAGGTGCGTGGCGAGCGCGACGCCCGGCTGCCGCAGCAGCCGCTGCGCCACCACACCGGGAAGCACGTGCACGCCGAGGACGAAGCCGTAGACCATGGGCAGCGTCGCGAGCACGGCGACGGTGATCCACGCCGCCCCGGCGCCGAGCACACCGGTGCCGACCCCGATCGCCGCACACACGAGCAGGGTGCGGGTGTCGAGCCGGGGGCGTGCCATGCCCAGAGCCTATGCCCGCCATCGGGGCCGCGGCGCCGTCGCTGCAGCGCGCCTCCGCGCCGTCGCCTCGGCGGATCCGGATCAGAGTCGGCGGCGCCGGGGAGTGAGCCGCACCTGCGGCATCGGGGGAGCGGGGATGCGCTCATCCCCGTGCGTGACGACGTGACCGAAGCGGCCGGATCCGGTCTCCCACTCCTCGCGTGCGGTCACGATCTCCGCGTGGTCGCGGCCGACGAAGTTCCACCACATCACGAGGTCGTCCTCGAAGGGCTCGCCGCCGAGCAGGAAGAACATCGCCCCCTCCTCGCTCGAGACCTCGACGGCGTCCCGCGCGATGCCGAGATAGAGCAGATCGAGGGGCGCCAGTGCCGTCGGCTCGCCGGAGCGTCCGGCGTGCGCCACCACGTCGCCGTCGACGGCGGCGATCGCGTACTCCCACTCGCGGTGCAGCGGCACGCGCACGCGCGACCGCGGCGGGATCCGCACCTCGGCGCCGACGATCGGGGTGTGCACGGTCGCCGGTGAGACGGCGCCGGACAGCTCGCCGATGACGACCGTGGCGGTCGCGGGTTCTCCCGTGACGACGGGAAGCGCCACCGAGGGAAGGCCCTCGTGGCGCTCGAAGTCGGGCGCGCCGTGCCGACGCGAGTCCGGCAGCGCGATCCACAGCTGAAGCGCGTCGAGCGGCACCGGACCGTCGCCGATCGAGTACTCCGAGTGCGAGATCCCGTGCCCCGACGTCATGATGTTCAGCACGCCGCGGCTGATCGTGACGTCGCTGCCCACGCTGTCGCGGTGACGCACCTCTCCGACGAGCGGCCACGTCACCGTCTGCAGGCCGATGTGCGGGTGCGGCTCCACCCGCATCACGGCATCCTGCGGGCCGAACCGGTCGAAGAAGCACCACGCGCCGACAGTCGGCAGCTCGCGCTGGGGCAGCGTGCGGTGCACCGCCATCGCCCGCACGCCGCCGAGCGGCACCTCCCGCGGGGCGAGCAGCAGCTCGCGCGGGCCGTCGCAGGCGTCGGAGGCGAGATCCCACGACGTCGCCTCGACGTCGTATCGGGTCATGCGGGCGGCTCCCCCTGCGTCGCATCGGAGAAGTGCAGCTCGTACCGGTTCTCGGCGTCGTTCCGCGTCACCTCGATCACGGTCTCGCTGGGCTGGGGCATGACGCTCCTTCGCTCTCGGGTCTCGTCAGGGCCACGCTACGTCGTGCCGCCCACACCGGGAAGCGGCTCGTCCCCAGGCCGCGCATCCTGGCGGGCTTCCGCACACCCGGGGCGCTGTCGGACGCGCCGCCTACACTCGATCAGGTGACCAAGAGTTCCCAGGAGACCCCGTCCGGCTGGGGCTCGTGGGCCCCGTCCGACCCGTCCGATCAGGGTGGCCCGGGTGACTGGATCCCGTACGAGCCGCCGCCGGAGGACGAGCCTCCCTACGACCCGTATGCCGACGTGCCGCCCCCGGACGAGCCGTGGGGACCGGGACCGGGCGACGTCCGCTCGCCGGCGGCAGCGCCGCCGGCCGCCGCGCCGGGCGGCATCCGCGCATCCGCGTACGCCACCGCGGTCGACGCGCTGAAGACGGTCTACGGCTACGACGCCTTCCGCGGTGACCAGCAGGCGGTCGTCGACCACGTCATCGCCGGCGGCGACGCCGTCGTGCTCATGCCCACCGGCGGCGGAAAGAGCGTCTGCTACCAGGTGCCGGCCCTGGTGCGGCCCGGCACCGGGCTCGTCGTCTCGCCGCTCATCGCGCTTATGCACGACCAGGTCGACGCGCTCGTCGCGAACGGCGTGCGTGCGGCCTACCTGAACTCCACGCAGGCGCCGGATGAGCGTGCCCGGGTCGAGCGCGCCTACGTCGCGGGAGAGCTCGATCTGCTCTATGTGGCGCCCGAGCGGCTCAACGGCGAGGCGACCCTGCGGCTGCTCGAGCGCGGCACGCTCAGCGTCATCGCGATCGACGAGGCGCACTGCGTGTCGCAGTGGGGGCATGACTTCCGGCCCGACTATCTCGCGCTGGGCGGCCTCGCGGAGCGCTTCCCCGGTGTGCCCCGCCTCGCTCTCACCGCCACGGCGACCCCCGAGACGCACCGCGAGATCACCGAGCGTCTGAGGCTTCCCGACGCCCGCCACTTCGTCGCGAGCTTCGACCGTCCGAACATCCGCTACCGGATCGAGGCGAAGACCGAGCCGCGCAAGCAGCTGCTCGACTTCATCCGGTCGCAGCCCG
This sequence comes from Microbacterium paludicola, assembly GCF_039529675.1. Taxonomy (NCBI): domain Bacteria; kingdom Bacillati; phylum Actinomycetota; class Actinomycetes; order Micrococcales; family Microbacteriaceae; genus Microbacterium; species Microbacterium paludicola. Next base: position 15,043 of record NZ_BAAANG010000038.1, read on the forward strand.
AGGGCTCCGCGGGAATCGTCTACGCGCTCAGCCGCAACTCGGTCGAGCAGACGGCCGAGTATCTCGCCCGGCAGGGAATCGACGCGATCCCGTATCACGCGGGACTGGATGCGGCCACGCGCGCCCGGCATCAGTCGCGCTTCCTGCGGGAGGACGGCGTTGTGGTCGTCGCGACCATCGCGTTCGGCATGGGCATCGACAAGCCGGACGTGCGGTTCGTCGCGCACATCGACCTGCCGAAGTCGGTCGAGGGCTACTACCAGGAGACCGGTCGCGCGGGCCGCGACGGCGAGCCCGCGCAGGCCTGGATGGCGTACGGCCTGGGCGACGTCGTGCAGCAGCGGCGGCTGATCCAGCAAGGCGACGGCGACAGGGCGATCCAGCAGCGGCAGGGCCAGCACCTCGACGCGATGCTCGCGCTGTGCGAGACCGTGGGCTGCCGCCGTCAGAACCTGCTCGCATACTTCGGGCAGCCGTCCGAGCCGTGCGGCAACTGCGACACCTGCCTCACGCCGCCCGAGACGTGGGATGGGCTCATCCCCGCGCAGAAGCTGCTGTCGACGATCGTGCGCCTCAAGCGCGAGCGCAACCAGGCCTTCGGCGCCGGTCACCTCATCGACATCCTGCGCGGTGCATCGACCGACCGGGTCCGCAAGATGGGTCACGACGCGCTATCGACCTACGGGATCGGGGCCGATCTGTCCGATCAGGACTGGCGCAGCGTCATCCGGCAGCTCCTCGCGCGCGGGCTGCTCGTCGCGCAGGGCGAGTACGGCACCCTCGCGCTCAGCGACGCCAGCGCGGGAGTGCTGCGCGGCGAGACGCCCGTGCCGCTGCGACGCGACGTCATCGGCCGGGTGTCGCGCTCCGGGGGAGGCGCCAGGAAGGCGGCGGCCGCCGAGCAGCTGGCTCCCGAGCACCGCGAGCTGTTCGAGGCGCTGCGCGCCTGGCGTGCCGAACAGGCGCGAGAGCAGGGCGTGCCGGCGTACATCGTGTTCGGCGACGCCACGCTGCGGGCGCTCGCCGAGCGCCGCCCGACCACGCTCGGCGAGCTCGGCGGCGTCTCCGGCATCGGCGAGCGCAAGCGCGAGGCGTATGGCGCGGCGGTGCTCGAGGTGATCGCCGCCCACTGACCCGCCCGCCGGCGGCGTCCCACCCGCTGGTTTCGCCCATCGTCCCCGCCCGGACCGGCATGGTACTTTGGCCGGGATATCGCCGGTCCTCGGGCCGGCGCCACGGGGGTGGGACAGATGACGGAGCACGCGGGCGCGGATCCGGCGCCGCCTGCCGACGCCGCGCCGCGGCGCGGAACGTTCGTGCCCGCCGCCGCCCCCGTCACCCCGCGCTCGATCGACGAGGCTGCCGACGAGCGTGTAGTCGCCGCCCACGAGGCCACCCGGGATGGGGTACGTCGTCCCCGCCGGGATGTCGCCGTTCTCGTCCGTCCGGACCGTGATGGTCTCGCCCACGGGCTCGCCCGTCTCCGGGTCGGTCAGCGTGATCTCGACATCGGTGTTCGGCGGCCAGTTTCCACCCGAGATCGGCATGTCGGTTCCCGGCGCGGCCGGGTCCTCACCACGCAGATCGGGGGTGTAGCCGGCTTCGAGCCGGGCGAGTCCGTCTCGGCCACGATGTACTCCGTGCCGCAGGATCTGGGTACCCAGATCGCCAATGCGGACGGAGAGGTCGTGTTCACCTGGGCGGTCGACGGCGAGGCCGTCGTCGGTCAGCACCGCGTGGAGCTCGTCGGAGTCCTCTCGGGCGCCGTCGACGACACGTTCCAGGTCGTCGCGCGCAGCTCGCTCGCCGCGACCGGTGCCGACCTCGGTTCGCTGATCCCCTTCGGCCTCCTGATCCTCATCGCGGGTGCCGCGCTGACGATCGCGACGCGCCGTGACGGAGTGGCCTCGCACGACGCGTGAGCACTCGTACCCTTCAGGATGTGAGTCCTGAGAAGCGCCGTGGCGGTCCGGGTTCTTCCCGGGCCGCCACGGCCGCGCCGGTGGTCAAGCGCGTCGTGCTCGTCGCGATGGCGCTGTTCACGGCGTGGCACATCTTCGCCAGCATCCTCTGGATCGCGCCGCCCTCCCCGGCGCGCGAGGTCGTTCCCGCGGGCGCCCTGCGGGGCTACATGCTGCCGATGTTCGGACAGAGCTGGAGCGTCTTCGCCCCCGCGCCCATCAACGGCGACTACCACCTCGACGTGCGCGCCGCCCTCGACGCGGGCGGCGGTGAGGTGGCCGTCACCGAATGGACCCGGGCGAACACGGCAGAGCTGTCGTACGCGCAGCACAACCTCTTCCCGCCGCGCTCCGCGGGTCTTGCCGTGTCCGCGGCCAGCGACCTGTACCAGGCGTACGGCGAGCTCTCCGACAAGAGCAAGGAGCTCGTGGCTCTGAACTTCTTCAAGGACGACTGGAGCGCGCGCCTCGAGTCGTCCCTGGCCGCCGACAAGACCGTCGACACCTACGTCGCGGCTGAGCGCACCGTCGCCGCCTATGCGACCCAGGTCGCGTACGCGGTGTGGGGCGACGACGTCGTGCGGGTGCAGTACCGCGTGAGCCGCGAGGGGATCGTGCCGTTCGACAAGCGCAACGACCCGAAGGCCGTGCGCCCCGAGCCGACAGTCCGCAGCACCGGATGGCGCGGGCCCCTCGAGTACGAGGGCCAGTCGCGCGAGCAGTTCCGTTCGTGCTTCTGCTCCGCGCCGGCAAGGGTCTGCCCGTGATCGCCGTGAGGGACGTCCTGCTGCGGATCGTCGCCGTCATCCGTCACCTCGTCGTGAGCGGATGGCGCCTCGTCGTCGGCGGCGTCATCCGGATCCTGTCCTTCTGCGAGCAGTGGCTCATCGGCCAGCGGCACGCGCGCTACGGCGTCGCGGTGACGCGCATCCTGCTCGGTTTCGTCGGCTTCGGCCTGCTGTGGACGAACTACACGGCGCGCTCGTATCTGTACGGCCCGGCATCCTTCTGGAACGGCGAGGAGGTCGACAGGATCAGCCAGCTGCCCGAGGTCTGGGTGTTCGGTCTCGGCGACCTGCTGTCGGGCGACCTCGTGGCGTTCACCATCCTCTATCTCGTCGCGGCGGCCCTCGCCCTCGCGGTGATGCTGGGCTGGCGCACCCGCCTCACGCTTCCCCTCTTCTTCGCGCTGTACGTCGGCATCATCGAGCTCAACAGCGCGTCGGGCGATCAGGGCGACAACGCCTACCGGATCTGCCTGTTCTGGCTGATGTTCGCCGACCCGGCGGGTGTCCTGTCGATGGATGCGCGTCGCCGCGCGGCCGGGATCACCGGACCGAACCGCACCATCTGGGACCGGATCCGGCGGATCTGGCGCGGCGAGCGGCTGCTTCCCGAGTGGCTGCAGAACGCGATGCACAACCTCGTGCTCGTGCTGCTGACGGCCCAGGTGACGTTCATCTACGTCGCCGGCGGCCTGTACAAGGCCGGGGGAGACCCCTGGGCGGGCGGCACCGCGGTGTATGCGCCGCTGCAGGTCGAGAAGTTCAGCACCTGGCCGGAGCTCGCCGACCTCATCACGGCGTGGGGGCCGATGGTGGCGCTTGCGTCGTGGGGCTCGATCCTGCTGCAGATCTCGTTCCCGTTTATGCTGCTCAACCGCTTCACGCGCATCCTTGCGCTCGTGGGCATCCTCGGCTTCCACGCCGCGATCGGGCTGCTGATGGGGCTGCCCTGGTTCTCGCTGTCGATGGTCGCGATCGATGCGATCTTCGTCCGCGACCGCTCATGGATCGCCCTCGGCTCGGCCGCGCGCGGCGCCTGGCGGCGTGCCCGCGCCGGATCGGACGACCGGGCCGCGGATGATCGGGTGCCGCGGCGGCCCGTGGTGGTCCGCAAGGCGCCGATCGGCGCGCCCGCCGAGCCTCGAGAGGTCGCCGAGCCGGTCCGGGAGCCAGTGCTCGTGCTTGCCGGTGCCGGTGCCGGTGCCGGTGCCGGAGACGACGCCCCGCCCCTCTTCAAGTCGGCCCCGGCCGCGCAGCCGATACCGATCCCGAAGGCCGCTCCCGCTCCCGGGCCGGCCCCGAAGCGCGCCCCCGCCCCGCGCCCGGCCCCCATGCCCAAGCCGCAGCCGGCTCCCATCCCGAAGCCGCGGTCCTCGCCGGCGCCCGACCCGGTCGCCGCGCCCGAGCCCGAGCCGATCCCCGCGCCCACGCCGACGCCCGAGCCCGCAGCGAAGTCGGTCACCGCGAAGGTCCGCACGGTCGCCGAGCTGCCGGCGTGGGCGCGGAACGCGCGCCAAGCGCCCCGCCCGGATGCGGCGCCGACCCCCGCGGCCGAGCCCGCTCCCGATGCGCCGAAGCGGCCCGCCTGGCTCGACGAGGCCGCGGCGCGCGCCAAGGCCGAGCGGGAGCGCTGACGCCGCGGCGACTGTGGCGCACGCACATCCTGTCGTCCGACCGTTCGCCGACGACCTGTCTACGACCCACAAGGTGTTTATCGAGCGCTTGTGGTCGTCCTACGGTTGAGCCGATCGCCCGTGTCCACCGACGGACCGGCATCCGACCATCCCCAGCCAGTGAGAGGCAGACATGGCAGACACCTCTGTTCGCCCGCAGGCGTCCGACGCAGAGCCCACCCACGAGGTCGCGCCCTCCGACGCCCCCCGGATCGACATCCCCCTCGTCACCGACAAGCTGCTCGGCACCTGGGGCGACATCCGTCGCACCGCCCGCGAGATGCTCAAGGACTCCGCGTTCTGGCGCATCGACGGGCAGACGCACCACGAGCACCGCGAGCGCGTGTACAGCCAGCTCGGGCTGCTCGTGCAGCACAACGCGATCGGCCGCGCGTTCCCCGTCGAGTACGGCGGCGAGAACAACAACGGCGGCAACCTCGCCAGCTTCGAGGAGCTCGTGCTCGCCGACCCCAGCCTGCAGATCAAGGCGGGCGTGCAGTGGGGCCTGTTCACGTCGGCGATCTACCAGCTCGGCACCAAGAAGCACTGGGACAAGTGGCTGAAGGCCGCGATCGAGCTCGAGATCCCCGGCGCCTTCGCGATGACCGAGACGGGTCACGGATCGGATGTCGCCGCGATCGGCACGACCGCGACGTACGACCCCGAGACCGAGGAGTTCGTCATCCACACGCCGTTCCGCGGCGCCTGGAAGGACTACCTCGGCAACGCCGCCGTGCACGGCACCGCCGCGACCGTGTTCGCGCAGCTGATCACGGGCGGCGTCAACTACGGCGTCCACTGCTTCTTCGTGCCGATCCGCGACGAGAACGGCGAGTTCCTGCCGGGCGTCGGCGGCGAGGACGATGGCGTCAAGGGCGGCCTGAACGGCATCGACAACGGGCGCCTTCACTTCACCGAGGTGCGCGTCCCCCGCGAGAACCTGCTCAACCGCTACGGCGACGTCGCCGCCGACGGCACCTACTCCAGCCCGATCGCGAGCCCCGGCCGCCGCTTCTTCACGATGCTCGGTGCGCTCGTGCAGGGCCGCGTCTCGCTCGACGGCGCCGCCACGACGGCATCCGCGCTCGCGCTGAACATCGCCGTGACGTACGGAAACCAGCGGCGCCAGTTCGCCGGCGCATCCGGTGCCGAGACGGTGCTGCTCGACTACGGCAAGCACCAGCGCCGCCTGCTCCCGCGGCTCGCGACGACCTACGCGCAGACGTTCGCCCACGACGAGCTGCTGCGCAAGTTCGACGCCGTCTTCGGCGGGACGAACGACACAGAGGAGAGCCGCGAGGACCTCGAGACGCTCGCCGCCGCGCTGAAGTCGCTGTCGACGTGGCACGCGCTCGACACGGTGCAGGAGGCGCGCGAGGCGTGCGGCGGATCCGGCTTCCTCGCCGAGAACCGCCTCGTCGGCCTGCGCTCCGACCTCGACGTCTACGTCACGTTCGAGGGCGACAACAACGTGCTGCTGCAGCTCGTCGGCAAGCGGCTGCTCGGCGACTACGCCAAGCAGTTCAAGGGCAAGGACTCGAAGGAGATCGCCGCCTTCGTCGTCGGCCAGACCGCGGGCAAGGTCTTCCACGGCGCCGGACTCCGCCAGCTGGGCCAGGCCGTCGCCGACCTCGGCCAGGTCGCGCGCTCGGTCGAGCTCGGGCTGCGGGCGAAGGACCAGCACGAGCTGCTCACCGACCGCGTGCAGCAGATGGTCGCGGATGTCGCCGGGCGCCTGCGCGCCGCGACGAAGCTCAGCCCCGACGCCGCGGCCGCGCTGTTCAACGAGAACCAGGTAGAGCTGCTCGAGGCCGCGCGCGCTCACGCTGAGCTGCTGCAGTGGGAGGCGTTCACCGACGCCGTCGCATCCGTCGAGGACGCGGGCACCAAGCAGGTGCTCGGCTGGCTGCGCGACCTGTTCGGGCTCGGCCTGCTCGAGAAGCACCTGTCGTGGTACCTGATGCACGGCCGCCTCTCGAACCAGCGCGCGATCGCCGTCGGCCGCTACATCGACCGGCTCTGCCTGCGCCTGCGCCCGCACGCGCAGGACCTCGTCGACGCGTTCGGCTTCGCCCCCGAGCACGTGCGCGCGCCCATCGCGTCGGGTGCCGAGAAGGAGCGCCAGGATGAGGCCGCCGCGTACTACGCCGACCTCGCCGCGAGCGGCACGGCGCCCGCCAAGGAGAAGAAGCCCTCCACGCGCTGAGCGCATCGCCGAACGGGACCGGGATCGACGATCCCGGTCCCGTTCGCGTGCGGGGCGGGCTCCCGCTCTCCACAAGGGCGCGCAGGTGCGGCCGATTAGGATAGCCGCCAGGATCCGAGGGGGTGAGGCGATGGGCGCCATGGCGTGGCTGCGCGTGCGCCCCCGCACGCTCGTCGGCGCGTCCGTGGTCAGCATCGCCGCGCTCGGGATCGCCACGATGGCCGTCGCCTACGAGGGCAACCCGACAACCGAGCTCGACCTCCACGATGGGTCCGTCTGGATCACCAAGGCGGAGGCCGGGCTGATCGGCCACTTCAACGCCGAGTCCCAGGTGCTCGACGGTCAGCTCGGCGCGCCGACGGCCGACTACGAGGTGCTGCAGGACGGCGACACCGTGCTCGTCCACGACTCGGGCGACGACACGATCGGCCGCATCGACACCGCGTCGGTCTCGATGCGCGACAGCGTGACGGTGCCGGATGACGCGGTCGTCGACTACGCCGCGCAGACCGTGGCCATCCTCGATCGCGCGAAGGGCTCCCTGTACGTCGTGCCGCTCCCGGGGCTTCCCTCCTTCGCCGTCGGCGAGACGAAGCCCACGCTCGACAAGCTCGGCGAGGGAGCGGTCGTCACCGTCGGCCGCGACGGCACGGTGTTCGCGGCCTCCGCGGAGAAGGGCACCGTCCACACGATTCCCGTGAAGCCCGAGGGCGACGTGGACAAAGAGGCGATCGCGCAGCAGCAGGTCGAGGGCGTCGACGAGACCGCCGAGCTGTCGATCACCTCGGTCGGCGAGAAGCCGGTGCTCCTCGACGCGACGGCGGGAGTCGTTCACCTCCCCGGCCAGCCCGCGTTCGGACTCGCCGAGCCGGAGGACGCCCGCCTCGCACTGGATGCCGCCGACGGCGATGCGGTGCTCGTCGCCACGCGCGCCGAACTGCTGAGCATCCCCCTCGACGGATCCGAGCCGACGGCCACGCCGTCCGGCGGTCTGTCGGGTCGGCCGGCCGAGCCCGTGTGGCTGAACGGCTGCGCGTACAGCGCCTGGATGGACTCCGGCCGCTTCGTCCGCGACTGCCGGGGAGCCGGCGACCTCTCGTCCGCAATCGACCAGTACAAGACCGAGGGCGAGCTGCGTTTCCGCGTGAACCGCGACGTCGTCATGCTGAACAACGTCTTCAGCGGCGCCGCCTGGCTCGCGAGCGACGTGCTGCAGAAGGTCGACAACTGGGACGACCTCACGCCCCCGAAGGGCGAGGGCGTGGAGAACCCCGACCCGACGACGGTCGAGGTGCCGAACCCGTCCCCGCCCGACCGCGGGATCGAGAACCATGCGCCGAAGCCGAACCCCGACCGGTTCGGCGCGCGCGCGGGCACGTCGACGATCCTGCCCGTGCTGAGCGGCTACGGCCCCGAGGGCGCCGGGGCTGACAGCGATCCCGACGGCGACGTGCTCGTCGTCTCGCTTCCGGACGCGCCGCCCGCTGGCGCCCAGATCCAGGCGATCAACGACGGCACGGCACTGCAGATCACGCTGGACGAGGGCACGACCACGGTCCCGACCTTCCGGTATCAGGTGAGCGACGGACGTCCCGGCGGCGTCGCCGAGTCGACGGTGACGGTCGATGTGCGCCCCGAGGACGCGAACGAGCCGCCCGTGCAGCTGCGGCAGCTCGCCGTGCCGGTGGCCGCCGACAGCTCGGTCACCTACAACGTGCTGTCGGAGTGGATCGATCCGGACGGCGACGACATCTTTCTCGAGGCCGTCGCCGCGCCGGAGGGCGACGAGGTCGAGTTCACCGCCGACGGGCGGGTGACGTACCGGCCCACGGCCGGGGTGCAGGGCCTGACCGAGATCAACGTCACGGTGTCGGACGGCCGCGCGGCGATGACGGGGACGTTCAGCGTCGAGGTCCGCCCGCCCGGTCCGACCCCGCCGCTCGCGACCGCCGATCACCTCGTTGTGCGCCCCGGTCAGCAGGGGACGGTCAGCCCGCTCGCCAACGACCTGAGCTCCAGCGAGGAGCCGCTCGAGCTGACCCAGGTGTCGCAGGTCGAGGACGCGACGATCGTGCCCGACCTCGTCGACGACACGTTCACGTTCCAGGCGAGCCGCGTTGGCACCTACTACGTCGACTACCTCGTCGCCGCGGCGGGCGCCCCTCCCGCCGAGGGCCTTGTGCGGGTGGATGTCGTCGAGCCGACGGGAGAGAGCGCGTCGCCCGTCGCGGTGCGCGACGTGGCGCTGCTTCCGCCCGGCGGGGATGCGCTCGTCAACGTGCTCGGCAACGACTCCGACCCCGGGGGCGGCGTCCTCGTTGTGCAGGGCGTCGAGGTCGACCCGGCAAGCGGAATCGCGGTGTCGGTGATCGGGCACGAGACCCTCCGTGTCGCCGACGCGGGGCTCTCCGGCGAGGGCGGACAGGTCAGCATCCGCTACACGATCTCGAACGGCGTCGACACCGCCACGGGCGAGGTCATGGTGCTCGCGCTGCCGAAGGAGACGAAGGCGAAGCCGCCGGTCCTCAACGGCGACAGTGCCGTCGTGCGCGTCGGCGACGTCGTGACGATCCCGGTGCTCGAGAACGACTACGACCCGAACGACGACGAGTTCGCGCTGGATCCCGAGCTCGTGAAGGATCCCGAGGACGGCAGCGCCTTCGTCTCCGGCGATGTGGTGCGCTACCGGGCGGGCGATAAACCGGGCACGGTGCACGTCACGTATGCGGCGGAGGACTCCCGGGGTGAGCGGGGCACGGCCGAGATCACCATCCGCGTCGAGCCGATGGACGCCGAGAACAACAACGCCCCGCGGCCGCTCGACATCGAGGCCCGTACGCTCGACGGCGCCGAGGCGACAATCGAGGTCCCACTCGACGCGATCGACCCCGACGGCGACTCGGTCGAGCTCGTGCGCCTCGCCTCGGCGCCGAAGCAGGGCGTCGCCACGCTGGGCGCGACGTCGATCGCGTACACGGCCCACGCGGGCGCGGCGGGGCTCGACACCTTCACCTACACCGTGCGCGACACCCAGGGCGCGGAGGCGACAGGCACGGTCCGGATCGGGATCGCGGCGAAGGCGGCCCAGAATCAGGCGCCGTTCGCCGTGCGCGACACCCTCACGATGAGGCCCGGCCGTGTTGTGGCCGCGCCCGTGCTGGAGAACGACTCCGACCCGGACGGGGGAGACATCGGCCTCATTCAGGGTGAGGGCGGCCTGATCCTGGGGGAGGATCCGCGGGTCGAGGCGGAGGTGGACGGCAAGTACGTGATCGTCACCGCGCCAGAGGAGGAGCTCGAGACGTCGCTGCAGTACGCGGTGACGGACGACCAGGGTGCCCGGTCGCTCGGAGTGCTGCAGATCACCGTCGACGAGGACGCCCCGACGCTGCCGCCCCGCGCGAAGGACGATCGCATCCGCCCGGAGCAGATCGAATCGGGGAGCGCGACCATCTCCGTGACAGCGAACGACGTCGACCCGGACGGCACGACCGAGGTGCTCGTGCCCGAGATCGTCGATCCCGACGCCGGCGTCGACGTGGCGCCGGACGGCACGGCGACGGTGGAGATCCGGGAGGATCGCCGCCTCGTCGAGTACACGGTGACCGACGAGGACGGCCAGGTCGGGCGGGCGTTCATCCACGTCCCGGGCGACGCGGATCTCCGGCCCGCGATCAAGCCGGAGGTCGAGCCGGCGCGGGTGCAGAGCGGCGAGACGATCGAGCTTCCGCTCGAGACCTACGTGCGGACGACGGATGGCGCACCGGTGCGCATCACCGAGGCCGAGAAGGTCAGCGCGGCGCACAGCGACGGCTCGTCGCTTGTGATCGACGAGTACACGCTGAGGTACACCTCGGCCGACAGGTACTCGGGCACGGACGCCGTCACGTTCGAGGTGACGGACGGGTCGGGCCCGGACGACCCGAACGGGCGCACGGCGATGCTGTCGATCCCGATCATGGTCACGCCGGCCGACAACGAGGCCCCCGAGATGCAGGGTGCGGCGGTGACGGTCGGCGCCGGCGATCCCGAGCCCGCGACGATCGACCTCGCGGGGCTCGCCACCGACATCGACCAGGATCCGGTGAGCTTCGAGGTGGCCGAGCAGCCCGAGGGCATCACCGCCGAGATCGTCAACGACACGACGCTGCGGGTCACCGCGGATGCGGGGCTGAAGGGCACGGTTGCGAACGTCGTGATCCTCGCCGACGACGGCCAGCCGAACCCGAACGATCCGGATCCCGTCACCGCCGACATCGAGGTGACCGTCACGGCGTCGACCCGGCCACTGCCGGTGGCCACCGACGACACGGTTGCCGAGTGGAACGCGGGGCAGAGGCTGACCGTGCCCGTGCTCGAGAACGACGTGAACCCGTTCGACGGAGAGGCGCCGCTCGAGGTCGTCGACGCCAAGCTCGAGACAGGCGCCCCCGAGGACGCCGACGTCGCGTTCGATGCCGACAGCGTGTCGATCACCCCGGTGGGCGACTTCCACGGCCGGCTCGTCGTGCGCTATCGGATCCAGGACAGCACGCAGGATGTGGATCGCGTCGCGGACGCCAGGGTGACCGTCACGGTGCGAGGAGAGCCGGATGCGCCCGGCGTGCCGAGCGCCACGAACGTGCAGAGCCGGGAGGCGACCCTCCGCTGGCGACCGCCGGCCGACAACGGCGCGGCGATCACCGAGTACCGCGTCACCACGGTGAAGGGCGGCACGAAGAGCTGGACCTGCCCCGAGACGACGTGCACCCTCACCGGCCTGACGAACAACGTCACCTACGCGTTCACGGTCACCGCCGTCAACGAGGTGGGCGAGTCGAAGCCGTCTCCCGTCAGCGGCGACGTGCGCCCGGATGTGCGCCCGAACATGCCCGCGGCTCCGCAGCTGCCGAAGTTCCGCGACAGCGGGCTGCTCGCGACGTGGGAGGCCCCCAAGACCGAGGGGTCGGCGATCACCAAGTACGACCTGCGGATCGAGCCGACGCCGCCGAACGGAATCGACACCCGCACGGTCGCGGCCGGCACGACGCAGCTGTGGTGGGACGGGCTGCTCAACGGCCAGGCGTACAGCGTGAGCGTCCGCGCCCACAACCTGGCGCCGAAGCCGTCGGACTGGAGCCCCGCCTCCACGCGGAACACTCCCGCCAAGCCGCCCGCGGCCCCCGCGGCTCCCGCGGCGAAACGGCAGTCGTCGGTCGGCGCGACCGCGGGCGGCGTCGAGGTGACGTGGAACGCGGTCACCGGCGAGCCGGCCGGCGGCGACGAGGTCGACGCGTACCAGGTGCAGATCCTCAAGGGCGGCGCCCAGTACGGCGAGCTCCACAGCACGTCGGCGACCCGCTTCGTCGTGACGCTGCCGACCGATCGGGCGGAGTACACGTTCCGCGTCATGGCGAAGAACAAGGCCGGCTGGAGCGGCTGGAGCGAGCCGAGCGCCTCGCTGCGGCAGTTCACCTCTCCGGGAGCGCCGGGAACCCCGACCGTCACCGAGGGCGACCGGCAGATCCAGGCGTCGTGGGCCCCCGCCACGGCCGAGGGTGTCGACGCGAGCGAGATCAGGTACCAGTACAGCGTCAACGGCGGCGCATGGCAGGAGGCCGCCGGCACCTCGGCGACGATCGTCGGGCTGCAGAACGGCGCGGAGTACCGTGTCGCCGCACGGGCGTACGCGGTGGCGGACGGCACCCAGTCGGCTCCGGGGCCGGCGTCGGCGCAGTCGGCCGCGGCGAGCCCCTACGGTCCGCCGCACGCCCCGTCGGCGAACGCCGTGCTCAGCCAGAACGGCACGCACGTGACCTGCTCGTGGGATGCGAGCGGGTCGGCGAACGGGCGCCCGGTCGCGGTCCAGGCACGGTTCTTCGACGGCGCGGGATGGCAGGACGTGACGGTGAGCGGCTCGCGCACATGCGCCGACGGCTACAACAAGACCGGCCAGGTCGAGGTCCGCGCCACCGCGAACCCCGGCGGCACGGCGAGCGCGATCTCGCCCCAGGTCAGGACCGTCGACGAGCCCAAGCCCGCGACCGCGCAGACGCTGCAGGGCGCGGACAACGGCGCCAAGCACGCGCGGGAGTGCCGCTACGACAACTGCGAGTTCGTGGGCGTGAAGGTGCAGAACTTCCCCGAGGGCAACTACCGTCTGGAATGCCACACCGGCACGAAGAGCAACCCCGGCGGTCAGTTCGGCGGCACTGAGACCCACCACCTGAGCAGCAACGACACCGCGTGGATGAACTGCTTCTACGACGCGAACCTGCCCCAGAAGAACGTGGTGATTCACATCGTCGGATGGGGCTACGCGGATCACGCCGTGTGGCGCAACGGCTGCTGCTGATGAGAGGACATTCCCCGAGATGACGATGACCCCCGAGCAGGCGGCGTGGTTCCAGGGCACCTTCCACCGCCTCGTCGACAACGTCGACAAGGCGGTGCTCGGCAAGCGCGAGGTCGTGAGCCTTGTGCTCGCGGCGATGCTCGCCGAGGGGCACGTGCTGCTCGAGGACGCCCCGGGCACCGGCAAGACCAGCCTCGCGAAGGCGCTCGCCGCGACCGTGCAGGGAACCTCGAACCGCATCCAGTTCACCCCCGATCTGCTGCCGAGCGACGTGACGGGCGTGACGATCTACGACCAGCAGTCGCACACGTTCGAGTTCCACCGCGGCCCGGTGTTCGCGTCGATCGTGCTGGCGGACGAGATCAACCGCGCGTCCCCGAAGACCCAGTCGGCGCTGCTGGAGGTGATGGAGGAGTCCCGCGTCACGGTCGACGGCACGCCGCACGAGGTGGGGCGGCCGTTCCTCGTCATCGCGACGCAGAACCCCATCGAGCAGGCCGGTACCTACAAGCTGCCGGAGGCGCAGCTCGACCGGTTCCTGATCAAGACGTCGATCGGCTACCCGACCGTCGAGGTGACCGAGCGGATCCTCGCCGGCTCGGCCGATCGCAACCCGTCGGCGAGCCTCAGCGCGATCATCACGACCAGCGCGGTCTCCGACATGGCCGACCTCGCCGCCACTGCGCACGTCGAGCCGGCCGTGCTCCGCTACGCCGCGGAGCTCGCCGAGGAGACCCGCGTCGACAAGGATGCGCGCATCGGCGTCTCGGTGCGCGGCGCGATCGCCCTCGTCCGTCTCGCCAAGGTGTGGGCCGCCGCGCAGGGGCGTCACTACGTGATCCCCGACGACCTGAAGGCGCTCGCCGAGCCCGTCTGGGCGCACCGCCTCGTGATGGATCCCGAGGCGGAGTTCGTGGGAACCACGCCCGAGACCGTGATCTCCCGCGTGCTCGACAAGGTCGCCGCGCCGCAGACGCGCACTGCAGCCTGAGCCGCCGAGCCGACGCCACCGTATGACGACCGCACCCCACGCCGCTCCCGACGAGGCCGCCGCGTCCGCGGCGACAGCGCACGCCGACGCCGCCGCGCAGGCGAGCTGGCGCGAGGTGGCGGCGTACCTGTGGGGCCGCGGCCTCGCCGGCGTGCGGCGGGTCGTAGGTGTCGTGCGCCCGACCGGCTGGGTGCTCATCGGCACCGCGGCGGTGCTCTGGATCGTCGGGCTGCGGTTCGGCTGGCGCGAGGTCACCGTCGCGGCCGTGGTCGTGACGGCCGTGCTCATCCTGTGCCTGCTGTTCCTCATCGGGCGCACCACCTACGACGTCAGCCTCGATCTGGCCCGCACCCGGGTTGTGGTCGGTGAACGCGCGGTCGGTGCCCTCACCCTCGCGAACTCGGGGCAGCGGGCGATCCTTCCCTCGCGGGTTGTGCTGCCCGTCGGCCCGGGACGCGGGGTGTTCGGGATCAGGCACCTCACGCCGGGAGAGGCCGTCGAGGAGCTGTTCGCCATCCCGACGACGCGCCGCGCCGTGCTGCCGGTCGGCCCGGTCAGCATCGTCCGCGGCGACCCGCTCGGGCTGTTCGAGCGGGTCGACAGCCGCGACGAGCCGGTCGACCTCTACGTGCACCCGCGCACCGTCCGCTTCGACGGCCAGTCGCTCGGCTTCGTGCGCGACCTCGAGGGGATGACCTCGCGCGAGCTGACGCGCGACGACATCGCGTTCCACGCGCTGTCGGAGTATCAGCCGGGCGACGACCTGCGTCACGTCCACTGGCGATCCACCGCCCGCACCGGGACGCTCATGGTGCGCACCTACGAGCAGACCCGTCGTTCGCACTTCGTCATGGGGCTGTCGAGCCACCCCGCCGAGTATGCGGACCCGGATGAGTTCGAGCTCGCGGTCTCGGCGATCGGATCGCTGGGCCTGCGTGCGCTGCGGGATTCGTACCGCGTGGATGTGCGCACGCAGAGCGGACGACTGCGCAGCGACACCCAGAAGCACCTCCTCGACGCGCTCGCGGGCGTGGAGCACACCCGCCCGCGCGAGGGCGGCGCCGCCGCGCTCGCGGGGGCCGTGGCCGCCGCGGCTCCCGCCGCGAGCATCGTCGTGCTCGCCTGCGGCAGTCGTGTCACCGCCGCCGAGCTGCAGGCCGCCGTGTCACGGATGCCCCTCGGCTCGCGCGCCCTCGTTGTCGTCGCGGCGCGAGGTGAGGAGCCTGGCCGCCGCCGCATCGGGGAGGCGGATGTCATCACGATCGGCGCGCTGGAGCACCTTGCGCCGTCGCTGAGGCGGGTGCTGGGATGACCGCGCTGCAGGATGGACCCGTGCTCGCACCGCCCGCGGGCAGCCAGGCGGCCGCCCCGTCCCGCCGGCAGGCGCGCGCCGCCGCGTCGGCCGCGCCGCGCGAGCCGCGCCGCTGGGCACTCGACCTCGGCGCGGTGGCGCTGCTGCTGCTCGTGCCGGTCATCGGCTTCTGGCCCACGTTCGACGGGCCGCTTGCGCTGCTTCCCGGCCTCGGCGGACTGATCCTCGGGCTCGGAATCGCCGCGCTCGGCACGCTGCAGCGGTGGGGCGTGCTGCTGCTCGCGGCGGCGACCGTCGTCGCGTACTTCGTGTTCGGCGGGCTCTTCGCGCTTCCGCACACGGCGCTGGCGGGCGTGGTGCCGACCGGGGAGACCCTGCGCGGCCTCGCGCTCGGCGTCGTGACGTCGTGGAAGTCGCTGCTGACCACCGTCGCCCCCGTCGCCGCCGAGGACGGCCACCTGGTCGTGCCGTACCTGATGCTGCTCGTCTTCGCGGTGGTCACGGGGAGCCTCGCGCTGCGAGTGCGGCAGCCCGCCTGGGCGCTGCTTCCGGCGGTCGCCTGCCTGGCGCTGCAGATCGCGCTCGGCACCTCCGAGCCGGCCGCCCCGGTCGTGCAGGGGATCCTGCTCGCCGTCGTGGCGATCGTGTGGCTGACGGTCAGGGCGGCCTGGGCTCCGGCGCGCAGCGCCGTCGCCCTCTCCTCGGGCACGCAGCACATCGAGGACCGCCGGCATCTCGTTCGCCGGGTCGCATCCGCGGCCGGCGTGCTCGCGGTCGCTGCCGCGGTCGGCGGTGCCTCGACCCTGCTCGCCCCGCCGCACGAGGTGCGGTACGTCATCCGCGACGTGATCATCCCGCCCTTCGACATCCGGCAGTACCCGAGCCCGATGCAGGACTTCCGGATCTACGTGAAGGACTTCTCCGACACGCCCCTGTTCACCGTGACGGGGCTCCCGGCGGGCGCCAGGGTGCGCCTCGGGACCATGGACGCGTACTCGGGCGTTGTGTACAACGTCTCCGACTCGTCGAGCGCGTTCACGCCGCTGCGCTCGAACATGGCCGGCGACGTCGAGGGGACCCCCGCCGACGTGCGCGTCGAGATCGGCGAGTACGGGGACGTCTGGCTGCCGGATGCGGGATACGTCGATGCGCTCGAATTCGAGGGCGAGCGCGCGGATGCCCTCCGCCGCGCGACCTATTACAACCCCGCGACGGGCACTGGCGTCGTGCGCACCGGGCTGAGGGCGGGCGACGCGTACACGTTCCGCGCCGTCGTGCCCCCGCGGCCCTCGGACGCCGACCTCGCCGCCGATCGCTTCGCGGCCGTGGATCTTCCCCGGCCCGTGGCCGTGCCCGAGCGGCTGCGCGAGATCGCCGCCGACGCCATCTCGAAGCAGAAGGCGACGACGCCGTTCGCGAAGGTGGAGGCCCTGCGCACCCACCTCATGGAGTCGGGGTACTTCAGCCACGGACTCAAGGACGAGCAGTACTCGCTGTCGGGACACGGGTCGGCCCGCCTGTCGACGATGGCCGCGGCCGAGCAGATGGTCGGCGACGACGAGCAGTACGCGGCGCTGCTGGCGCTTATGGCGCGTGAGGTCGGCATCCCCGCCCGCGTCGTGATGGGCTTCCACGCGGAGGACGCCTCGGGCAGCGAACTCGTCGCCACCGGCGGCAACCTGCACGCCTGGGTGGAGGTCGCCTTCGAGGACGCGGGCTGGGTCGCCTTCGACACCACGCCCGACGAGGACAAGGAGCCGAAGGACCAGACGACGCAGCCGAAGTCCGACCCCCAGCCGATGCCGCTGCAGCCGCCGCCTCCGCCGAACGAGGACGCCGACGAGCCTCCGCTGGTGACGGACGACCGCAAGGCGGAGGAGGAGTCGGAGCCGACGCCCGGCTACCTCGGCCTCGTGCTCGCTGTCGGCGGGATCAGCCTCGGCACGATCGCCCTTCTGCTCGCGCCGTTCGTGATCATCGGCGGCATCAAGGCATCGCGGCGCCGCAAGCGCCGGGAGGCGCCGGTGCCGGCCGACCGGATCAGCGGCGGCTGGGATGAGCTGATGGATCGGGCGGTCGACTACGGACGCGGCGTGCCGGTGGGAGCCACGCGCTACGAGCAGTCGGCGCAGCTCGTCGCGATCCTGGACGAGCCGCGCGTTCAGAGCCTCGCCGTCCGCGCCGACGCCGGTGTGTTCGGCCCCGGCGAGCCCACGCAGGAGGAGATCGACGCGTTCTGGGCCGAGGTGGACGGCGTCGTCGTCGGGATGAGCAAGCGCGCGTCGGTGTGGAAGCGCCTGCGGGCGCGCGTGAACCTGCGCTCCCTGACGCAGAGCTCGCGGCTCGCGACCGGGGTGCGTTCGCTGCGGACCCGGATCGCGTCAGCCGCGGGGGAGAGCCGGCGATGACCCGGATGCGCAGCGGCCGCAGGGGGTTCTTCTCCCCACCCGCTGGGGAGGCCCGAGGCCGCCCGGGATGGGACGATAAGGCCGCGGGGCCTGTGATGAACGACGCTCGCCGCAGGCGCGCCGAGGCGATGGCGCTGAAGGAGGAGGGCTGACATGACGACACCGAACCCCTACGCGGCGGCCGGCTCCGGCGCGTATCCGCCGCCCCCGGGTGCGACCCCCGGGTACCCCGCGCCCGCCGCGCCTGCGCCCGCACCGACGCCGGGCTCGCCGGCCGCTCTGGGGCGCCGGGTCGCCGCCTTCGCCATCGACACGGCGATCATCGTCGCCGGCCTGGCGGTGTGGATGCTCATCGGCTCTCTCCTCGCCGAGGCGCTGGGAACGTTCCTCGTCGCCCTCGTCTTCGGTGTCATCGCGTGGCTGCTCGGCATCGGCTGGTGGCTCGTCTACAGCGCGATGCAGGGCGGCCACGGCTCCATCGGCATGCGGCTCATGAAGCTCCGGCTCGTGCGCATCGACGGCGGCGCGCCCCTGGGCTTCGGGCGGGCGCTGCTGCGCAACCTCATCTGGGGCGCCGCGGCGGCGATCGTCGTGGGGTTCTTCTCGGTCCTGTTCGACCGCAGCGGCCGCAACCAGGGCTGGCACGACAAGGTCGCCCAGGCGTTCATGCGCGACGCATCCGCGGCGCCGTCACCGGGCCCCGGGCCTGCTGCGTCGCCCTTCGCAAAGTCGGCGCCGGTCTCGCCCGTCGCCCCCGCGTACGGCGGCGTCGCGCCGGCACCCGCCTTCCCGCCGCCCGCCCCCGCAGCGAACCCGGCCCCGGCCGCGCCCACGTACTCGGGCTACGTCCCGCCGCGTCCGCCGGCGCCGCCGGTCGCCGCCACACCGCCCGCGGACGACGGCCTGATCGCCTACGTGCCCGGCATCACGCAGGATCCGCCCGCCTCCGCGGATCCCGCGATCCCGCCCGCGCCCGCCCCTGCACCGGCCCCCGCACCGGCGCCCGCCGCTCACGCGCTGGACGACGTCGACGGCGACACCGTCCTCGTGCGGCCGGAGCCGCCGCGCCCCGAGCCCGACGTGGAGGACACCCGCCTTGTCGTCCGCACGCCGCCCATCCTGCTCGAGTGGGACGACGGTACGCGCCACACCGTCACCGCTCGCTCGGTCTTCGGGCGCAACCCCGCGGCGACGAGGATGCCGACCTGATCGTGGTGCGCGACGAGACGCTGTCGCTGTCGAAGACGCACTTCGAGATCCGGGTCGGCCCCGAGGGCGCCGTCGTCATCGACCACCACTCGACGAACGGCGTGACGATCGTCCGCGCGGGCGAGCGGATCGACGCGCGGCCCGGCGAGCCGATGCCGCTGAGCGCGGGGGATGCGCTCGAGATGGGCGACCGGATCGCCACGTTCCTCGGCACGGAGGGGCAGCTCGGCGGACGCGGTGAGCGCGACGCGATCGGCGAGCGGGGCGCCGGATGACGAGCCCGATCGTCGCGCAGAGCGGAGCGGCCACCGACGCGGGGCTGCGCCGCTCCCTCAACGAGGACGCGTTCCTGTCCGTGCCGCCGGTGTTCCTCGTCGCCGACGGGATGGGCGGTCACGACCGGGGCGAGGTCGCCTCGGCGACGGCGATCGCCGAGTTCGCCGGCTTCGCGGGGCGTGACAGCCTCACGATCGCCGAGGTGCGCGATGCCCTCGCCCGCGCGCGCAGCCGCGTGGACGGCCTCTCGATCGACACGGCCGCCGGCGCCGGCACGACGCTCACGGGCGTGGTGATCGCGGACGTCGCCGGCGAGGGCTATTGGCTCGCGCTGAACCTCGGCGACTCCCGCACGTACCGCCTCGCGAGCGGCAGGCTCGAGCAGATCAGCGTCGATCACTCGGTCGTGCAGGAGCTCATCGACCGCGGCGAGCTCACGGCCGAGGACGCCTCCCGCGACCGTCGCCGCAACGTGATCACGCGCGCGCTCGGCGCCGGCAGCGACGCCGATGCCGACTTCTGGATGCTGCCCGCGACGGAGGGAGATCGCATCCTTGTCTGCTCCGACGGGCTGCCGAGCGAGCTTCCCGCCGAGCGGATCCGCACAATCCTGAGCGTGGAGGCGCACCCGCAGGCCGCGGCCACCCGCCTCGTCCACGAGGCGGTGCTTCACGGCGGCCGCGACAACATCACGGCGATCGTGGTCGACGCCGTCTCGGTCTCGCGGCGCGGCGCGGCGGCCGCCGGCGGCGCGCCCGACGAGGACATCGACTCCGACACGCTGCCGCGCGAGCCGGTGGGAGGGATGCTCTGATGCGCGTGACGTACGAGCCCGGCGGAATGCTGACAGTCGTCGCCGACGACGGGATCGCGGTGCTTCCCGGAGGCCTGCCGCAGGAGCTGATCGACGACGTCTGGGTCGGCCTCGACTCGGGTGACGGGGTCGCCGCGGTCCTCGATGCGATGGAGCGGGCCTTCGGCGCCGCGACCTCCACGATGCCGCCGTTCGCCGTCGCGCTGCTGCAGGGCGAGGCCGTGCGGACGGCTGTCCGCGGCGATCTGCGCGTCGCCGTGCAGACCCTGCGCGGCGAGCTCGAGCTCACCGGCGGCGACAGCGACACCTGGCTGGTGCGGCTCATCGAAGATGCGCTGTCCGTCCGCGTGCTTCCCGCGCAGGATCCGCCCGCGCACGCCTCCGAGCTGCCGATCGGATCCGGTGCCGTGCTCGCGGCATCCGTGAGTGCGGTGTTCTTCGAGCCCGCGGAGGCCGACGAGCCGGTGCGCGCGCAGGGCGACGACGCGCGCGACGCGCTCGTCCCCGACGACCTCGTCTCGGGCGATCCGGATGACGCCGGGGCGGCCGGGCCAGCGGACTCCGCGCGGGAGGCCCCGACCGAGACCCTGCTGCCGGACGACACGCGCCTCGACCCCGTCGCTCCGGCGCCGAAGGCCGTGGACGAGTGGCCGCCCGCCTCGCATGACACGCTCGACCCCTCCCACTCGGGGCCGATCGAGCCGCTCGGCGATCACGACGGCGCCACGCTCTCGGTCGAGCAGTTCGCCGTGCTGCGCGAGCGCGAGGAGGAGTCGCAGTCGCTCGGCGATCATGACGGCGCCACGATCGCCGTGGCGCCCGATCCGGCGCCCGCGCGACAGGCCGCGCCTGTGACGGCGGACATCCCGCTCGACGAGATCGAGGAGGCGTCCGCTGGCCTCGATCCCGCGCCGGTGCCGCGCTTCGACGTCCCCGCGCTGCGGCCCGAGCCGGCTCCGCGCCGCGGACGGATCCGGCTGTCGACCGGCGAGATCGTCGAGCTCGGCCGCAGCGTGATCGTCGGCCGGCGCCCGCGCTCGTCGCGCACGACCGGCGCCGACATGCCGCAGCTCGTGGCGGTCGAGAGCCCGCAGAACGACATCTCCCGCAACCACGTGGAGATCAGCTCCGACGGCGAGACCGTCGTCGTGACCGACCTTCACAGCACAAACGGCACGGTGCTCTACCGGACGGGCCTGCTCGGCACGTCCGCTGATCCGGTGCGCCTTCACCCGGGGGAGCAGACGGTCGTGGTGTCGGGCGACGTCATCGACATCGGCGACGGCGTGCGGATCACGTTCGAGGAGCTGCCGTGAATCAGCGCCGTCCCCCGGCGCCACCCCCGCAGCTGCCGGGGTTCACCCACCTCGAGCTGCTCGGATCCGGCGGCTTCGCCGACGTCTACCTGTACGAGCAGGAGCTGCCGCGCCGCCGCGTCGCGGTGAAGGTCCTGCTGCCCGATCGCATCTCGACCTCGGCCACCCAGTTCACCGCCGAGGCGAACGTCATGGCGATGCTGTCGACGCATCCCGCGATCGTCACGATCTACCAGGCCGGCGTCTCGTCCGACGGCCGGCCGTATCTGGTGATGGAGTACTGCCCGCGGCCGAACCTGCAGGTGCGGTACCGGCGCGAGCCGTTCTCGGCCGCCGAGGCGCTGCGCGTGGGGATCCAGGTCGCAGCGGCGGTCGAGACCGCCCACCGCGCCGGGGTGCTCCACCGCGACATCAAGCCGGCGAACATCCTCGTCACCGAGTACAACCGGCCGGCGCTGACCGACTTCGGCATCGCGTCGACGTCGCAGTCGGGCGCCGAGACGACGGGCATGTCGATCCCGTGGTCGCCGCCGGAGGTCTTCGCCACCGGTGCCTCCGGCGCGCTGAGCGGCCCTCGCACCGACGTCTACCAGCTGGGCGCGACGATCTACACGCTGCTCGCGGGCCGTTCGCCGTTCGAGCTGCCTGGACAGCGCAACGGCAGTGCCGAGCTCATCGAGCGGATCGAGCGGATGCCGCTTCCCGCCATCGACCGCCCGGATGTGCCGTCCTCGCTGTACGCCGTGCTCGCGCGCGCGATGGCGAAGGATCCGGATGCGCGTTATCCGAGTGCCGTCGCGCTCGCCCGCGCGCTGCAGAAGGTGCAGATCGAGCTGGCGCATTCGGTCACTCCCATCGACATCCTCGACGAGCACCCGCTCGACGCGCCGCCCGAGGACGACGACGGCGGGCTGACCCGCGTGCGCGGGATCACGAGCATCGCGCAGCTCGACACCGCGAAGGTCGAGCGCGCTCCGATCGACCCCGCGACGCGGTCCTCAGCGGGGACGGCGGAGGTCGCGCCCGCGCCCGCCGTCGAGGACGACGCGACCATCGCGAGGGGCCCGCGCGTGGTCGAGCCGGTCGACGACGCGACCGTGTGGCGCCCTCCGGCGGCGCCCGCGCCCGCGGGGCCCGAGGGCGTGGCGGCCGAAGAGCCCGCCCCGCGCTCGCGCCGCTGGCCCACGGTGGTCGCGGTGTCCGTGCTCGGCGTCGCCGCGGTCGGCATCGCGGCAGCGACCCTCCCCCACCTCGTGGCTCCGCAGCCCGAGCCGAGCCCCACGAGCGAGACGATCGTGCAGGATCCGACGGGCGGCGACGCCGTCCCGCTGGTGACCGACGGGCGCGGCGTCATCCAGGACGCCAACGCCGTGTTCTCGTGGAACAACCCGGCCCCTCAGGACGGCGACTACTACCGGTGGCACCGCAACTCGCTGGCCGGCCCGGAACCGGCGCAGGTCACCGAGGAGCGCACCGTCACGGTTCCGCTCGAGGGCGCCACCCAGGTCTGCATCGACGTCTACCTTCACCGCGCCGACGACTCGTTCACGGACGAGCCGGCGACCATCTGCACGCCTTCTATTTAGAAGCGGCTCGCACGCTCGCGCCGACGCTTCGCGCCGGACACTCGCGAGCGAGGCAACGTCGCTTCGCTCCGCTGCGGCAGCGCTTCGCGCTGCGGGGTCGCTTCGCTCCACGCTCACTTCGTTCGGACAGGGGTACAGGTCCTGTACCTGGGGCTCGGTTATCGAGCGAGCGGAGCGAGTCGAGATGACGGCCCGCACAGGCGCGTCGCTTCGGCTCGCTGGCGCTCGCCCAGCAACTGGTGGCGGCACAGCCCGTGACCCAACCCCGGTTATCGAGCGAGCGGAGCGAGTCGAGATGACGGCTCGCACTTGCCGGTCGCTTCGGCTCGCTGGCGCTCGCTCAGCAACCGGTGGGGTAAACGTGCGGCGTGTGCACCTTCACGCTCGTCGTTCGGTGCGTTTGCCGCACCTTTGCGTGCCCTACCCCGGTTATCGAGCGAGCGGAGCGAGTCGAGATGACGGCTCGCACCGGCGCGGGCGGGTCAGACCGTGGGGGCCGTGTCGAGGTGACGCGCGCCGTGCGAGAGCACCTTCACGACGATTCCGCGGCGGGCGAGCGCCGAGACCGTGCGGGTTCCCTCGTCGACGTTGCGGCCCAGCGCCTGCACGTTCGTCACGACCAGCACGTCGCCCGGGCGGAACGTGTCGAACAGGCGGGCGAGCCGCTGCTCCCACGACTCGAGGATGTCGGGCGCCGGGTGGCGGAAGCCCTCGATCGGCACGCCGAAGCGGGTGAGGTCGTCGCGCTGCTGCACGACCGACGGCATGTCGTCGCGGGCGACGACGAGGCCGACGAGGCGTGAGCCCGCGGGACGCGCGAGCCACCAGTCGCGGTCGCGCTGCAGCTCCGTGAAGCACTTGGGGCACTCGACCGCGGCGTGCGGCAGATGCAGAGGCGCGGTATCGGCTTGTGTCGTCTCAGGTTCGTGCGCGATGTCGGCCACGGCGCCCCCTCTCGTCCCCTCTATTCTGCCGGTTCCGCGCGGTCGCCGACACCCGGATCGCGTCGCATCCGTTCGCATGTGTCGCTCCGGCGCAAGGGGCTTGTCGCGCAGGGTGCGCATCCCGGTACCGTTGCGACATGACGTTCAACGAGGATGCGAACATCGGCGGCAGCAAGGCCCGCCGCCGTGGTCGCACGGCGGCGATCGCGGGAGGCGGCGGTGTCGGCGTCATCGGCATCGCGGTGCTGCTGATCAGCATGTTCACCGGGCAGGACCTCACGGGCCTGCTCGGCGTCGGCGGCGGCGGAGCCCCGCAGCCGCAGGGCGGCGGCGCGATCATCGAGGACTGTGCGACCGGCCAGGACGCGAACGAGAACGACGACTGCCGCCTGGTGTTCGGCGCGGAGGTCATCGACCAGTTCTGGGCGAGGAACCTCGACGGCTACCGCGAGCCGCAGCTGATCATCGTCGAGGAGCAGACCTCCTCGCAGTGCGGCGTGGCCTCGAACGCGACCGGGCCGTTCTACTGCCCGCCGGAGGAGACGGTGTACATCGATCCCACCTTCTTCGGGCTGCTGCGGTCGCAGTACGACGCGTCCGCGGGCGACCTCGCGCAGCTCTACGTGCTCGCGCACGAGTACGGCCACCACGTGCAGAACCTGATCGGCGTCTTCCAGGAGCACCCGAACAACGGCACGGGCCCCGACAGCAATGGCGTGCGCACCGAGCTGCAGGCCGACTGCTTCGCGGGCGCGTGGGTCGCGGCGATGACCGAAGAGAAGGACGCCGACGGCGACCCCTACCTCGAGGCGCCGACGCCGCAGCAGATCGCGGATGCGCTGAACGCGGCCGCCGCAGTCGGCGACGACCACATCCAGGAGCAGTCCGGCGGTCAGGTCAACCCCGAGAGTTGGTCTCACGGATCGAGCGAGCAGCGCCAGCGCTGGTTCAACACGGGCCGCGAGGGTGGCGTCGGCGCGTGCGACACCTTTTCGGTGTCCGGAAGCCAGCTCTGAGACCGGAGAACTGACGTGGTGAGCGGTCTTGACGGGATCCTGTATCCCGCCATCGAGCCGTACGCCTCGGGAATGCTCGCCGTCGGCGACGGGCACCGCATCTACTGGGAGACCAGCGGCGCACCCGACGGCAAGCCGGTCGTGTTCCTCCACGGCGGCCCCGGCGGCGGGACCGCGCCCTGGCAGCGGCGCTTCTTCGATCCCGAGCGGTACCGGATCGTCCTCGTCGACCAGCGTGGGTGCGGCCGCAGCGAGCCGCACGCGAGCCAGGCCGAGGCCGACCTGTCGGCGGTCACGACCTGGCATCTCGTGTCCGACCTCGAGCTGCTGCGCGAGCACCTCGGCGTCGAGCGGTGGCAGGTGTTCGGCGGCTCCTGGGGCAGCGCGCTGGCGCTCGCGTACGCGCAGGCGCATCCGGATCGCGTGACCGAGCTCATCCTGCGCGGTATCTTCACGCTGCGCCGCCACGAGCTCGACTGGTTCTACGAGGGCGGGGCACAGGCGCTGTTCCCCGACCTCTGGGAGGCGTACATCGCGCCGATCCCGTCAGGGGAGCGCGCGCACCTGATCGAGGCGTACCACCGGCGGCTGACGCATCCGGATCCGGATGTGCACGTGCCCGCGGCGGTGGCGTGGACGGTGTGGGAGGCGTCGACCATCACGCTGCGTCCGGATCGGGAGGCGATCGCGAAGGCGAGCGAGCCGCGCAACGCGGTGGCGTTCGCGCGGATCGAGAACCACTTCTTCCGGCATGGCGGCTGGTTCCGCGAGGGGCAGCTGATCGAGGACGCGGGGCTGCTGCGCGACATCCCGGGCGTCATCGTGCAGGGCCGTTACGACGTGTGCACCCCGATGATGACCGCGTGGGAGCTTCACCGCGCGTGGCCGGAGGCCGAGCTCGTTGTGGTCGACGACGCCGGTCACGCCGCGATCGAGCCGGGCATCGCCGCGGCACTCCGCGCCGCCACCGACAGGTTCGCGGGCTGACACGTCCGATGCCCGCGTTGGTGACCCTCTGCGAACGAAGTGAGCGTGCCCCGGATGGGGCCAGCCAGCGCGCCCGGATGGAGCGACAGCGACAGCACATCGAGCGCGAGTCCCGGCGCGAAGCGTCGGGCGAGCGATCGATCCGCGCGCGGCCTAGGAAATAATGCTCAACTCCCGCAGCTTCGCGGCGACGTCGGCGTTGCTCGGCTCGACGTGGTGCGAGGCGTCGGGGTAGACGACCACCGGGATGTTCGTGCGACCCGAGATGTCCTTCGCGACCTCGGCCGCGGCGGGCTCGGCCTCGAGGTCGATGTACGTGTACGCGACACCGAGCTCGTCGAGCTGCGCCTTGGTGCGGCGGCAGTCGCGGCACCACTCGGCGCCGAACATCGTGATCTTGCCGGATTCGGGCTGGGTCGCGCTGGTCATACTTCAAGGTTACGCGCGTGAGGACGGGCGGGATCCGTCCGAGCGCGTACGGCGGACATGACACGATTGAGTGATCCCGCGCATCGCGGGCCGTTTGGCAGGGAGAGGGCCGGCGTGGACGTCACCGTCATCGTCCCCACGCGCAACGAGCAGGCGAACGTCGCCGAGCTCGTGCGGCAGCTGGCCGCGGCGCTCGGGCGGCGCCGGGCCGAGATCCTGTTCGTCGACGACAGCGAGGACGACACCGTCGCCGAGATCGAGCGCGTCGCGCAGGATGCGCCCCTCCCCGTCCGGGTGCTTCACCGTCCCGCGGGGGAGCGCACCGGGGGTCTGAGCGGCGCCGTCGTCGCGGGCCTCGCGGCCGCCGCGGCCGACGTGTGCGTCGTGATGGACGGCGACCTCCAGCACCCGCCGGCGCTCGTCCCGGCGCTCGTCGACCGTCACACGCGCGGCGACGCCGACGTGGTGGTCGCCTCGCGGTACATCGGCGGCGGCGACTCGACCGGGCTCGGCACGACCCTGCGGTTCGGGGTGTCGCGCGCGGCGACCATCCTGACCAAGTCGATGTTCCCCCTGCGGCTGCACGGCACGAGCGATCCGATGACCGGGTTCTTCCTCGTCGATCGCTCGCGCCTCGATCTCTCCACGCTGCGTCCGAGCGGGTTCAAGATCCTGCTCGAGCTGCTCGTGCGCACCGACCTGCGGGCGGCCGAGGTGCCGATGCGGTTCCACGAGCGCGCCGAGGGCGAGTCGAAGGCGTCGATGCGGCAGGGCGTGACCTTCCTCGTGCACCTGGCGCGCCTGCGTTTCGGCAAGATGTCGCTGTTCGCGGGGATCGGCGCGCTCGGCGCGGTGGCGAACATCGCGATCGTGTGGCTGCTCACCTCGTTCGACCTCGGCTACATCTGGGCCGCGATCGTGGCGGCCGAGGTCACGATCATCGCGAACTTCCTGCTCGCAGAGCGCTTCGTCTTCGCCGACATGCGCGGCCGGGCGTCCGGTTTCCGCCGTCGCTTCCTCACGTCGTTCGCGTTCAACAACGCGGAGGCGGCGATCCGGATCCCGGTGCTCGCCTTCCTGGTCGAGACGTGGCACATCTCCTCCGTGCTGGCGACCGCGATCACGCTCGCCGTCGCGTTCGTCGCCCGCTTCGTCTTCCACTCGCTCGTCGTCTACGCGCCGCGCCGCCCCCGCGAGCCCGGCACCGAGACGGCCGGCCAGAAGATCATCCGGATGATCGACGAAGAGGCGATGCGCCCCGGCGAGCTCTGAGCCCAGCCCCGACTACCACCGGGTGGCCCACAGGTCGAGCCGGTTCCGGATAGTGCGGCAGGCCGCGAGCATCGCTTCATGACGCCATCTCAGTCGCGCCCCGCCCACAACGTCTGGTCGGGAGTGCTCTTCGGGGTGGGGTTGATCGCGTTCGTCGACGAGGCGGTGTTCCACCAGCTGCTTCACTGGCACCACTTCTACGACCGCGGCACGCCCGCGGCGGGGCTGATCTCCGACGGCATCTTCCACGCCTTCAGCTGGTTCGCCACGATCGCGGGCCTGTTCCTCTTCGCCGACCTGCGTCGGCGCGGCGCGCTGCGGCTGCGCCGGTGGATCGGCGGGGTGCTGACCGGCGCGGGAGCGTTCCAGCTCTACGACGGCATCGTGCATCACAAGTGGATGGGCATCCACCAGATCCGCTACGTCGACGACCTCCTGCCGTATGACCTGACGTGGAACATCTCCGCCGCCGTCATCCTGGTGATCGGCATCGTGCTCGTGGTGGTGACGCGTCCGTCCCGGGCGGCAGTGCGGGAGCGCGCCTGATGCACGGGCACGGCGGTGGAGGAGGCGCCGAGACGCTCGAACTCATGCTGCTGGGGATCGCCGCGCTGACGGTGGTCGCCTATGCCTCGGGCGTGCTGATGTCGCGACGACAGGGGCGCGCGTGGTCGACGGATCGGCTCGGGCTCTGGGCGCTCGGGATCGCCGTGGCCACCCCCACAGTGGTCGGTGACCTCGCGGAGAGGGCGCGCGACGATTTCGTCGCGCACATGGGCGCGCATCTCGCCGCCGGCATGCTGGCGCCCCTGCTGCTTGTGCTCGCCGCGCCGGTCACGCTTGCGCTGCGGACGCTGCACGTCACGCCGGCGCGGCGCCTGTCACGCCTGCTGAGGAGCGCCCCGGTGCGGTTCATCGCCCATCCCATCACGGCCGCCATCCTCAGCTCCGGCGGGCTCTGGCTCATCTACCTGACGCCGATCTTTCCGGCGATGCAGGCATCGTTCCTTGTGCATGTGCTCGTGCAGGGACACCTGCTCGTTGCCGGGTTCGTCTTCACCTCGGCGGTCATCGGCGCGGACCCTTCGCCGCATCCGCCGCGCTGGCTGATGATCTCGATCGTCCTCGTGCTGTCGATGGCATCGCACGCCGTGCTGGCGAAGTACCTGTACGCGTACCCGCCGTCCGGTGTGCCGATCGCAGCGGCGCAGCAGGGCGCCCAGCTCATGTACTACGCGGGCGCGGCGATCGAGGCCGTGATCGTGGTGATCTTCTGCGCGCAGTGGTATCGCGCGGCTGGCCGCGGGCGACGAAGCCCTGGGCGCCGCCGACTCGTCGGCCCCGCTCAGCTCGAGCGTGCCCGCTAGCGTGGGAGCGTGCCACGCCCTCTCACGCTCATCACCGGTGGAACCCGCGGGATCGGAGCCGCCGTCGCACGGCGTCTCGCCTCGGAGGGCCACGACCTCGTTCTCGGCTACGCGAGGGTCGACGAGGCCGCCGCCCGGACGCGCGCCGAGATCGAGGGCCTCGGCGCGGCGTGCCGCCTTGTGCGGGCCGACCTCACGACCGATGAGGGGATCGAGGCCCTGTTCTCCGCGGCCGCGGAGGCCGGGCGGATCACCGGCGTCGTCAACAACGCGGGCGCGACCCTGCACCTCGGTCCGCTGGTTGAGACGCCGACCGACGTCGTCCGCCGCGTCATCGACCTGAACCTCACGTCCGCCGTGCTCGTCGCGCGTCGCGCGGTCGCCGAGCTGTCAGAGGGCGGGGTGCTCGTCAACATCTCGTCGGGCGCCGCGACGACCGGATCGCCGGGGGAGTACGTCCACTACGCCGCCGCGAAGGCCGGCGTCGATGCGCTCACCAAGGGCCTCGCGATCGAGGCGGCGGATCGCGACATCCGCGTCGTCGGCGTCGCGCCCGGCACGATCAAGACCGACATCCACGCCGATGCGGGCGATCCCGACCGCCCCGCGCGCGTCGCCGCGTCGCACCCGATGGGCCGCGCCGGCCGGGTCGAGGAGGTCGCCGGGGTCGTGGCCTTCGCCCTCTCGCCCGACGCTTCTTATGTGAGCGGCGCGACCATCCGCGTCGCCGGCGGCCGCTGAGCGCTGCCGTCCGTCCCGGGGGAACGCGAAAACCCCCGGCGAACCGGGGGTTTCAGGTGGTGGCTCCGACGGGCGTCGATCCCGTGACCTCACGATTTTCAGTTGGATTCGCTGGGCGCCCGAGTGCTCGTTGCTGCCAAATCGCCGCGTGATTCCGCGGAAGTCGTCCTCGTTGGTCGCGGCTGGTTTCGGGTGGTTTCAGCGGGGTTCCCGGCACGGGTCCGGCACGGCGATCACCGGTGGCGGGCGTAGCGTCGCGGCGTCGATACAGTCAATACTGTGAGCACGGACACAACGAAGCCCAGGGCATGGCTAGCGCATGGGTCGACGGACCGCGGACTCGACGGGTGGACGCTCCGAGAGACGGCTTCGGCACGCTGTGCACTTATCGTTGGCGATCACGCGATCGCATGACGCCGATGACGAAGGAAGCGCAGCGCGCCGAGCTGCACAAGACGATCTGGCGGATCGCGAACGATCTGCGGGGCTCCGTCGACGGCTGGGACTTCAAGTCCTATGTCCTGGGGATGCTGTTCTACCGCTACATCAGCGAGAACCTCGCCGCGTACTTCGACCGCGGCCAGCGGGCGGCAGGTGACAACGACTTCTCGTACGCGAGGCTGTCCGATGCGGAGGCGGAGCCGGCGCGGGAGGTAACCGTCGAGGAGAAGGGTTTCTTCATCCTGCCCTCGGAGTTGTTCGTGAACGTCCGTGCTCGCGCGCGGCACGACGAGAACCTCAACGAGACCCTCGATGCCGTCTTCAAGCACATCGAGGGCTCGGCGGTGGGAGCTGCGAGCGAGAAGGACTTTAAAGGGCTCTTCGCCGATCTTGACGTGAACTCTCCGAAGCTCGGCCCCACGGTACAGAGAATCAACGAGAAGCTCGTGAAGCTGCTGGACGCGATCGGCGACCTCCCGCTCGGCAGCTTCGAGGACAACACGATCGACGCCTGGCTATGTCAACCGGATACGAGACCGTTGTGTCGGTCTGATTCGAGACCACCTCGGGCGCGGCGTTGACCATCATCCGAGTTCATCGAGGTCCCACCGCGGGAGTCAGGCGGCCGGTCGGGTTGCGTCGGGTAGCGCCGACCATGCGGCGTAGCTGCCCTCTAGTTCGGCGATGTCGTAGCCGGCCCGCCGCAGGGCACTCGCGGTGACGCTGTTGCGGACACCGCTCTGGCAGTAAGTCACGATGGTGCCGGTCTCAGGCAGTCCGTCGGTGTGCCACATGACGCGACCGCCGGACATCTGGTCGGCGCCGGGGATGTGGCCCGCGGCGAACTCCGTCCGGTTGCGCACATCCAGCAGAAGCGCGCGATCGATCTGACCGAGCCGATCCGGCGCGACAGTCTTGGGACGCACCAATGAAAGACCCTCGATGGTCGTGATGAAGCCTTGTACGTTGTCGATGCCGACCCGGATGAGGTGGTCGCGGATCCGCTCTGCGGCGGCCCGGGAGTCGGCCAGCAACACGAGGGGCCGGAACTCGGTTTCGGGGTCGTAGACCCACGATCCGTAGGTGGCCGCTTTGGCTTCGCCCGGCACGTTCAGCGAACGCGCGACCGTTCCTTCGTGCACCTGACTGTGATGACGGGTGTCGACGAAGATCACCCGATCCTCTGCCAGGGCGACGAGCAGCTCGGCTGTCGTGTACTCGCTCAGCGTCGGCAACTCTCCGATCACGGCCGGTCCCACACGATTCTGTGTCTTCATCCGCGCGAAGTAGGCGTGGGCATCGGGCTGGTCGCTCAGCAGCGCCTCGACGAAGCCCTGCTCGTCGTCGTTGGCGAGGTACGAACCCCACCAGGAGAAGCGACGCTCGTACCCGACCGTGGAGGCGGCGATCGCTCCCAGCGCCTTTCCGCAGGCGGATCCGGATCCGTGCGCGGGAAGCACCTGCACGTAGTCGGGAAGTGTGAGGAAGTGATCGCGCAGGCTCGCGAACAGTGCGTGGGCGCCTGCGAAGCGGGTGTCTACGCCTCCGGCTGCCTCGTCGAGCAGGTCGGGCCGGCCGACGTCTCCGACGAAGACGAAGTCGCCCGTGAGCATGTAGCCGGGTTCGTTGGTCTGAGCGCCGTCGGTGATGAGGAAGGACAGGTGCTCGGGAGTGTGTCCGGGGGTGTGAACGGCTTCCAGCGTGACGTTCCCCAGCGTGATCTGGTGACCGTGCTTCATGCGCACGGCGGTGTCGAAGCCTGCCCCATACGTCCAGTCCGGGCCGCCCTCGTCGGATACGTACGCGGGCGCTTGACCCCTGATCTTGGACACGCTGATTCCAGCACGATGCTGGGGAAGCGAGAATCCAAGG
>NZ_BAAANG010000039.1:0-1576 GCF_039529675.1 Microbacterium paludicola
CCGCTACGCTCGCGGAAGCGGCATAACCGAACCGACACCGTGTCCACGATCAAGGGCCAAGGCCCTCTGTGCTGTCGTAGCCGTTCAGCTCCCCCTTCACCCAAGCGGTGAGGTCGGCCGCTCCGAGATAGTGGGCAACGACGCGCACTTTCCGCAGGAGGTTGGTCGTGCTCACGGCGTCATCGGTCGCACCGGTGATGATCTCGTCAAGAAGGCTCACATGCCCATCCTGGCAGGGGCCTCCGACAATGCAGTCGGCCCGCCGAGCGTATGAGGCCGGGGGAGCATCGGGGCAGGGCATGCTTGTGGGCGCTACTGTGTCGTGTGTGAAGCCAGGTGAACGCATCCCGCTCATCAAGGCGTCGATCGATGCCCTCTTGCCGAGGATGGACGACGATGCGACGCTCGTCCTCAACCAATTCGGCGCGCAGCTGGACGGGTCTTACGGGCGCGATACCGACAGCCGCAGGAGCTTCCTGACTTGGGCGGTTCAGGAGCTCAGCGACGAAACGCTCTTGGGGCTCCACGATTATTTAGTGGGGGACGAACAGGCACCCGTGTCGGTGTCCGCTGATGACGATCCATGGACGGATCTGCCGATTCGGGTCTTCCTGTCGCACAAGTGGGAAGACGCCGAGTGGGTCTCCAGCCTGCGTAGCGTGCTGGCAAAGTACGGCATTACGGCCTTCGTGGCGCACAAGGACATCACGCCTTCAAAGCAGTGGAGAGAGGTCATCAAGGCCGGCCTGCGAAGCTGCCACATGATGGTTGCGGTGCTGCACGATGACTTCCATAAGAGCCAGTGGTGTGACCAAGAGGTCGGGTGGGCGCTGGGTCGGGGTATCCCGATCGCAACGCTTCGTCGCAGTCTGGAGTTCGAACGAGGTACGGACGGCTTCCTCGAAGAGGTGCAGGACATTCAGCTAGACCCGTCAAGGGGCACAGGAGAGTGGCGCGCCGCTCAGGAGATATTCCGCGCCGCGATCCGCTCTGTGAAGCCTCCGGAGCTGGTGCGCCGAGCACTAGCGGAGGCTCTGGTTGCCTCCCCCTCCTGGGAGAACACGCGCAATCTCTGGTCCGCTATCGCTCGTCAGGATCAGTGGGAACAGGCAAGCCTGGACCGCATTAAGTTCGCAGTGCAGACCAACAGGCAGGTGTACGACGCCATGGTCGGGGAGCGGCAGTTAACTGCCCTTGTTGACGAGCTCGTCCAACAATATGAGCCGAAGCCGATCGACTGGTCCACAGGCGACGAGACCCCGTTCTAGCCGTTCGCGACGAACTGCTCGAAGCGGTCGACCTGCTGGTCGTAGTCCACGGGGTACAGGTGGCCGTAGATGCCGTCCGTGACGGCGACGGAGCCGTGCCCCATCCACCGGCTGACCTCGTAGGGCTTGAACCCCGCGGCGAGCATCAGTGAAGCGTAGGTGTGGCGCAGGTCGTGGAACCGGATGTGCGCCGGGACGCCAGCACCTTCGGCAGCGGGGCGGAGCTTGAACCGGAGCACGCTCCGGGCGTGAGGAACGGATCGGTGACAACTGATCGTTAGTGCCGGGAGGCGCTGACGGGGAGGATG
>NZ_BAAANG010000040.1:0-2235 GCF_039529675.1 Microbacterium paludicola
TCCGCTACGCTCGCGGAAGCGGCATAACCGAACCGACACCGTGTCCACGATCAAGGGCCAAGGCCCGCGGTCGCGCCGGTGTGCGCAGCGAGCTCGCGCGTGCCGGACAGGTAGTCGGCATGGATGTGCGTCTCGGTCACTGCGACGATGCGCATGCCGTGCTTGCCGGCGAGATCCAGATAAGCGCCGATATCGCGTCGTGGGTCCACCACGACGGCCTCGCCGCTGCGCTGGCAGCCGATCAGGTAGCTGGCCTGTGCGAGGTCTTCGTCGTAGATGCGCTCAAGCAGCATCGCGATCGCTCCTTTCCTCGTGATCCGTGATCAGTTGCATGAGCAGCGCTCGTTCTCGGGGACTCCTGCGAGGGCCTGCTCGATGTGCTGGCCGCAGCCGTCCCACGTGGGCTTGCCGCACGCAGGGCAGATGATTCGTGCGCACATGGCGTTCCTTTCGGGGCTCTTAGTCTGTGTGAGTTGGTTAGGCGGTGCGCTGCGCGAGCTGCCGGTGAACCTCGTCCATGTCGAGTTCACGCGCCTTCTGGATCAGCAGCTCGAGTTGCGGTGTCGGGAGCGCGCCGGGCTGGGAGTACACGAGCACTCCGTCGCGGAACACCATGAGCATCGGGATCGAGGTGATGCGGTTAGCCGCCGAGAGTTCAGGCTCAGCCTCGGTGTCGACCTTTGCGAACACCACGTCGCGGTGGCGGTTCGAGGCGGACTCGAACACGGGCGCGAAGGCGCGGCACGGGCCGCACCAGGCAGCCCAGAAGTCCACGAGCACGATGCCGGTGGCGGTGACGGTGCTCTCGAACGTCTCAGCAGTCAGGTTCTTTGTAGGCATGCGCGTCCTCCGACCTCAGCGTCCGAACAGGCGTGACCAGAACCCGCCGCGGTTCGCCTGTGCCGCCTCCAGCTCCGCGGCGGTGTGCTGACCACCGCACCAGTCGGAGCTCGCGACGCTGCTCTTCACCGCCGCGACATGCTGGCCGCAGCCGGCCCATGTCGTCTTGCCGCACGTGCGGCACATCACTGCTCGGCACATCTGCGCATCCCTTCGCTATACCCGGGGGAGTATTCGCCGCCGGTAGCCCGACTATACCCCCGGGGGTATGCTGGTTGTCAACTCGGGCTCACGAAAGGACCTCTCATGGCAAGCACACCCACACTCGCGGACGCGGCACCGGAGCACGACCAGGAGGCAAAGCGCAAGGTCGTCAACCGGCTCCGCCGAGCACACGGGCAGCTGGCAGCGGTCATCACCGCCGTCGAACAGGACGCCCACTGCCGCGACGTCGTGCAGCAGCTCGCCGCCGTCTCGAAGGCGCTCGACAGGGCCGGCTTCCTCGTCATCTCAAGCGCCCTCCGCGAGTGCCTCGCCGACCCAGACGCAGAAGATGCCACACGCCCCGAAGAACTCGAGAAACTCTTCCTCTCCCTCGCATAGCCCTAGCGGAAGGAAGGCGTGCTAACGCGCCTCGCGCGTCGCCCTGGTCAGTGGCTGGTTCGCCCCCTGGTGGAGACCAAGTGCGGTCGGATCATCCGGTCTGCGACGATTCCCGTGATGACGGCGAAGACAACCTTGTGAAGCACGTCGACCACCAGCTCGCGTCGGGGCCAGGTGTGCGGTGGGTCGCCGACGCCGGTCGCGTTCTCAACGGTCTGATCGAAGCCGAGGCGCACGAGGCTGTGCCAGGCGTTGGCGTAGACGCCGCGGATGCCGACTGCGGCCCACACGCCGCGAAGCGCGCCGAGGAGCGCGGCGGTGGCGTAGTGCATCAGGTGGTTGGAGATGAAGGGCTTGTCTGCATCGGTCGGCCGCCGGCCGAGCAGAGTCAGCAGCACACGCCCGGGCACGTATGAGTTCGGACGGCGGGTGATCGCTTGCTCTACTTTTTCGCCGACGACCATCGCTGACACGGACTCAGCGACAACGACCTCTTCGGTGCGCTCTTGGAGCAGTAGCAGGTGTCGCGCGACTAAACCGGTTCGATCGCGCCGACTGTGTTCCACTCGTCGGCGAAGGACGTGGCGCGCTTTCGCTGAACAGCCTTCTGGTAGATCGGGATCACGGCCTGCTTGAGTGCCCGAACCGCTGTCGGGCTCTTGAGTTCCCGCTTGTGGTCGAACGGATTGCCAGCTTCGTCGCGCTCCTCGATCTCGGAGTTGAGATGGCTCATCGCATTTGAGCGTGTAGCGCTGGTCTGAACCCGCCGGTCTCGAGCAGGGATCTGGTGAT
>NZ_BAAANG010000041.1:0-2242 GCF_039529675.1 Microbacterium paludicola
CTGCTCGATCTGCTGAGCGTGCTCCTCGCTGAGGCCGAGGGTCTCGCCCTCCTCGTCGAGCCCTCCGGTGAACACCGCGGGGCCGACGATTAGGTTGGCTCCGCCGAGGATGGCCCACTGGGCGGCCTCCGCGGTCGGGTTGCGGTGCGCGCCGCCGAACTGGGCCCAGCCGTCCTCGTTCACGTAGAACTCGAGGTCGGCGGTGAGGGTCACCGGCTCGATGAGTCCCTCGACCGCTCCGCTGAGCACGGGGTAGGCGTCGGCGCCGAGGTCGAGGCGCTCGGTGCGCCCGTCCGGAGTGACCTTGACGGCGAGGCGGGTGGTGGTGGTCATGGGGTCTTCCTCTCCTAGTAACTGGTATCTCTGACAGGTATTAATCTACTAGGAGCCTCCGACATTGCGCGAGCTGATCCGCCAGCCGGCGAGAGAAGATTCGACCCGGCCGTCGATCTCCAGCAGCGCAAGCGAGAACTGCGCACCCTGGATCGACAGGCCCGCCCGCTGCGCGATCTCCTCCAGCGGGCGCGGGGTGCCGTCAAGCGCGTGCAGCACGCGGATCTCGGCGGGACGGTTGTCGGCTGCGTTCGTCATGGTGCCTCCTCGGGGAGCCGGGGCCTCCCGCTCGGAGAGGCCCCGGGGGTCGGTCAGTCGGACACGTCCTGCGCGGCAGCCCAGGCCAGCAGCGCACGCCACATCAGCGGCGACCGGGCGCTGTCCACGTAGCGCTGGTGCGCCGCCTCCAGGGCCTTCTGCGAGAACCGCGACACCGGAGTGACCGCCCGCGGCATCGGCACCGTCGAGTGCCCGAACCCGATCACCGCGCGCACCCACCGCTCGCTGACGGTGACGTGGTGGGCGAACGAACGGAACTGCTTGGCGTCTCGCTGGTACCAGGTCGTGATGTCGACGGCGCTGTGGAACGTCTCGCCGCGGCGATCGAACTCCCGGTCCAGCAGCACGATCCGGGTCGTGAGCTCGCGGTCGCGCCGGATCTCATCCACGCGGACCGGGGTCTCCTCGAGGGCCGGGGCAGTGATGGTGGTCATGGGGTCTTCCTCTCCTAGTAACTGGTATCTCTGACAGGTATTAATCTACTAGGGGCCTCCGACATTGAACCGGGCCGGGCGGCCGGTGCCGACGAAACCGACCGCCCGGCCCGGTTCAGACCCGGCTGTCCCAGCTGGCCACCAACGCCCGCGCGGCATCCCGCACGCGCGGCCGGGTGTTCCGCTCGTACCCGCGAACCGCGAGCGCTCGCCGCAGGTCGCCGATGAGCTTGGGCAGCTGGTCGGGGATCAGCTCGGTGTGCTGGCCGAGGTCGGGCACGGCGGCGCCGTTCTCGTAGACGGTGACGCTGCCGCCCACCTCGTCGTAGTCCCATTCCTCGCGGTGGACGATCCGGCCGGTGTGCTTGGAGAGTTCCGCGAGGGCGGCGGACGCTTCGTCGGCGGTGTACTTGCTGTGGCCCTGGATGATGATCGAGCCGTCCGGGTTGCCGGTGCGGCCGGGGATCGTGTAGCCGGCGGCCACTTCGCGCTCGGGTACGTCCTCGCGCTCGTCGATTGCGTCGTAGCCTTCCCAGAGTTCGCCGTCGCTGGTGAGGGCCGTGGGCAGGGTGTCGATGGTGAGGGCTCCGGGCTCCTCGATGGTGATGCTGTTCCAGGTGGACATGGTGTTCCTCCTCGTGTCTGTGGGGTGTGGGCCGGGGGCCTCGGCCGCGCGTGGCGGCCGAGGCGGTGCGGTCACCAGATCTCGAAGCCGCCGGATGCGATGGCGAACCGGGCGAAGGCCGCCACGTTGGCTTCGTCGAACGGGTAGTGAGCCTCGGGCGGGGCGCAGGTGCCGACGCCGTCGCAGGCGTTGCACCAGCCGCGCTCGACCATGCCCATCTGCTGGCCGACCTCGTCCCGTCGGGTGCCGGTGCCCTCGCAGTACCGGCAGCCCTCGCGCGGGATGCTCTCGATCCGTGCGGCGTAGGCGCTGGCGTACGCAGCCACGGTGCCCTTGTGGATGTCGGTGCGCAGCGCTTCGCCGAGCGCGCGTGCCTGCTCGGCGTCGAGGCCGTCGCCGTCGTTGGTGTGCCAGTGCTGGCACGGCTCTGCGAGGGCCGGGTGAGCGGCCTGGATGTACTCCGCGAGGGGGTGCCAGTACCAGACCGAGTTTCGGAAGTATTCGCCCTTCTCGCTGGTCGGGGCCTTCCCGTAGACGTCCATTCCCATCGTTCCAACCTCCTCAATAGGGG
>NZ_BAAANG010000042.1:0-4744 GCF_039529675.1 Microbacterium paludicola
GGGCGGCCGCGAACCGGGCGTCCTCGGCCAGACTCGGCCGGCCCAGCTCGGAGCACAGCTGCCTGAACTGGCGGTCGTTGCCGATCGCCAAAACGATCTCCCCCTCGCCGGTCGGGAACGGGCCGTACGGGAAGATGCTCGGGTGGTCATTGCCCATCCGCGACGGCACCTGCCCGTTGAGGGCGAATCCGCCGGTCTGGTTGACCATGCCGGACAGCGCGGAGGACATGAGGTTTACCTCCACGTGCTGACCCCGGCCGCTGCGCCCACGCTCGTGCAGCGCGGCGAGGATCCCGGTCGCGGCGTGCAGCCCGGTCATGACGTCGAACACAGCGACGCCGGCCCGGTACCCCGGGCCGTCCGACTCGCCCGTAAGGGACATGAGTCCTGAGGCGGCCTGAACCAGCAGGTCGTAGCCGGGCAGCGACGAGCCGCCGGCCGAGCCGAACCCGGTGATGGAGGCGTAGACCGCCGCCGGATTGACCCGGGACACCGAGTCGTAGTCCAGGCCGAAGCGCTCCAGCCCACCGGGCTTGAAGTTCTCGATCACCACGTCCGCGCCGGCCGCGATGTCCCGGGCGGCGGTGAGGTCGTCGGGGTCGCCGAAGTCCAGGGCGATCGAGCGCTTGTTCCGGTTGATCGACAGGTAGTACGTCGAGCGGCCCTCATGGACCGGCGGCATCCATTGCCGGGTGTCGTCCCCTGCGGGGCTCTCGACCTTGATCACGGTGGCACCCAGGTCAGCCAGCAGCATGGTGCAGTACGGCCCGGCGAGGATGCGGCTGAAATCGGCCACCACAATCCCGGCCAGCGGGCCGGTGACCTCGCGGCCGAAGGCGTCTAGGAAGGATCGGACAGCAGCGGCTGTGCTACTCGTGGCCGTGAGGGAGGAGGTGCGTGGCATCGGTGACGTCACAGGGAATGCACCTTCTTCTGGGCGGGGAACTCGGTGTCGGTCTCGGGAGCCTCGATGCCTGGCTCGGGGGCGACCGTGGCGAGGCTAGCGGGTGCTGCCGGGGCTGTCGTCGCGTCCTCCCGGACTGGCGGCGCGGCCTGGTGGAAGCTGTCGGACTCACCGTAGGTGGTGGCCAGGTGCTCGGACTTGCGCAACAGTGCGATCACGGAGAAGAGCGTGAGCGCGACGTAGACGACGGACAGGGCAATGACGGAAAGGATCGACCCGGTGGTGTTGAGGAGCCACTGGCCCACCAGCGGCGTGGTTCCGGCGAAGATGGTGGAGCTCATCTGGTAGCTCAGCGAGATGCCCGTGTAGCGGATGCCTGCGGGGTAGGACTTCGCCAGGATGCCTGCCATGGCGGCGTAGTACATGGAGTGGGGCAACGTGGCGATGGCCATGCCGGCGGCGGCCAGCCCGAAGTTGCCGGTGGCAATCAGGGGGAACATCAGCGGCAGCACGAGCAGCTCGGGGATGAGCAGGATGGACACGGCCTTCTTCAGGCTGATCTTCGAGGCGATGACGGCACCGAAGGGCTGCGCCAGGAACTGGACCACCAGGGAGATGGTGATGATGCCCAGGAACGCGTCGCGTTCGAAGTAACCCTCGTCCACGGCCCAGGCCAGGGAGAAGGTGCTCTTGAAATAGGTGGCGGCCACGCCGATGATGCAGGCCCCGATGCCCAGGACGATGATGGCCTTGTGGCGGCGCAGCAGCTCGCCGAGGGGGGTCTTGACGACCTTCTTCTCCACCATGAGTTCCTTCATGACGGGGGATTCCTCGATGGACAGGCGGATCACCAGGCCGATGACCACCAGCAGGGCGGACAGCAGGAACGGGACGCGCCAGCCCCAGCTGAAGAACTGCTCGTCGGGCAGCATCGCCACCACCAGCCACACGACCGTGGCCAGCAGGTTGCCCGCGGGGGAACCCTGCTGGGCGAACGCACCGTACAGGATGCCCTTGCCCTTGGGGGCGTGCTCGGAGGCCAGGACCACAGCGCCGCCCCATTCACCACCCATGGCGATGCCCTGGATCAGTCGCATGAAGACCAGCAAGAGGGTGGCCCAGACACCGATCTGGGCGTAGGTGGGCAGCAGGCCGACGGCCGTGGTGCAGACGCCCATCATGAGCATGGTGGTCACCAGGGCGTTCTTGCGTCCGAACTTGTCACCGAAGTGACCGAAGATCACCCCGCCGAGGGGACGGGCCAGGAACCCGACCCAGAAGGAGGCGAAGGCGGCCAAGGTGCCGACCGCCGGGTCGCTGCTCGGGAAGAAGAGCCGGCCGAGCACCAGGGCCGAAGCGGTGCCGTAGGCATAGAAGTCGTACCATTCGACGGTCGTTCCGGCGAAGGACGCGATGCCGGCCTTGCGGGCCATTTTCTGGCGGAAGGCGGCGTCGGCCGGCGCTGCGGTGCTCGATGCGTTCACATCTACTCCCAGGTTGGGTCGTGTGGTGCAGGCCGTGTGAGTCATCACACAGCCAGCGGGACCTGCACTACGTTGCCATCCGACATCAAGAGCGTCCAATACATAATGGTAACCAGTGTTAGTGGATTTACTTATCGCTCGGGGGTGCCGGCGGGGTGGGCAGGACCTCGGCGGCTAGGTCCAGCACGGCCTGCGTGGCCCGGCTGGTCCCTTCGGTCCGCCACACGAGGACGGCCTCCAGCTGCGGGAGGTCGTCACTGAAGGGGCGGTAGACCAGTCCGGGGGTGTCGATGTGTTGGACCGAGGACACGGTGATGGTGACGCCCACGCCCGCAGCGACCAGGCCGAGAATGGTGTACGAATCCGGTGCCTCCTGGACGATCCGCGGGCTGAACCCCGCGTTCATCGCGGCATGGGTCAGGGCGTCGCGGACGCTCGAGCCACCCGTGCCCGGAAACGTCACGAACGGCTCCTCGGCCAAGTCAGCCACCCGGAGTCGGTCCCGTTCGGCCAGCCGGTGGTCGGAGGGCAGCGCGGCCACCAGGGACTCCCGCTCATAGACATGGCTGGCCAGACCCCGGATACCGATGGGACGCCGGGCGAAGCCGATGTCCAGGGTCCCTTCGGCCACCCGCCGGGCCGCGGCCCCGGCGTAGGTCTGCCCCTCGAGGAACAGCTCGATGCCGGGTTGCCGGGCCCGGACCGCCCGAGCCAATGTCGGCAGGGCATTGCGGCTGCTGGCCCCGGCAAAGCCCACCCTGACCCGACCCACGACGTCCTCGCTACCCCTGACCGCCACCCGCCTGGCTAAATCGACATCCGCCAGGACTTTTCGCGCCGCGGGCAGCAAGGCGATACCCGCCTCCGTCAGGCATACGCTCCGCGTGTTCCGGTTGAACAACTGAACGCCGAGTTCCTTTTCCAACGCGCGGATTTGCTGGCTGAGCGCGGGTTGGGCAATGTGCAATCGGGCAGCAGCGCGCCCGAAATGAAGTTCCTCCGCCGTCGCGACGAAGCCTTCCATGTGTCGGAATTCCACAGCTGGCTTCCTCTCGATAGTCACGACGTACTGGCCTCACCCTCCGGTGTCACATGCTGTCCAGAGGGTAGCGCTATGGTGACCCGGGTCATCAACGAGGGGGGATGGTATTTCGCATCGCCGATATGGCGACCCCCGCCGACCCACCAACGCCTCGGCTGGGGCCGGCAGGTCCTGCGGCACCTACTGGACATGCTCCGCGCCGGAGGCCCGGCCAATCCCGACGTCACCGTGGTCGCAGATCCGCCGGGTCGGCGACTCTACGAAAGCATGGGGGCCATCGACTCCGACCCCGCCCAAGGCAGGGAACTGTGGCGACCTCCTATGTGCGCCTCGTGGCGGTCCCGACCATAGGCCCAAGCGTGTCCATTAGGGATCCGCTTGCGGACACGCCTGAGCCCATGGCCGGAACCGCCACCAAGCGATCACAGAAGACCGCCATGTATCGCCGAAAGCCACGCCCGACTGCAATTAATGCAGAAGTGGACTGCACTGACCCTCATGGGTAACCCTGACACGGTCGGCATGGGGCCCCTGCCACGAGACAGGACATCGAAGACTCGCAGGTCAATCGCAGGATTCGACCATGGAGAATGCTCCTCGTCGCCTAGGGGCCGTCCGCGATCGTTTCCTTTTAGGGAACAGGACTATTGAGCAGACGCGACCTTGGTGCACACGACTACTGAGCCCCCAAAGTTCAGAAGCCGACTGCACTGCCCCCGGAATCTTGGGGTTGTGAGTGCAGGCGGGTTCTGAAAATGACACCTTGTGAATCGCCTGAGGTAGATCAAGACCGCGATCTTGCCTATTAGGTCGGCGTACTGACGCCACCTCGGTGCCGGCGGATGAGCCAGTACCTCAAGGTCACGTCGGTGATGGCGAACAGTAACAACGGCCACATGGGCATCGCGGCGAGGTTGGAGGCGAGGAGTTGGACTATCGATAGCACCGCGAGGAAGATCAGCAGATCCCCGCAAGCAGCTGCCATGGCTTGGTGAAGGGGATTACTCTTCGCAGGCTTATCCGAGGCGTTCCCCGGTTGAGAGATCACTGCGCCGGCCCACCCCGTCATGGGTACCAGCCAGCCGAGCAAGAAGATGACGAAGGTTGTCCCGGACGGCCCGTCAACGTCGTTCGACAGTAGCCCTGATGTCAGTGCAGCGAACAGGGCGGCACCGACTGAACCGATGGCTGCAGCCACCGCCCATTGACCCGCAGTCATCTCCCGTTCGTCGGTCTTCACCGTGACACGGGCCTTGACCCTCGATCGTGGACACGGTGTCGGTTCGGTTATGCCGCTTCCGCGAGGGTAGCGGA
>NZ_BAAANG010000043.1:0-4592 GCF_039529675.1 Microbacterium paludicola
CCAGTCGGCGACCACGTCGACCCAGTCGGCTTCGTCCGCGGCCTCGTCGACGTCGGCCGCCGCGGGAGCCTCCGCGTTGTCAGTCTGGGGCTGCTCTGCCGGGGCGTCGTCACCGCCGGTGACGAAACCGGGGCCCGTGGACTCCTGCACGTCCTCTGCCGGCGCAGCATCACCAGCCGGCGCCTCGCTGGCCGGAGTCTCCGAGACCGCAGGGGCCTCGTCGGCGGCAGGGGCATCCTCCGTCACCGGCGCCTCGACGGGAGCCTGCTCGGGCGGTGCCGGGGCTTCGTCCGGCACCGCCGCGGGAGCGGCCTGCTGAGCGCTAGGGATCGTCACGGTCCAGCCGGGCAGGATGAGGTCCGGGTCGCTCAGCTGCTGCCCACCCGGCTGGACCGAGTCACGGGACGCTTCGAAGATCTCGGAGTACCGCTCCCCCGCTCCGAGCTCCTCCTCCGCGATCGCCCACAGCGTGTCGCCCGACTCGACCACCCGCTGCTCGGCCGCCGGCGTTGCCGCCTCCTCTGCGGTCGCAGGCTGAGCGGCAGGCGCCGGCGCCTCGTAGACCGCGGTCTGGCTGATCGACGTCGACGCCGCAGCGTACGAGTCCGCGTGCGCGGGCTCGGCGGCCATCGCCGTCGACGGCACGAACACCGCCAGAATCGCGGCGATCAGCACGCCCGCAGCCTTCTGCTGCGCACCAAGCATCGGCACACGCACGCGGTGCCGAGGGGAGGCGGAGCCACGCAGCGCGCGCAGCTGGTTGGGGATCTCGGCAAGGAACCCGATCGCGAACGTCGCCCAGGCGATCCACGCAGCCACGGGGATCACCGTGCCGATCAGGAACCGGCCCCCGTAGTCGGGCATCGTGAACGCCTCGACGAGCCGGTCCCACGAGGGGATCGGGTTGCCGGCCAGCTCGATGAGCAGCATCGGGATCCCC
The DNA here is from genome assembly GCF_039529675.1 of Microbacterium paludicola. Taxonomy (NCBI): domain Bacteria; kingdom Bacillati; phylum Actinomycetota; class Actinomycetes; order Micrococcales; family Microbacteriaceae; genus Microbacterium; species Microbacterium paludicola. Next base: position 941 of record NZ_BAAANG010000043.1, read on the forward strand.
GCCAGCAGCAGGGCGGAGAGGGCCAGCGCCCCCAGTGCGATGACGATGCGCTTGATCATCATCAGCCTCCGTTCGTCTTGACGTTCACGGACTGCAGCTCGTTGACCTCGAGCTCGACGGTGTCGCTCGTGGTGGACAGGTTCACGGTGCCCGAAGCGCCGTTGATCGACTCCCACTCGATGACCCAGTACGTGGTGGCGCTCACGCGGAAGCGATCGCCTGGCTGGTTCTCCGACGTCAGCAGGTAGCGGTGACCACAGGTCGGCGAGTCGGCCAGGCCGTAGCCCTCGTTGTACGCGGTGCCGGCGCCGCACGCGAGGGTGCGGCCATCGCCCATGTTCCACACCGCGGAGGAGACCCGCGCCGTGGCGGTGATCGTCTGACCGCCGAGCGTCGCCGTCTCGCTGTACGGACCCCAGGTCAGCGGCTGAGGGTTGTCGACCCACAGCCAGACCGGGATGCCCACGTAGGAGCGGCGGTGTCCCCAGTCCGGGTTCACCTCGGGTGCCATGCCGATGTCGATGCCGCGCAGTGCGAACGACTCGATCAGTCGCTGGGCGGCTACGCCGGGCGGGAGGACTCGGAGCCCGGGAGGGATCGCCTCAGACCAGTAATACTGCGGCGGCACCTCTCCGCCAACGCCGCCCTGGTACCCGTACTGATCCTTGGAGCACGAGTAGTAGCCCGCATCCTGGCTGAAATGTGCGGGCCGCTCGGGCCAGACACCGTCGACCATGCGGTTGTAGCACTGTCGCTCATTCGACCAATACTTGGTGCCGTCGCCGCACGGGATGACGACGTACCAGCGCTCCAAGGGGCCCTCAGCGTCGTAGACGTAGATCTTGTCGGGGGTGAAGCCGTAGGACAGCGCCTGCGACTTATTCGTGAGCCAGTAGCAGGTAGGTGCGCCGGCCGTCCAACCGTTCGAGTCGGGGCTGTACACGGGGTCCGATGGCGGGGCCTCAAGCACGAGATACGTCTGGTCGGTCTCCGGGTCGTAATAGACGCCTCCGGCCGCGTTCGCTGGGATTGCCGTTCCCAGCAGCAACCCGGCGACGACAGCGATGATCGCTGTGAATGCTGTTGCGAGCCGCCGTTTCATCGATCCCCCCTCGGATGACGTCAGATCAGCAGGTCTGACCCTGGCTGATGAGGTCGTAGACGAGCCAGCGCTGGAGCTCGTTGTCGTAGACGACCTGGTAGTCGAAGAGATTGCGCTCCTGGTCGTTCGGATAAGGGTCGGAGCCGTCGCTCGGATAGACGGTGTACTCGCTGCCGTCCTGGCAGGCGTTGATCGTCACCAAGCCGTTCTCAACGCCCTCCCACTCCTGCCCGTAGCCGCCGATCATCTCGTAGGTGATCGCGCCCTCGGCACGTCCCGGGCCCTCGACGTTCTCCGTGTCGGCATTGAGTACCGGGCCGGTGGAGATCTGGGTGGCGTCCCTCACTGCCACTTCGAGCGCTCGACCGGTCGAGAGATCCTCGAGAGGACTCGTGTCGAGCTCCGTGCCTGCCGCTGCGTTGACTTCACCACGTGTAACGAACCATTCGGTCAGAACGGCGTCGGCCTGCTCGATGGCCTCTTCCTCGCTCTCGGGCGGCGCAACCGGCCCGCGCGTGGTCTCCGTGGGTGTCGGCGAGGGGCTCTCGGTGGCCTGTGGGGCGCTCGTGGTGCATCCGGTGAGGAGGCCGAGCGCGATCGCGCCGAGGGCGATGCTGGCGGCGGTCGTGCGGTTGAGCTTCATGGAGATCTCCTTCACTGGGTGATCAGCGCCGCGGTGGCGGATCCGCTGATGGGCAGCGACGTGCCGAGGAACATGGTCTCTACATCTGACCAGACCTCGACGCGGATCTCGTTGCCGGAGACGATCGCGGACCCGCTGAACCCGGAGGAGTTCACGTAGTCCATTGCTGCCTGGTAAGCGGCGGTGCCGTTGAGGTTCATGGATCCGTTGCGGATCGCTCCCCCGCTGACGGCGGCCGTCGCGGCGCGGGCTGCGCTGGCGGCGACCTGGTCGGCGTGGATGTTGCCCTGGATCTTCGCGGCGCCGTCGACGACGAGGCCGGTGGCGAGCATCAGGACGGGCACGAGCACGACGAACATGGGCGCGACCCAGCCGCGCTCGTCGTCGCGCAGGCGCTGGAGGATGCTTCGGAGCATGCTCATCCCCTCTCCTTGTATGGGTCGATCGGGCTGCTGGCGCTGGCGGCGATAGTGCGGGTGCCGGGCAGGCCGGGCACGAGCAGGTCGCCGAGCGGGACGGTGCAGGTGACTTGCACGCTGACGGTGCCGGCTTCACCGATCTCGGTGTTCAGGCCGCCGGCGTCGACGGCGATGTCCAGGGGTGCGCAGCTGATGCCGGCGGAGGCGAGCTGCGACTGGGCGGCGGCGCGGGCCTCGCCCTGGGCGGCCGTGGCCGTCGCGGCGAGGCTGGCGGCGCGCGCAGCTGCCGACGCGGCCCCCTGGGCGTTGATGTCGGCCAGGCCGAGGCGTCCGCCGGCGATGAGCAGGCCGAGGATGATGCCGAACAGGGGCACGAGGATGACGAACTCGGCGCTGTCCAGGCCGCGCTCGTCTCGGCGGAGACGTGCGCTCAGGTGGCGGAGGATTCGCATCAGTCCACCCACCTTTCGACCGGGCCGCTCGCCGTGCCGGTGACCGTGAGGTTCATCCCGGGAACGAGCAGCGGAACGTCTCCGGTGACCGTGGCAGAGACCTGCGTGGCCGAGCGGGAGACGTTGACGCTGATGTTGTTGAGCATGCCGCCGGACTTCTCGGCGGTGCTCGAGGCGGCGGAGTATCCGTCGCCGGTGCCGGCGTCGTAGAGCCGGGCTTCTTCGACGGCGACAGCGGCGGCCGCCTGAGCGAGGTTGTAGCCGTGCAGGTACACCGCGGCCTGGAGGATCGTGAGGATCACCAGGAAGAACACGCTCCAGATGATCGAGGACTCTGCGGTGGAGAGTCCTCGATCATCTGAAACGCGATGGCGGATCGAGCGCACGGCGATCTTCCTGGCTGCCGGCCCAGGTCAGGGCAGGCTGCCGGTCTGGGTCGCGACGAACGCCGAGATCGCGCCGCCGAGCACGACCGCGATACCGCAGCCGAGCGCGATCAGCAGCGCCTTCTCAGCGCTCTCGAGCCCCTTCTCACCGGTCTCGATGACCTTGTCGTAGCGGGCCTTGATGGCCCCGATCGCCTTCTTCATGGATCCCCCTCGGTAGTGGTGGCGTTCGTATAGGTGTTGCGATGGTGCTGAATCTGACATCACGCGGTGAACAAATTGATGATCATCGGCGTCAGGATGATCCCGGCGTAGATGCCGAGCGAGAGTGCGAGCGGGACCTGCAGTCGCTCACTGTCGGTGTTGGCCTGCTCGTGCTCGCGGTTGAGAAGCTCATGTCGGAGGCTCTTCCCCTTCGCTCGGGCAGTTTCATATATGGATGCGTCCCGCTCCCCATTCAACCGGACGATCTTCGCCATTTCGACTAGTTGAGGGACATTGATGTCTCCGCCGAGCTGCTCGAGCGCGTCCCAGGAGGCCACGCCGGCGTACCGGGCGCGGTGCAGGGCCTGACGGATCCGGCGGAACACCCAGCTGTTACCGACCTCCGCGGCGCTCTCCAGCGCGTCGGTGGCGGTGGTGCCGCGCTT
>NZ_BAAANG010000044.1:0-4371 GCF_039529675.1 Microbacterium paludicola
ATGGGGTACGGGTAGCGCTTCTTCACGTTGCCGGCGAAGGTGAGCCAGATGTTGTCGTGCCCGACGACATCGATGTTCTCCACCTCGGGGATGTCGACCAGGCGCTGCAGGCGGCCGAGACGGAACAGCGCGTTGAACACGTTCGTGCGGATCTCGGTCTGCATGGCCGTGCTCCACGCGGCCGCGCTGCCCTGACGGGCGACGGTGTCGTTGACGTTGCTGCGGATGATCTCGCTGATCCGCTGCGAGCCGAGAGTCTCCCGCTCCTGGACGCTCATGTCTGGTCGGGCCTGCAGCGCCTCGGCGAGGTCGGTGGCCACGGCGTCGCGAATCTGCGCCACCGCCTGCCACATCTCGGCGCTGGCGGTCAGCTCGCTGGTCTCCACGACAGGCTCGGCCTGTCGGCTCGGCTCGGCGGTCTCGGCCACCGCCGGGGCGGGTGAGGGGGCTGGCGCAGTCGGCTCAGGGACTGCCGGCGCTTCCTCGGCCGCGGCTCGGCTGGAGGCACGCAGCAGGTGACGGGCAGGGCTGGTGGCGGGCTTGGCCGGCGGCTCTTCGACCGGGTCGGCGAAGATCGGCAGGTTCGAGATGTCTGCGGGCTTCGGATCGCTGCTCATGCGCGCTGCTCCTGGACGATGGGGGTGTATGCGCGCTGCTCGATCAGGCCCGTGACCGACTGGGTCAGAGCCTCCAGTGCGCGCTGGTACTTGGTGCGCCGGCGGCCGACGATGTCGCTGCCGTGCGAGTAGTGAACGGCGCCGCGGGGGTCCCAGGGAAGGGATCCGAGCACGTCCGCGCCGACGACCTTGGCGATGTCCTTCACGTCCGCCCTCTCCCAGTAGCGGGGAGCTCCGACGGTGACCAGCGACAGCCACTCGCTGTGTCCGATGTTGTCGAGCGAGGACTTGAGCGCGCTGGCGGCCACGCGCGCGGAGGCGACGTCGGGCAGCGTCTGGCCGGTGAGCATCAGCACGGCATCGGCCCGACCGATCAGAGCCGAGCGCGGGTCGTGCACCTGGTAGCGGCCGCCGTCCACGATCACGTCGACCTCCTCCCCCGCCACGGTGCCGAGCTGGTCGACGGCGCCGAGGATGCCGGCCCAGAAGTCCTCCGAGGCGCCGCGTGCGTTGGCGAGCGTGCGGAAGCCTGGCACGGCATCCTTGCCCTCCGAGAGGCCGACGCGCTGCGCCCACAGGTCCTCGCCGGTGAGCGGCGCGTGCTGGTGGGCGACGTTGAGCTCCGTCATGCCCATGCTGTGCCCGACCTGGCCCTGCAGGGGGCCGGTGAGGACATGGCCCGTGGTCGTCACATCCGCCTCGAGCAGCACGGCCCGCTTCGGCCAGTTCAACGTCAGCGCCGTGGCGAGGGTGCTGACACCGGGCGCACCGGATGCGTTGGTCAGGTAGACGATCGCCACGGCCTACTCCCCCGACGACTCGAGCAGCACGACCGCGACACGCTGGGTCGCGACCTGAGCGGCGATCAGGGACGCATCCTCTTCGGGCACGATGACGTCCACGACCCACAGGTTGTTCGCCTGGTCGAACCGCGTGGTGTAGACCGTCGCCTCGTAGGTCTTCGGCTCCCCGGTGACCTCGGCCTGCACAGCCGGCGTGGCGATCACCCGGACGTTGTCGCCGGCGGCCAGCGGATGGTTCGGCAGCTGCGCGGGCGTGAGCGCAAGGCCGACGACGGCTTCGCCTTCTGGAACGGGGAGGCTCTCGGTGAACGACTGCGGCGTGAGCAGGGTTCCGGCGGGCAGGTCCACGGCGGCGACCTTCCCGACGACGTCTCCGGGGTTGTCCGCCCGGATCGCCTCGGTGTTCTGGCCTCCCGCGATCGCGATCGTGGTGAGGTCGTCGGCGTCGATCGTCTCGCCTCGAGCGATCGGCTTGTTCGTGGTGAACAGCGTCTCGGTCGCCGACAGCTGCGTGGTGATGGTCCACGTCAGCAGCCCGCCGACGAGCGCGATGGCGATGCCGAGCGCGATCACCCATGTGCGGCGGCGCGACTTGACCGGCCTGGGCGCTGCGGGGCTCGGCCCCTTGGCGGTCTCCTCGGCTGGTTCCTTGCCGGCTCGTCGACCGCGCTTCGCGTCCGTGCGCTCGACGGTCTCTACCTGAGTCATTCTGGTCTTCCCCCTCGTGGTGATGCTTGCCCGTATAGGTGTCTGTCACCTGCCAGATCTGACCGGGAGCCTCAGCTCTCGTCGTCACCGCCCGGCAGGTATGCATCGAGTGCCACGACCATGAGCAGGTTGCGGCTGGGTGCTCCCACCTCGTCCTTGAGCTGGTCGAGCACAGCGACGTGGTCCGTTCGCATGCGCATCGGGTACGCCTCGGTCTTCTCATCCCGGCTGGAGATCCGCACCGTGGGTGCGGGGCGATCGAACAGCTTGCGCTGCGCTGCCTTCGGGTGCTGCACGCCGAGGCGCTCGGCGATGAGCTGCGGCAGGTCGTCGACGGTGGCCTCGATGGCGTCGAGGACGAGGGTCGGCATCGACACCTTCGTGGATGCCTTGAACGCCCTGATGCGGGCGCTCAGCGACTCAGGAGCGCTGAGCTCGACGCTCATCGACTCCTTCTTCCTCGTCTCGTCGTTGCTCGGCTTCACCGGGGCTGCCGGCCGCTGTTTGGCGGTACGCGGGGCGCGTGGAGTGCGGACGGGCTCGGGAGCGGGCGCCACGTCAGGCGCGCCCAAGGGTGCCTGGTCGGCCTCCTCCGGGCTCGACTCGTCGCGCTCGTCATCCTCTGCGGGCGCGTCCGTCACCGGTGCCAGCAGGGCGGCGTTGAGCGTGCGACGCTTGCGCTTCTCCCTGGGTCCATCCCCGAGTGCGCTCACTTTGCCTTCTCCTTCATCTCACGCCGGGTGGCCGGCTTCTTCTGCTCGAGGCTCGCGATCCGCTCCACGACCTCCGCGGCGAGGTCCTCCATCGTCTCGGCGAGGGTCACGACGGACTGGGCGATCAGGGTGGTCGACGAGACCTCCTTGCGGCGCACGCGAAGCCAGATCTTCTGCTGCGCCTGCTGCTCTGCCCCGGCCTTGAGCTCGTGGAACAGCTGGCCGGTCTTGCGCACGTCGATCGCGGCGGCCGCGGCGTCGGGCACGATCGCGTCGAACACGTACACGCCCTCCCCCAGCTCGTGGAGGTCCTGGCGTGCGTCGTTGATGCGGCGGGTGAAGTTGCTGGGGATCATCGTGAGAACGACGCCGAGCATGGTGAGGCTCGTGTGGCCCTTCCGGTGGGTGGACTCCAGGAGGGAGCCGAGATCTTCGATGCCTCGGATCGAAGCGTCGTCGGCCTGGGTGGCTGCCAGGATCCACCGCGATGCGAACGCGGCCATTTCCTGCACGGGGCCGACGCCTGGAGGGCAGTCGATGAGGACGAGGTCGTACGCGCCGGCGATCGGAGCGAGAGACTCGGCGAGCCAGGGGGTCGTGTCCTCTCCCCCGAACTCAGCTCGGTACAGCTCTCGCTGCAGGTCCTCGATCGCTGATCCTCCGGCGACGACGTCCAGGTTCTTGCGGACGTTCTTGAGGGGGCGCAGGGGCTTGCGGTTGGTCAGGCTGTCGTAGAGCGCTTCCCCGTCGTCGTCGACCTCAGAGTCTCGGAATCCGAAGTCGATGCCGACGTGTCCCTGGTGGTCGAGGTCGATCACCAGGACCCGGAGCCCCTGAGCGGCGAGCAGCCCGGCGACGTTGTCCGTGATCGTGGTCTTGCCGACGCCCCCCTTGCGGGTCATCACTGCGCCGACGCGGTTGAGCCGCTCGCGCACGTCTGTGCTCAGCACCGCGCACCCCGTGCGCTGGTCCGGTTGCTGCTAGTCATCTGCATGGCAGCAGGCTATATGCAGGCCGTGCGCATGGCAAGTACCAAACTGTGCATTGCTATGCGCGTGGCTAGCGCAGGGCATTGAACGGCCCCGCGCTCAGCAACTGACAGCCCCTTGCAGGGCAAGCGTTCGGGCGTGACAGGACAAGCAACTAGCTATGCGTTGTCCATGCCTGATCCGATGTATACCCATCGCCGCCTCGGTATTTACCCCGCGCATGACCCGCACATGCCCCGCGCAAGGAAACCGCATAGGCAATACCGGTCCGAGCAAGGCCCTGCGCGCACCCTGCAATCACCCTGCACCTACCATGCGCATGGATAACGCAGGGGCAATGCAGGGGTGGCGCAGGAGGGGTGCAGGGTGGGCGCATGGTCAGCGCTGAGAGGTGCCCGGCCAAGTGCAGGGTAATCCTCCCGGAGGGGGGCGGGGGCGGCGCCCTCTCCAGATGGGGGCATCTCCGAAGGGGGGTGAACCGAGAGGAGGCTCGCGGGATTCACCTTCGGCTCAACCCTTGAATCCGCTCTGAGCGGCCTTC
>NZ_BAAANG010000045.1:0-4888 GCF_039529675.1 Microbacterium paludicola
CTCGGCGGGCGCGGGACCGGCAGTGTCCACGGCGAACCAGGCGCCGGCGGCGAGGACGGCGGCGATCGCCACAGCTACGGGGCCGCGTGCTCGGATGCTCATGACGGTCTCCTCTCGTGTCTATGTAGGTGGGTGGCCGGGTGGGGATCTGACCGACGAGCTCAGAGGAGGCGCAGGTCCCGGCGCAGCTGCTCGGTGAACGTGTCGGCGATGCGCGCGGCGAGCTCCTCGAGGAGGGCTTCGCGCCGGGGAGCGGGCAGATGCTGGAGGGACTCGCGCAGGCTCTGTCGCAGCTCATAGCCGAGGGCCTGGCCCACCAGCCAGCGCACCTGAGTCTGCAGGCGGTCGCCGATACGCTGTGCGCGCTCGATCGGCTGCAGCGGCGCGACGTCGAAGTCGACCTGCTCGATCGCCTCGGCCAAGGTGCGTCGCTGCGCGTCGGTGAGCTCCGGCGTGTAGCCGCGGGTCGACGGGTAGGCGTGCACGTGATCGCCGGCGGCGGTCAGGGAGATCTGCACGCCGATGCGCTCGGCGCGGCCGATGCGGATGACCTCGACCCGCTCGCCGGTCTCCGGGTCGACGGGGACGAGCCTGCCGAGGTGGTCCTGGTGGTGGGTCTCGGGCTGGCGGGTGTCCTGCAGCTCCCACACGATGCCGGCGAAGGCGACCCGGTCGCCGTAGGCGACGCGGGCCCCTTCCGTCTTGACTTCGCTCACCGTGGCCTCCTCACGCGGCCAGGTCGTGGTCCGCGGCCGCGGGGGTGAGGACTTCGATGATCTTCTGCGCCGCGGCGAGTACCCGGCTGGCGGTCTCGCGCATCACGTCGGCGTCGGCCTTCTCTGCCCAGCCGGCGATGTATCCGGTGCTGTAGGAGCCGGTGTCGAGCCCGAGCGCTCCGGCGACGATGTAGGCGGTGGACTCGGCCTCGACCTCCCGGGTGCCGCGGTGAGCGACGTAGTCGGCCTGGTCGTCGGTGTGGCCGAGCGTGACGTGGGCGACCTCGTGGATCATCGTCTTCGCAGCCTGGGCGGGTGCGATCGCCGCGTTCAGGGCGATCGTCTGGCGCTCACCGGAGGCGTACCCGTTGAAGCCCTCCCGCAGCTGCTCGCGGATGACCTGCCAACCCTGGGCGGTCATGTGCGCGGTGAGGTCGTCGACGATGCCGAAGTCGTCGTCGCCGGTCAGCTGCCGCACCGGGTTCTCGGGCACTCCGGGGTGGCCTGGGATCGGGTCGGTCTGGCTGATGTCGAACACGGACAGGATCGGGAATCGGGGAATCACCCGGGTGCTCTCCTCGCCGTTCTCGTCGGTCTCGGTGATGCGCTTCTGCGAGAAGCCGAAGATCTTGATCGCCTTCTCCCCGTCGCGCACCTGGCGGCCGCGCTCGCGCCACTTCACATAGCCGGCGACCTGGGTGGCGTTCTCGCGCTGGGCGAGGATCAGCATCAGGTTGTTGAGCGAGTAGCTGTGGAAGCTGCGCGCGTAGCTCAGGAACCGCGCCCATCCATCCGACCCGCGCAGCTGCTCGACCTGCGCGGTGATCTTGGCGTGCAGCTCGTCGACGCGGGCCTGGCGCTCCTCGGGGGTGAGCGTCTTGCGGGCCCTGCTGCGCTTCGTCTTCGTGGCCATGATGCCCCTCCAACTTCTATTAGTATCTCTGACAGGTACTAATATAGTCTGTGTTCGACAGGGATGCAACCCCCGAGATCGGATCCGCCGCAGGGTGTCTTTTCGCTGTCAGATCGGAGGCCCGCGAGGCACCTATACGGAGGACGCCAAGAGGAGGCACATGACGATCGACGCCCACGCCACGGGACGGGTTCGGAGCGAGGATGTGTGACCCGCGACCGGGGCCGCGATGCAGCGCGCACACGGCGCAGCAGCTCTCGCGCGCACAGAAGCGCTGTGCGCGTGCGCGGGACACGGCCGAGCGTTCTCCCGACGACCGGCGAGCTCGGCAACGGCTGGCTCGAGCGGAGGAGTACCTGCAGCGGAAGCAGGAGGCGTACGACTCCTCGCCGCGGGGGCAGCGCGAGCTCGTCGCGCAGATCTCGAGCGCTCCTGAGCCGACCGCGTCGGAGATCGACTCGCTGCGCACCCGTCTCAGCGTGGGTCGCGCGACGCGGATTCAGCAGCAGCGATCGCTTGCTCGAGTGAACGGGCTGAGTGCGCAGCTCGAGGCCGAGGAGATCGCCCGTGCGCTGCGCCGCGTTCGCCACCCCGCCGGATATGGCCGGCATCCTCTCGTCCTGCCCTCTGACGTGGTCGGCTTCCTCGTACAGGGCGACCTGGAACGCGCCGACGACGTCCGGTACCTCACGCTGTGGCGCGACGGTGCCACGGGAGAGATCGAGGTCTTCGCCACCGAAGTGGTGACCTCGGCTGCGCGCGCCCGACGCCTGGCGAGCGAGCCGGGGCGTCGTGGCTTCTGGGACGCACAGACCGCTACCGCGATCGGCGCCGAGGTGAGCCTGCTCTACATCGCTCCCGGTGACGCCCTGGGCGCCATCGCGGCAGAGCGCGCCCGCCAGAAGGCGAGCACGGAATGACTGACAGCGCTGGAAGACTTGTCCCGGCCGCTGTGTCCGGCCGTTCGGGAGGTGAGTCGATGCGAGACGGCACGCTCGCGCTGCGCCGCTCCGCCCTCGGCATCACCGTCGACGAGCTCGCCGAGGCCCTTGGCCTCGACCCCGCCACTGTGCGCGCCTGGGAGGACGCTTCCCAGGCGTATGCGCCGGCCCTGGCATGGCTCGACGACGTCGCCGCTGCCGTCGACCGGGCCCTCGACCAGTTCGGCACCTTCGTCACCGCGATCGCGCCGTCGACGCCGGAGGACCTCGAGGCGGACCGTATCCTCGCCGCGGCGCGAGAGTCCGGCACCTGGGAAGCGGACCGCTCGCCCGAGTGGACCTTCCTCCTGCCGTCCGTGAGCGCGGCCGCCGCCGACCCTCGAGCGGTGTACGCCACGCTGTTCCCCTCGGAGCCGATCCCGCTCGGGGCATACAACGCGCTGGTCGGTCGGTGTTTGCTGTGGTTCCACGCCAACGTCACCAAGCGGGCCGAGCTCGTCATCGCGGAGCTGACGACCCCGCTGGATGCCGAGCGCATCTTCGAAGGCGACATCGCCGACCTCGCCCTGGCCTATGAAGAGCCCGCGCGCGTCATCCAGCTGCTCGAGCGACCGGGGTCCGCAGCGATCAGCTGAACCGCACCGATGACCAAGAAGATCACGCAGTACCCCGCTGGCGGTCCGGACTGGGCGACTATCGCGGCATGGGTCGACGCCGGCAGACCCGACATCCCCAACGACGGCACCTGGCGGTCGCCACGGTGCACCGGCTGTGGCGAGAAGATCGCAGAGGACGACGACGCAATCGGCACCTCCCGCGGCCCGTTCCACAACGACTGCGCGATCGCCGAGCAGCACGAGGAGAGCAGATCATCGCCACCGGTGTGCTGGTGAACGGAGCTCACGTGCCTCGCTGAGGTGCGATCGCCGGCGCCTGGTGCATGAGGACCTGGTCCGAGTATGCGAGGCGGCACGAACGGCAGACGTATCCGTGTGCCACGGTGATCAGCACGGTCCCGCAGCTGGGGCAGCGCGGCTGCGTGTAGGCGGCGAGCTCGTCCATGACGCGTGAGCCTATGGGACCGTCCCGTCGCCTCGCGGCCGTTCTCCACAGGCCGCGCTCGAGCAGCTGTTCGAGCGCGCACCCCGGGGCGCCCCGCAGACGCTCTGGCTGCCCGACGTCGTCGCTCGTGCGCCGCCTCGAGGACTACTAGCCCGCCGCGAGGGGCTGGGGTCAGCGGATGCTGCCGGCGAGCTCGAGAATGCTCACCAGCAGGTCCGCACCCCCGCTTGAGTTCGCGACCGCGATGACGAGGCCTCCGGCGGCGAGGACCCACATGAGGAGGCGGGTGAGCTCTCGCGCGAGGTCTGCGATGGCCCGTGCGGTTCGGGTGATGCGGCGGAGGCAGCGGCGGATGCGTTGATGTGGCTTCACCTCCACCATGTACGCGGCGAGCTCACAGAGCGTGCGCCTGAGCCTGCCCTGCAGCAGTCAGGGCTTAGAGCCCCATCTCGAGCGCGGCCGCCGCGGTGCGGGCGATGAAGATCGAGCTCAGTGTGGCGTCCTTGCCGATGCGGTCGTTCCGCTTCATGTCGGAGAAGATCGCGCGTGCCTCGGTGGTGAGCTCGTCGTCGGTCTGAAACTGCGAGATGCGGATGCGATCGAACGTGCTGAGAGGACCGTCCGGGATCTGGGGCTGGGGGCGCTCGTAGACGATCCGGTCCTCACGGTCGCCGTCGTGGAACGTGATGATCACGGTGCACTGGGTCGAATAGTCGACGGTGTCGGAGCGTCGGGATGTCATGGTGCGACCCAATCACAGATCGCCGCGGTGGGCGTCAGCCGTCATCCCCTGGAGCGTTCGTGGCGTCGTTTCCGCGGCGCTCTCGCATAGCGACGCCGACGGCGAGCGAGCGAGCCGAGACCATCCGCGGTCGACCGACGACCTCGAACGGCATGCGCTGTTCCCACCAGTCGGCGAGCTCGCGAGATCGGAACTCGACGGCGACCACCTCTCCGCTGGTGAGCTCCACGAGCAGCGCGACCCTCTCGGTGTCCCCGGTGGTGCTCAACGAGGGTCCCTGGCTGCGTCCCGGCTGACGCGCAGGCCTGCCAGGTGGGCGTTCATGGAGGAGATCCGGATCTCGAGCGCCTCGGCTGCGCTGAGGCCGCGGCCGCTGTTGATCGCGGCGGCGAGGGTCTTGGCCTCCTCGAGCGTCCCGAGGCGGTAGTCGAGAGTCCAGTAGCCGGGCTCGTTCGCCTCGCATACGGCGATCGCGAAAGATCCGTCGCCCTGCTGCAGGGACTCGTCCGCCCAG
>NZ_BAAANG010000046.1:0-1507 GCF_039529675.1 Microbacterium paludicola
TGTCGATGCTGCGGCCGATGCCCTCCGGGCTGTCGTCGAGGACGCCAGCTGCGTCGATCGCGCGCATGAAGCGCACCGCGTGCGGCCGCAGGCGGAAGCCGTCGCCGTCGGCGGCGGTACCGACCTGCAGCGTGTCCGCTCCCGCGCGGGGGACGATGGTGGGCACCCGGAGGCCCGAGGGGATGTGGAAGACGTCGTAGCGGCCCTTGCGCTGCTTCGCGACGGCGTACAGGCCGGACTCGCTCACCTCGAGCGGGTAGACCTTCTCGCCCTGCGGCTTGTTGCCGAGGCGGAACGGGCGGCCGGCGCCGCGCATCGGGAGCGACGCGAAGATGTCGGCGTGCTCGTCGACGGGGTGGCCCCACTCGGCCATGTGCTCGCGGTAGATCCGCTCGAACTCCTGGTCGCTCAGCGCGGGGATCGCGCGCGACTTCGGCAGCGGTGCCGGCTTCCAGGACGGGTTGTGCTTGCGCTCGAGGAACTGCTGGAGCGTCTCGCGATCTTCCAGGACTGTGTTGCTCATGATGACCTCCGACTATTAGTACCTCTGACAGGTACTAATATACGCGCATGGCGTGCGGCAGTCAACCCCTGGCCGCCAACAGGTTTGTGCGCGGAGTGGTCGACGGACCGGCTGCTGTATCAGTGGAGCGTCGACGCTGGTGGCAGTGCTGACTCCCGAGGCCCGAGGGCGCGTCACCCGGGCCCCGGGAGTTTGACTCAGCGCTTGCGTCGGCGGCGGGCGGTGCCGATCTCCGGAATACCTGCCCGCTCGTGCTCGAGCGTGCGCAGCTCGGCCTCGTCGGAGTCGGACCAGCTGTCCGCGAGCGCGCGGAGCATGTCCGGGATGCTCGCCCCAACGAGGGGAGAGCGGTGCGGCTTGCGCCTCGGCGTCCCGTCGGCCTCGTCGCGGTACAGGATCAGCGTCCAGGGGCGCGCCGGGTCCGCGCCGCGGTCGAGGTCGTCGATGACGATCCGGATCCGGCGGGTCACGAGGCGACCTCCTCGATGCGCAGCCGATCACCGAAGTGCGCGACGCGGATGACGTACTCGCCGCTCTCGTCGCGCTCGACCCAGACGGTGGCGAGGGTCCTGCCCTCGGCGTCCTCGTAGTCGACCTTGCCGAAGCGGTCGGCCTCGTGGTCGAGCAACGGGCGGAAGGTGTGCGGGTTGCCGCTGATCCAAGGCACGGGCTCGGCGCGCTCGCCGGTGTCGTACGGGTTGAGCAGCGGGCCGTGGGGGCTCTTGGTCTGGCTCATCGGATTCCTCCATCTAGTATCTCTGACAGGTACTAATATAGCAGCGGTGGCGGACATTTGGAGCTGCGGCACGGCGGCGGTGATGCACCCCACCCGGGGCTGCGCCGGGCGGGGTGGTTGGGTCAGCTGCCGGGGCGGAGAGCGCCGACCAGCTCGTGGACGATCTCGAGCAGCTGGTCCTCGTAGTGCTCGTACGCCTTCACGTCGCCGTCGTCGGCCGCCTGGTAGGCGGCGACCGCTGCGTCGTA
>NZ_BAAANG010000047.1:0-500 GCF_039529675.1 Microbacterium paludicola
GCGCCAAGGTTCATAGCCCGCTATGAGTACTTCTGCACGGATGATGGATGTCCTCGACACACGGGGCAGATTCTGGACTGGGAGCTCACAGCTCTGCAGGGGCGGCTGCGTCACGAGAACGACACCGATGCGATCGCTCAGATCGAACGGAAGTTCCTCACCCAGATGTTCGCTCCAGGCCGTCAGACCTCGTTCTTCATGGGCAACTTCGAGGATGCACGCAAGCGCCACAGCTTCAGCGTGCTCGGAGTCTATTACCCGCCGGAGGGTGTCGGCACCAGCGTGGGCTTGTTCGATCTAGACCAGGACGGATGAGCCCGCCACTGCGGCGATGATCTGCTCGCGGTGACAGTGGGTCTGGTCTGCTTCGAAGCACAGCACGGCGACGGTGTGCTCCTCGGAGAGGGCCGCCAGGTCACGCACCGCGTCTGCGCCGTCGCCGCTGGTGATCAGCTCGCGATAGCGCGCCCGTGCCGTTGCGCCGGCGTCTGATGAGGCAT
>NZ_BAAANG010000048.1:0-767 GCF_039529675.1 Microbacterium paludicola
TAAATACTCCCAGATGACCGATAGCGGACAAGTACCGTGAGGGAAAGGTGAAAAGTACCCCGGGAGGGGAGTGAAATAGTACCTGAAACCGTCTGCTTACAAACCGTTGGAGCCTCCTTAGTAGGGGTGACAGCGTGCCTTTTGAAGAATGAGCCTGCGAGTTAGTGATACGTGGCGAGGTTAACCCGTGTGGGGTAGCCGTAGCGAAAGCGAGTCTGAATAGGGCGACCATAGTCGCGTGTCCTAGACCCGAAGCGAAGTGATCTATCCATGGCCAGGCTGAAGCGACGGTAAGACGTCGTGGAGGGCCGAACCCACTTAGGTTGAAAACTGAGGGGATGAGCTGTGGATAGGGGTGAAAGGCCAATCAAACTTCGTGATAGCTGGTTCTCTCCGAAATGCATTTAGGTGCAGCGTTGCGTGTTTCTTGCCGGAGGTAGAGCTACTGGATGGCCGATGGGCCCTACAAGGTTACTGACGTCAGCCAAACTCCGAATGCCGGTAAGTGAGAGCGCAGCAGTGAGACTGTGGGGGATAAGCTTCATAGTCGAGAGGGAAACAACCCAGACCACCAACTAAGGTCCCAAAGCGCGTGCTAAGTGGGAAAGGATGTGGAGTTGCCTTGACAACCAGGAGGTTGGCTTAGAAGCAGCCACCCTTGAAAGAGTGCGTAATAGCTCACTGGTCAAGTGATTCCGCGCCGACAATGTAACGGGGCTCAAGCACGCCACCGAAGTTGTGGCATTGAAACTATTGGCAGGCCTTCG
>NZ_BAAANG010000049.1:0-1022 GCF_039529675.1 Microbacterium paludicola
TTGGATTCTCGCTTCCCCAGCGTTCGTGCTGGAATCAGCGTGTCCAAGATCAGGGGGCAGGCCCCGCTGACTACTCTCGTCCCACCCGGGCGAACTGGACGATCTGAGCCTGTTGCGGTGATGGCCACGTTAGCTCAGGGGGATTGTGTAGACCTCGGGCCAGTCTTCGAAGCGGATTTCCACACTGATCGAGTCGCGTGTCAATTCCTCCGGGAGATCGAACTGATGGGTCGTCGGCGCAATGTCTGCAGTGCACGGCTCGTTTGAAGAGGATCCGAACGTTACGGAAACGAGGTCATCCCCGTTGGACTCGACCTTCGTTGCCACCGCCGGGCAGCTCGAGCTGCCCATGGTCACAACCGCAAACGACTCGCCGCGCTCGACCCAGACGGCGGTTGGCGATTCACTCAGTGGGTCGAGCTGGACGCCGTCGGGTGCGCCACGGCTCACGGTGCCGATGATGGGCTTGGGTGCACACCCAGCAAGTGCGATCACGAGAAGGCACGACGCAACCAACGGGACTGAGCTCGGCACAGACGTCACGGTCCCCATCTTCGCGCGGGACCGACGCGTACGGTGACCTTCACGTAGTCCGAACTCGCTGCCACGCGTCACGCGACATCGCCGCTCTCGGCGAGCTGGTCGCGCAGGATCTTCCGCGTACGCGACAGGCGGGTCCGGACCGCTGTGGCGGGCTTGCCGATGATGAGCGCGACCTCTTCCTGGCTGAATCCGTCCCAGTAGACGAGTCGCACGATCTCCTGATCGATCTCGGGGAGAAACTCGATGAGAGCTCGAACGTGATGTGCGAGCTCGGCCTCCTCGTCACTCGTGGTCATCTGGACGGCTTGATCTCCGGAGAGTGTCGCCCGCAACCGGTCGCTGAGCGCGGACCGGCGGACTCGTCCGCGCCGATACCGCGACAGCACCTTTCGGGCGATGCCGAACAGCCACGCGCGGAGCAGCTCCGGCTCTACGGTGCTTGTCTTGTGCGACTTCCACGCAGCAAGGAAGGTTTCGCT
>NZ_BAAANG010000050.1:0-2748 GCF_039529675.1 Microbacterium paludicola
TTGGATTCTCGCTTCCCCAGCGTTCGTGCTGGAATCAGCGTGTCCAAGATCAGGGGGCAGGCCCCGTATTAATTTCCTCAGAGCGATGTGAGGATTTGGAGGTCCGCACCTCTAAAGTTTAGTTGAAGCGGCAGATGCGTTAAGTTCGAGGGGCCGGGAGGAGACCTCTGGGTATGAGAGTCGGAACGATGGAGACTCCATACCAAGTAATAGTGCGCCGTTCAGAGGGTGCCGTTGACGTCATGGCCGGTGTAGGCCCGCAGGCGCCCCGCGCCCTCAAGGGCGCCGGCCTGAGGTTCGACGTTCTCCTCCACTGTGCTGACCCGCGCGTATGTCGTTTTCAGAACCTGACTGCACTCTGGGGTCGGTAATCTCGCGAGTAGTGCTGTCCACTTCTGAACGCTGGCTGCTCAGAAGTCCTATGCGCTGCCATCACTTCTGCCCAGTAGTCCTATTCACGTAAAGGCGCCAGGGGTGGCGCGATCGGCTCAGGAGGTCAGTGCGGATCCGGTGGGCGCGCTGGGTAGGGATATGGCGGCGGGCTGACAGCGCTAGGTAGAGACGGTGACGATGTTCTCGGGGGTGCCAGGCGGTTCTGTCGTGGCCGCGGCGTGACGGCGCAAGTATTGGTAGACCGTCTCCCGGCTGACCCCGTACTGGCGAGCCAGTTCGGACTTCGGCGTGCCGGCTGCCGCGCTGGCCACTAGGCCGGCCATCTTCTCCGAGCTGAGGCTACGTTTACGTCCCTTGTAAGCGCCGCGTTGCTTGGCCAGGGCGATGCCCTCGCGTTGGCGTTCCTTGATCAGGGAGCGTTCGAACTCGGCGAAGGCGCCCATGACCGAGAGCATCAGGGTGGCCATGGGTGAGTCCTCGCCGGTGAAGATCAGGTTCTCTTTGAGGAACTCCACTCGCACGCCCTTGTCGGTCAGGGCGCGCACGACCGCCCGCAGGTCTTCCAGGTTCCGGGCCAGGCGGTCCATGGAGTGCACGAGCACGGTGTCCCCGTCGCGGGCGAACCGGATCAGCTCCGCCAGCTGCGGCCGGTTGACGTCCTTGCCGGAGGCCTTGTCCGCGTAGACCCGGTCCAGGGCCAGGCCCTCGAGCTGGCGCTGTTCGTTCTGGTCAAGGGTGCTGACCCGCACGTACCCGATCCGCTGACCTGCCACCGGCGTCTCCCGTCGTCAAAGTGTCAGGGTGAAATCTAAGACCCTCCGCAGAGTGCGTCAAGCAATACAAAATCAGACCCTATCTTGACGCTCATCGAAATGGCGCCCTGACGTCAGGTTGGGGTGTACCTCAACTGGGCGCTCGGTGGACGCCGCAAGCCCGTCACCAAGCCTGATGGAGCGTGCGCCGTATGGCGCCCGGTCATCGGGACCGACACCGGGCGGGTCCTACGGGATGTATTTAGTGGCGTGCCACCGTTCATCCACGTCGGCTGCTGGTGTGCCCGGTGGGGGTTGCGCTGGGTAGCTCGGCCCGGGGTGGGTTTGCCCCACTCGGTGCCGATCACGGCGTCGGCGTCCGCGGAGAGCAGGGTGTTGATCATGGTCTGCAGCAGGTGGCGCATCATGTCGGGGGACGCTTCGCACAGGGCTTCGCCCAGCAGGCCGGCAGGGTCGAGAATATGAGGAGCGGTCATCGTGATGACTCCATTCGAGGGTGCTGTGAGAGGTTCACTCGAAGGATCACACGGTGGCCGCGTCCACGTCTGAGACAACGTGCCCGGCCACCGGGCGTTACACCACTATGCGGGACTCAACTGCGCGCTGCACGGTCTCGGGGGTGGTCTGGGGGTTAGGGACTAGCTCGATCACCGGGATGGCGAAGGGCGGGTTGCCGGGGTGGGCGACCAGTGCGCGGGATTCCGCGCCGGTGCCGGCCGCCGAGGTGGAGGTGGTCATGAACGATGACGATGAGGCCAGCACGCAGTGCCGGCCCGTCAGCTCGGCGAGTTCGGAGAACAGCGGGCGTTTGAGGTCCTCGCGTTCGGGCACGCATTCTTGCATCAGGGCGGCCCCGTCCACCGCCTCCGCGACCTCAGCGGCCACCCGTAGCCGGGCGGTGATCTCGGCGACGGGTACCTCGAGCAGACCGTGGGCTTTCAGGGTGGACAGGCGGGCGGTGGTCTCGCCGGGGATGGCTGCGCGGCGGGGTTGACGGTTCAGTCATGGTGGGCTCCTACGGTCATGCCTCCGCAGACGTATAGGGTTTGGCCGGTGACGAATCCGGAGCGCTCATCCAGCAGGTAGCTGACCGCGTGGGCGACGTCCTCGGGGGTGCCCATCCGCTGGACGGGCACGGAGTCGATTATGGCTTGGGTTGCCGGGGCGTCGGCCGGGTTGGCGGTGGTGAACAGTTCGGTGGCGATCGGGCCGGGGCCGACCGCGTTGGCGGTGATGCCGTTCGCGCCTTCCTCCAGAGCCCAGGTCCGGGTCATGCCCTGCAGGCCGGCCTTGGTGGCCGCGTAGGCGGTGCGGCGCTCTTTGCCCAACGCCGCCCGCGAGGACATCGAGACGATGCGGCCGAATCCGGCCGCGCGCATGCCCGGCAGCAGCGCCCGGGCGCATAGGAAGGCGCTGCGCAGGTTTAGGGCGATGGCGGCGTCGAACTCGGCAAGGGTCTGGTCCTCCAGCAGGTTCGGGAACACCGCGCCGACGTTGTTGACCAACCGGGTGATCGGTCCCTGTTCCAGTGCCCTGGTCAATGCCGCGGTGGTGGACTCCGGATCTGACAGATCGCAGTGGA
>NZ_BAAANG010000051.1:0-502 GCF_039529675.1 Microbacterium paludicola
CCGACGAGTCGGATGATCGCGTCGCGGTTCGGAAAGATCCCGACCACGTCGGTGCGGCGGCGGATCTCCCGGTTGAGGCGCTCGTTCGGATTGTTGGACCAGATCTGCCGCCAGATGCTCTTCGGGAACGCGGTGAACGCGAGGATCTCCTCGCGTGCGGCCTCGAGGTGCTCGAACGATCTGGGGAGCTTGTGCTCGAGGGCGTCGAGGACCCGGTCGAACTGGGCGTGCACCGCGTCGGCGTCGGGCTGGTCGAACACCGTCCCGAGCAGCGTCTTCACCCACGGCCAGGAGCTCTTCGGGGTCACGCTCATCAGGTTGGCGGCGTAGTGGGTGCGGCATCTTTGCCAGCTGCCGCCGACGGTCGCGCCGATCGCTGCGACAAGACCTGCGTGCGCGTCGGATGTGACGAGCTTGACGCCGCTCAGGCCTCGGGCGACGAGGTCGCGCCAGAATGTCAGCCAGCCGGCGCCATCCTCGGTCGAGTTGACCTGCAGGCCCA
>NZ_BAAANG010000052.1:0-662 GCF_039529675.1 Microbacterium paludicola
CCCTTCGCTCCCGTGACCTGGTCGTTGATCTCAATCCAGAGCGTTTCCCGGTCGATCCCGTCCCACCCGGGCGCCTTCTCGAATTGCGCCAGCGCCTGCGCGGCATCGTGATCCCCAGCCGAGATCCGCTCCGCGAAAGCCCGCATGCTGTCAGCGATGCCGCCGCCATCGGTTGCCACGGTGGCAGGCCAGCTGGCCGCCTCCTCAAGCGCCTCCGCTGCCCTCTCCTGTCCTGACACGTCGCCGCGGTCATGAGCGGCGATCCACGCTCCGATCCAGTCGCGGTACGCCTCGTACTCATACGTCTTCAGGATCAGAGTCTCCTGACCAAGCCCGTCCATCTCCGTCAACACGTCCGTGACGCGTGCGGAGAGCGTGGCGTCGGTGACGCCGGGAGCGAGCGGCAACCAGTGGGGAAATAGGGACGCGATGACTTCGGGCAGATCGTCGGCGTCGAGATCGAACCACTCCGTGCCGTCCGACTCGGTGCTGGCGATGCTCTCGCTATCGGGCCCGCTGGCCCCGCCCGGGTTGGGCGACCCGAACCAGCCCGTGCGTGCCGCGAAGTCTGTCGCAACCGCACCTACCGGTGCACCGACGGCGATCAACGCCGCCGCTGCGGCGGTCCAGATCGCCCACCGCCGCCGGGGCGGACGAGAAGG
>NZ_BAAANG010000053.1:0-694 GCF_039529675.1 Microbacterium paludicola
CAACCTCGGCGGCCACCGCCCCACCCTCCCAGGCCGAAACTGACCCACAGGTACGTCAGGAGAGCCGGAAAAGCGATGGATTGCACCGCAGAGAAATGGCGAGCGCCCGGCGAGGCCGCGATCCTGTCGGAGGAACTTGTCAGAGATACCTAGGAGAGGATCGCGTCGCCTCGAGCCGGGCGCCCGCGGTCATGATACCGACGCGGGCTGATCGCTGCAGTCGGTGAGAGTGTGGACCAGCTGGTCGCGGTCGTCGACGTCGACGGCCAGCTCCCAGTCGTGGAGGATCTGCGTGTACCGGGCTGCGTAGGTGCAGCGGTACTCCGGGTTGTCAGGGACGAGCCAGTCGGCGGGGCCGGCTTCCTGCTTCGCGTTGTTGGAGGGCCCGTCGACGGCAATGATGTTGGCCAAGTCGTTGGCGAACGCCATCTTGCGATCGGGGGACCATCGCCAGCCTCCGCCGCGGTGGACGGCCTCGAGGCTCACGATGTGCTCGATCTGAACTCCCTGGGACCCGGGGTTGCCCTCCTCGGCGACCTTGTCGTGCTGGAAGACGATGTCGCGGCCGGTGTACGGGTCGTCCTCGAGCACACCGGTGAGGACCGTGCAGCCGTCGACGTCGAGGACGACGTCGACCAGGTCGCGTTGCAGGACGTCGTTGCGCTGGTCGCAGGAGTTCCCGTCGATGTCGGCC
>NZ_BAAANG010000054.1:0-3202 GCF_039529675.1 Microbacterium paludicola
AACACCACGTTCATGTCCACTGACAGGCAAAGCGTTACATCACCAGCACCAGGTTCTCACTGGGAGCCCGCTCCGGCCGCGATTGTCGCTCCGCTCCGCCGATCCACACAATCGATGGCACGGAACGTCGGGTACTCAGCGGGGACGTCGTTCGACCATCGCGGAATCCCGCGGTTCTCGAACACAAGATCAATGCCACGAACTACAAATCCACTGTCATCGGACACGAATGCAGGGGCGATGCAGGGCCGATGCCCACCCTGCATCGCCCCTGCGTCACCTGATCACAGCGCGGCGCGCGGCGAGGCCTGGATCTCTGAACGGCTGTCAGACGGGGGCCTCCGGGCTCACCTATAGGGGTGAGCGAACAGGAGGATCTTCGATGGACGAGCTCAAGCCGACGTCGCGTCGACGCCAGGAGTACACCGCCCCGCTTAGCGCCCCGCCGCTGCGGGCGAGTCTGGTGGAGCGGGCCGAGACCGCGATCCGCAACCCCGACGTCGAGAAGCATCTGCGGATGCTGCTGGCGAGGTGCTCGAAGATCCGGGCCAGGTTCGAACGACCCTACGCGCGCCTACGCGAGATCTCGCTCCGTGTCGAATGCGACATCGCGCGTCGTGAGCGTGAGCGAGCCGTCACCGTCACCGCGCGCAGGATCGCGGAGTGGGCGCAGCTCGAGGAGGACCTCGCGTCCGTGCGAGCGGAGATCGCCGAGCTGCTGGATCCGGAGCCGGTCATTCCTCCGAGGGCCCGAGCATGAGCCTCACCGCGTCCCGCCCGCGCGCGCCGAAGGCGCAGCCGTTGAGCGTGCTCCCGCCGCGGCGGATCGCCGGCCTGGGCAGTGTGGCTGTCCTTCTCGCTCTCGCCGTCGTCGCTCACGGCGTTCTGCTGCTGATCGACGAGCACACCGAGTGGATCGTGCCGATCTGGATCTGCGCCGGCGTGCTCGCGGCGGCGATGGTGAGCTCAGCGGTGCGCACCTTCATGCGCGGCAGCCGGATCGAGCCGGGCATCCAGGCGGTCATGCCGATGCTCGGCGCCCGCGTCCCCAGTCGGGATCTCGTCAAGGTGCGTCGATGGACGCGGGGATGGGTCGGCAACCCGCAGCGGGTGCTGATCCGGTACGCAGCGGACATCGACGACGACGAGGAGCGGTTCGTCCCACGGGTGGTCGAGAGCTTCTCGCGCCGGATGGGCCTTTCGTACAAGGTGCGCCGGCACAACGTGCGCCGGTGCCTCCTCGAGCTCGAGCTGACCACCAGCGAGAAGAAGACCAAGACGCACGAGCGGGCCGAGAAAGTCGTCGCGGCGCTGCTGGGGGAGAGTGCCTCCACCAAGATCACGCTCGACTCGTTCGGGCAGCTGCAGCGCATCGACGTCAAGCACAACGTGGGCCCGCGGATCTCGCAGGGCGCCCGCCGCAGCCAGATCGAACGCACCCTCAGCCAGATGCTCCCCGGCCGGTGGCGCGCGCGCTGGGACCTCGAGGCCGACACCGTGATGTTCGAGATCCGGCCCGAGCTGCCGGACATGGTCCGTCACGAGGTCGACGGCCCGCAGGAGAAGCAGACCCACGCCGTCTACAAGGCGTTCAAGATCCCCATCGGCGTCGACGAGGACGGACGCACGCAGTGCTGGCAGCCGTCCGTCTCGCCGCACCTCCTCATTGCCGGCGGTACCGGCTCAGGAAAGACGTCGCTCGAGCACACGATCCTGACCCACCTCGCCAACGCCCGATGGCGGATCTGGGTGCTGGACGGCAAGCGAATCGAGTTCGCCGGGTTCCGGGACTGGCCGAACGTCGAGCTGGTCGCCTCCCGCATCGAGGACCAGGTGCGCATGCTGCACGCGGCGCACGAGCTCATGGAGGAGCGGTACTCGCTGATCGAGGAGGGCAAGGCCACCGTCGCTGACTTCGAGCCCCTCGCGGTGATCATCGACGAGTACGCCACGTTCAAGGCCCGCGTGATCCGCTGGTACAAGACCGTCAAGCAGAAGGGTGACCCGACTCAGCCGCCCGTGCTGGATCTGCTGCCGGACCTGGCCCGCCTGGCGCGCTCCGCGAAGATCCACCTGGTGCTCGGCCTGCAGCGCCCCGACGTCGAGTTCGTCGGCGGTGAGATGCGAGACAACTTCGGAGCCCGCTACTCGCTCGGCCGCCTCTCCCCGCAGGGCGCGAACATGATGTGGGACAGCTTCGCCGTCGGCGTCGCGATCCCGCGCAACAAGCAGGGTCGCGGTGTCACGCTCAATGCCGAGTCGCTGCCGGTCGAGGCGCAGGCGTTCTACACGCCGGATCCGCAGAAGGTTGGTGCCGACGACACCGAGGATCTTGCGCACCTGGCCCGGATCCGAGAAGCAACGATCGTCACCTACACCCGGAAGGCGATCCGCCCGCCCGAGCCCGTCTACGACGACGAGGGCGAGGAGCTCGCCATGCCGTCCTACACCGAGTGGGTCTCGGCTCCGATCGTCGACTGGACACCGAGCCTCACCGACGAGCTGCCGGACCTCCCGGCCGCGCCGGCCTCACGACGGGGTCTGCCGTCGAACGTCGTGCCGATCCCCGCCAAGATCCGCTTCGAGCCCAGCGAGCCCGACGTCGATGACGCCGAGCCTGCAACCGAGGCAGACCTGTTCGAGGGGTACGGGCCCGCGCTGGAGGAACCGATCGGCCAGATCGGGATCGGCGATCTCATCGTCGTCGACGAGGACCTCGAGATGTGGGGCGTGGTCGAGTCCATCGAGGAGGACATCGTCGAGGACGACTACCTCTGCATCGACTACCGCCACTTCGAAACCGGCGAACCGGGCGGCGTCTCGCTGCCCGACTCAGCCGCCGTCACCGTCCGCCGACCCACCGGCGACTGAGACAGGAGAGAGCGCATGCGCGACAACGACGACGACCTGATCACCCTCTTCATGCTGCTCGCCGGCGCCGTCAGCAGCGGCATGTTCGCGGGGATGTTCCTCGAACCCGCCCGCGATTGGGCCGTCCAGCACGGGCTGCTCGCCCTCGGCGATGCGGTGATCGTGCCCATCGTCGACGGCGTCGGCCTCGGCCTGCCGCAGCTGCTCATCCTCGGCGGCGGTCTGGCCCTGCTGCTCGTGCTCGGCGGCACGCTCATCCACCGGCTCGACCGGCGGATCAGCTGGGCCCGCCGCTGCCGAATCCCGGCGTTCGTGAAGCTGCAGAAACGGA
>NZ_BAAANG010000055.1:0-6441 GCF_039529675.1 Microbacterium paludicola
GCATCAGGAAAGTAAGGAGCACGTCATGCGGATGCCAGCGGTCGCTCTCTCCGGAGGGCTGATGTGGAGCAGGTGGGGCACTGTGTGGGCGACGTGGCGCCTGCGCGGACTGCCCTACGGTCTCGGCACCGACGAGATGAAGGGCGCGGTCCTGGCCAGCCACCAGGCGCTGTTCCAGTCGCTCCGCGGCGAGGCGCTGCTGATGGGTCTGTGCGCCTCGACAGATCCGGCCGACATCGTCGACCGGATGCTCGACGGCGTCGACCTGCACGAGTCGCTCGGGTGGGCCGAGGAGACCGCGCTGACGCTCGACTCCCTCGAGGAGGTGCCGCTGGGGGAGCGCGCCTTCTGGCTGAGCATCCCGCTGGCAGCCGGCAACTGGAAGGCCCGCGCCTTCGCCGCCCTGCGCGCCGGGGACTCGTTCGTCCGCGAGCAGTTCGCTCTGCCGCGTTCTCTGCCGACCAAGGCCGAGATCGCCGAGGCGATGCAGGCGGCCGACCTGATCCAGCAGAAGATCCCCAAGGTGTTCCAGCCCCGGCCGGCCACGCCCGCGCAGCACGTGTGGATGGCGATGCACGCCCAGCAGCGCGGCCTGTACACGGACGGCGCCGTGCCGGGGGAGAACGAGCAGCCCGGCATCGACGGCGTCCCGGCCACGCAGCCGCCCACCGCGATGCCGCGCCCGTGGATCGACGAGGGCGGACAGTCGGACCTGACCCGCAACAGCATCCGCCGGCACGTCCCGTTCAACCGCCGCTACCTCAAGGTGCAGTCCTCGCACATGGACTCGGCCCCGTCCTACCAGGTCACTCAGGCGCTCGTCGGCAGCCCGAAGGCCGGATGGCAGGTGCCCGGAGTCGAGTGGATCTCCCGCGTGGACCACTACGGCATCGACGTCGATTGGGCGATCCGCATGCAGATCAGCTCCGCCGAGGTCGTCAAGCGCCGCAACAAGCGGGCCGAGGAGCAGCTGGTCGACCAGGAGAAGCAGCAGTCCGGCACCCTGGCGATCACCGGATCGGGATCCGAGCTGGATGAGATCGCCGAGACCCTCGCCGCCTACCAGCGCTCCCTGAACTCCTCCGACCGCGAGGTCGAGGTGCAGGGCACGATCATGTACACCGTCGCGGCCCCCAGCCCCGAGCTCGCGATGGAGCAGGCGCGGTTCGTCGCAGCAGACTTCAAGGCCAGCGACTTCCTCCTCGAGGCACCCCTCGGCGGGCAGGAGGAGCTGTGGTGGGCGATGCAGCCTGGCATCCCCACCTCCCGGATCGTCCGGGAGCTGTCGCAGATCACCACCGGCCGCGAGTTCGCCTCCGGGCTGCCGATCGTCACCAGCGCGCTCGGCGACGAGCGCGGCATCCGCATCGCCGACAACACGACCACCGGCCGGCACACCCCATGCCTGCTCGACCTGTACGGGTCGATCGCCGCCGACGCCTCGGGCTCGTTCGGGATCGTCGCCGAGCTCGGCGCCGGCAAGAGCGTGCTCCTCAAGATCGTCGCCGGCTCTGTCGTCGACCGCGGCGGCCGCATCGTCGTCATCGACCGCACCCACCTGCGCGAGTACGCGATCTTCGCCAAGTCGCTGCCGCAGGCCAGCACCCGCATCGTCGACATCCTCGCCCCCGAATGGTCCCTCGATCCGCTGCGCGTGTTCGGCCCGGCCCAGGGCGCGCGCATGGTGCAGTCGCTGTTCTCGATGCTGCTCAACCTGAACAGCTTCGACGACGAGGGAATCGCGCTGTCGGAGATCCTCGCCCCCGACTACATGACCGAACACGGCATCCAGTCGCTGGGCACCCTGGTCGCCCATCTGCAGACCATCGCGGACCAGGACCCGATCGCGAAGAAGCTGCTGCGTCTGATCCGCGTGGTGTCCACCAAGGACATCGGCCGGGTCCTGTTCGACGAGACGCTGCCGCCGCTGGATCTGAACGCCGAGGCCATCGTTTTCTGCACCCACGGCATGGAGCTGCCCGACAAGGAGCAGGTCGAGCAGGAGCACCTTTTCAAGCAGCTCACCATCGACCAGGTGTTCGGCCGGGCGATGTACGCGCAGCTCGTGCAGATCGCGCGCGAGGTCTGCTTCGCCGACCCCAGCCAGCTCGCCGTGGCGTTCTTCGACGAGTGCCACCACATCACCGCTTCCCGCGACGGTCAGGACGAGCTGCGCACGTTCTTCCGCGACGGCCGCAAGCACGGGGCTGCGGCCGCGGTCGCCTCCCACGACCCGGAGGACTTCGGCGACGAGCGCACCCGGGGTCTGATCAAGATCCGGTTCGTGATGCGCCAGACCGACGAGACGCTCGCCAAGCGGGCGATCAAGTGGCTCGGCCTGCCCGTCGAACCCGAGACCGTCGCCACGATCACCTCCGACACCTCCCCGATGGGACCTGACGGCACGGTTCCGATGGACCGTCGCGGCGAGGCGATCATGCGCGACGTGCGCGGCCGCTACGGCAGGATCCGCACGATCCTGCCTCACCGTCCCGAGCGGCGCCTGGCGGTCCTGTCGACCCCGTCCAAGAAGCCAGAGGAGGCGGCGGCATGATCGCGTTCTACGCCCGACAGCTGCACGGGATGCACGAGCTCGCCTGGCGGATCCGGTTCTGGTGCGCTGAGCACCCGCGGTGGTCCAAGGCGATCATCACCCTGCTCGTGATCGCCTGGATCGTCCTCGCCTCCCAGCAGGCCGCGCACGCCAGCTGGCTGCTGCCCGAAGACACCGAGCTGCGCGACTCCAAGGGCGTCCCGTTCGACAGCTACGTGGCGCTGAGCTTCAACGAGCCCGCCCCGTGGGAGATCCACGCGATCCTCATCCAGTTCCTCGCGCAGCTGATCTGGGCGATCCTGTGGGTCGTCACGGGCCTGACGCTGTGGTTCCTCAACTTCATGCTCTGCTTCGGATGGGTCGACTGGATCTCCACCCCGGTCACCGTGTTCGCCGAATGGCTCGAGGGCATGTTCGGCGAGATCCACTGGGCACCGTTCGCACTGTCGATCGCAGCACTGTTCGCCGGCATCGCCGTGATGCGCGGGCGCACCGCGGCGGGCCTGTCGGAGGCGTTCATGGCCGCGATCATCGCCGCGCTGGTCGGTGGGATGCTGGCCAACCCCGTCGCCAGCCTCGTCGCCGAGCCCAGCGGACTCCTGCCCCAGGCGCAGCAGTGGGGCGGCGAGATCGCCAACAGCATCGTCATCGACAAGGACTCCGAGTACGAGATCACCACCGGCACGGGCTCGACTCTCTCCTCCGGCGTGACCGCCGCGATGATGGATGTCTTCGTGCGGATCCCGAACCAGGCGATCTCCTATGGCCAGGTGCTGCCGGACGCCTGCCAGGAGGCCTTCACCACGTTCAAGATCGACGGTGAGGACGCCAAGGGCGCGCTCGAGGACTGCATGCGCGCGAACGGCGCCGAGCAGTCGATCGACTTCACCCGCTCGATCGCCGGCTTCCTGGCGATCATCTTCTCGGTCTCCAACGCGATCGCGATCATCGTGCTGCTGGCGGTCTCGCTCGCGATCGGCGCCCTGCTGATCATCGCCGTCGGCGGGTTCCTCATCGCCGGCGTGAAGTCCATGATCTTCGGCCCGATCGCGATCCTCCCCGTCGACCGCGGCCCGCTGTGGAAGGCGGTCTCGGACATGGTCATGGGCGTGTTCGGCATCGTCGTGATGACCTGCGGCCTGTCGATGTACCTCAAGTTCCTGATGTACGTCCTCGGCCTCGACGAGGTGCTGCGCCTGCCTCACAACCTGCGAGTGATCCTGATCGTCTTCGCGATGATCTTCGGGGTCGTGATCATCGTCCGGATGCGCAGGGGCACGCTCAAGGCCGGCCACGCGATCGCGCAGCGCCTGGCCCGAATCGGACTGGGCATGCAGGGAGCCTCCTCGAGCACTCACCCGCTGGTGAAGATGGCGACGCTCAAGTCCGGATACGACCTCGCCCAGCAGGTGTTCTCCCGCCGGCCGCGCTCGGCCGCGACCCCGGAGGCGGCACCGCAGGAGCCCAAGGCCCCGTCGAAGCCGGCCCCGATGCAGAAGCAGCTCACCGCCGGCACCCCGGCGTCGGAGCCGATGAAGCTGGAGCAGGTGCCCTCGACCCCCAACCCGTCGCCGTCGAAGGGCAGCAACGCGACCAAGGCGCTCAAGGTCGGACGAGTCGCCGTCGAGCTCGCCAAGGGCGCCAAGGGCGGTGTGCCGGGCCTGGCCCTCACCGCCGGCAAGCTGGCCGCCCAGGGGGCCGCCAACGCGGCGAAGTCCAAGGCCGCCAGCACGGCCAAGACCGCCGCCAAGGCGATCGTCACCGGCCCCGCCGAGAACAACGCCAGCGATCCGGCGCCGGCACGAGTGATCGAGGTTCCCGGCCACCGACGGTTCGAGATCGACAAGGACGGCCGCGCCCGCGTACGCCGCACCGACTCCGTCATGATCCACGACGTCTCGAGCCTGCCTCCGCGCGCCCCGCATCACACCAGCGCGCGCGCGCAGGATCGCCGTGAGATGCTCGCCCGCCTCCGCGCGCAGATGCAGGCGGCGAAGACCCCGAGCAAGGCATGAAGAAGCTCGCCGTCGGCATCGGCGCCGCCCTGGCCGCACTCAGCGTCGCCGGCGGCGGGTTTCTCGTGCTCATCATGACCGTCGCGGCCGCCGCCGGCGGAACACAGGAGGCCATCGAGAACCCGGACAGCTGCACGCCCGGCCAGCAGCTGCCGGCCGATTGGTCCACACCCCCGACCGGCTGGCCAGATCGGCCCGAGAGCACCCTCGCGCCTGCGCCGAACGAGGACGGGAGCGATCCGGCTATCGTCCCTGACTCGCTCGAGGTCCCCGTCGGCGGGGGAACGGTCACCCTCAACGCCCGCCAACTCGAGGTCGCCAGCCAGATCGTCGGCACCGCCCGTGAGGTGGGCGCCTCCGACGATGCGATCACGATCGCGCTGATGACGGCCCTGCAGGAGTCCACCCTGCGCAACCTCGCGAACTCGAACGTGCCCGAGTCGCTGGAGTACCCCAACGACGGCGTCGGCAGCGACCACGACAGCGTGAACCCGTTCCAGCAGCGCCCCGCGGCCAACTGGGGCAGCATTGAGGAGCTCATGGACGTCGACTACGCCACCCGCGCGTTCTTCGGCGGCACGGACGGACCCAACGGCGGCAGCCCCCGCGGCCTGTTCGACATCCCGGGCTGGGAGGAGCTGAGCCGCGGCGAAGCGGCCCAGAAGGTCCAGGTCTCGGCGTTCCCCACCGCCTACGACAAGTGGGAGGAGGCAGCCGAGTCGATCCTCGCCGCCGTCGGGCCAGGCAGCGGGAGCGGCTGCGGCAGCCAGGACAACGGCGAGGCGGTCCTGCCGCTCGATGCGCAGACCTACCAGGTCACCAGCGACTACGGCCCCCGCGACTGCTACGGCGCGATGTCCTGCTGGCACCCGGCATGGGACTTCGCCACCGGAGGCTGCGGCGCCCCCGTCTACGCGATCCGGCCCGGCACGGTCACCACCGACGCAGGCCCCTACCTCGGCATCACGGACCCTGCCACCGGCGTCGAGTACGAGTACTTGCATATCTGGCCGGAGGACCGGCTCGTCGGCCTCGGCGACGTCGTCGACATCGGCGACCACATCGGAGGCATGGGTGACATGCCTCCGTCGTACGGCTGCCACCTCGACCTGCGCATCGACGTCTCAGGGACCACCGACGAGGCAATGGCCGCGTTCCCGACCAGCAAGGACGCCGGCGCCCCGCCGAGCGTGTGGGGCTACGTGGAGCCCAACGACTTCATGATCGAGTTCTACGGGCTGGACCTCTGCCCGGCCGAGTGGTGCACCGTCAACCGCGGCTGAGCGCGACAGCCGGTTGCAGGACGCGAGCCGACCTGCTGGGGTAGTGGGATATCCCCCGCTCGAAAAAGACATCGTTTGGCGGTGTCTTTCAAGGCCCACACCCGAACGGACCTTCCCTCGATGACCGCACGCACGCCTGCCCAGACGAGCTCGACCGGATACCGCTCGCAGGCGTACTACATCCACAACGAGAACACGCACCAGAGACTGAAAGCCGCCTGGTGGTGGACCCGCGAGGAGGAGGGGAGCTCCGGTTCCCTCTCTGCCCTGGTGGAACGTCTGATGATCGCCGAGGCCGAGCGACTCGAATCACTGCACAACGACGGCGAGCGGTTCCCGCCGGCCCCGGAGGATGCCCGCGGCGTCGACCGCGACGGCGTCGCGCGACAGGCAGCAGCGATCCGACAGCAGCGCCGCCAGCGGTCCACCGACTGACGAGTCAGACCGCCAAGAGGTCGGGTCGCGCGGGGCCCTCACGCAACTCGGATGAGACATCGCAGGTCTGGTGAGACGCATCGCAACTCGGATGAGAATCCCGCAACTCCCCTGAGACAGGACAGCGCAGGATCGGCGCGGGGAGAGGTCTCAC
>NZ_BAAANG010000056.1:0-1107 GCF_039529675.1 Microbacterium paludicola
TGCGTGATGTCAGCCTATGGCGGTGCCTGCTGGGCGTCGAGAAGACGGTGATCGAGCGAGTCGAGTTCGACGAGGACGCCGATTTGTTGGTCGCGCATGTGCGGCCGACGAAGCGGCAGCGGGGCCGGTGTGGCATCTGTGGCCGGCGCAGCCCCGGCTATGACGCCGGGCCGGGTCGGCGGCGCTGGCGGGCGCTGGATCTGGCCACGGTGCGTGCCGAGCTCGAGGCGGAGTCGCCGCGGGTGCGGTGCCGCAGGCACGGGGTGGTGGTGGCGTCGGTGCCGTGGGCGCGGCACGATGCCGGCCATACCTACGCCTTCGACGAGACGGTCGCGTGGTTGGCGACCCAGTCGGCGAAGTCGACCGTGACGGCGTTGATGCGGATCGCCTGGCGCACGGTCGGCTCGATCATCACTCGCGTCTGGGCCGACGTGGAGGCCGGCACCGACCGGTTCGCGGGCCTGCGCCGGATCGGGATCGACGAGATCAGCTACAAGAAGGGCCACAAGTACCTGATGGTCGTCGTCGACCACGACCAGCGGCGGCTGGTGTGGGCAGCGCCCGGACGCGACCGCGCCACGGTGCGCCAGTTCTTCGACCTGCTCGGGCCTGAACGGTGCGCCCAGATCACGCATGTCTCCGCCGATGGCGCCGGCTTCATCGACGCGATCGTCGCGGAGAAGTGCCCGGCCGCGGTCCGCGTCGCTGACCCGTACCACGTCGTGTCGTGGGCCACCGACGCGCTCGACGAGGTGCGCCGGGAAGCGTGGAACGACGCCCGGACGCTGGCCCGGTCGGAGCCGAAGCGGGGTCGTGGCCGGCCCCGAGCCGATGCGCCACCACGGCCGGGCAGCGAGCGCGCCACGGCGCTCAAGGGCGCCCGCTACTCGCTCTGGAAGAACCCGGAGAACCTCACCGAGCACCAGCAGGTGAAACTCGCCTGGGTCGCGAAGACCGACCCGAAGCTGTATCGCTCGTACCTGCTCAAGGAAGGGCTGCGCGTCATCTTCCAGCTGCCCTACGCCGCGGCCGTCGAGGCGATCGACCGGCGGATCAGCTGGGCCCGCCGCTGCCGAATCCCGGCGTTCGTGAAGCTGCAGAAACGGA
>NZ_BAAANG010000057.1:0-2358 GCF_039529675.1 Microbacterium paludicola
CTGACGTCGACGAGCACTTCAACACCTTCCGCCTGCAGTCGTGCGACCACCTGGTCGATGATGAGGCCCTCATATCCGATGCCGATCACTCCATGCTCCTTCCGGCCCCCGCGGACCCGCGCGCGCTGTGCCCGGACTCGACAGGTCGTCGAGCACGTCCGCGCCCCGGCACGAGCGGCGAACTCTTTCCCGCAGACGCTGCACGTGTGCGTGCGGCCTCGTCGGCGGAGTTGTTCCTGGCGCACCTGAAGAGCGAGCGCATGCAGCGCCTCATCACTCCGGGCAGTCAGCTTCATGGAACGAATATATCTGTTACAAGGCGCGCCTGGGCGTGTCCTGGCGCGAGCCCCGCGTGGTGGTCGTACTCTGGCGGCGTCAGGGACTCTCCAACTGAACATCTCGTCGGGAGGGGAGAGCGGATGACGTTGAAGCACTGGGAGCCAGCCACCCAAATGATTGCGCCTCACGCGCAGCTTGAGTACGTCCTCGGTGGCGTGGATCAGCGCCGTGACTCGGCGGACGTACTCGAGGTCGCGTACGAGAGTGTCGATCGGGTTCGGACTCCGAAGTCATGGAAGCACAAGAAGAACTACACCGGCCATTACTGGGCGGCGACGACGGGCGGGCACGTGTGGTTCGAGTCGCTCTACGAGCGTGTCGCGCTCATGCAGTTGGATCGCGATCCACGGGTGGCCGCGATCTCGTCACAGCCGATGTGGATCCACTGGTCTGGCACCGCACGCCGCCACGCGCCCGACTTCTTCGTCCGCTTCCGCGACGGATCAGCTGCGGTCGTCGACGTGAAGCCGCTGGCACTCATCGAGTCCGATGACATCGAGGCGTTTGACTGGACATCGATCCTGTGCAGGGAACTCGGGTGGGACTACTTCGTCGTCAGCGACATCAGCGAGAGCGAGGGTCGCAACCTTCGGTTCCTGTCGGGCTACCGCTACGAGAGATGGCGCGATTCGGCTGCTGTCGAGGTCGTACGCTCGCATGCTGGTGAGTCCACGCGATTGTCGGAGTGGGCGAGTCTCCTGGCGAGCGTGTCGCGTCAGCCTCTTGGGGCGGTCTACTCGGCGCTATGGTGGCGCGACCTGCTGTTCGACTCGTCGCGACACTTGGCGCTGACCACGGTGGCGAAGGCGGCATGACGATGAGAGTCGGCATCGGTGCGACGCTGACCTGGGACGACGAACCGTTCATCATCATCGCGGCCGACTACCGTCACGTCACACTCCGTTCGTTGGACGCGGACTTCACGCGCGTCGTCGACGCCGATGAGCTGGTCAGGCTGACGAATGTGACGTGGCACACGGAGCGCGTCGAATCGGCGACAGGGTCGGCAGCTCGCGTCCTCGACGGGCTACCCGAACAGGAGCGACGCATCGTTGACGCGTGGGCGGAACATCTCTGCCGGGTCAAGGAGGCGGTCGACAGGGGAGAGCCAGCGAAGTACCTGTTCGAGGATGTGCGTGCGGCGATGTCGAACGTCACGTCCGTGACGTCGTTGGAGACCGTGCGCCGCAAGTTTCACCGGTACTGCGCCGAGGGTGTGATCGGGCTGGTAGATGCGCGTCACCTCAATCGCGGGAAGCGGGACATCGACGCTCGCATCGGCGCCGCGTTGAGTGAGCTCGGCGCGAAGGGCACGTCGCGGTCGTCCGGCACGACCAGCCGGACTCTCGACCGGCTGCGGTGGATGTTGGAGGAGGACTACGGCGACGCGATCGACCTTCCCAGCGAACGAACGCTCTACCGGATGGTCGCGGCGCACCCCACCGCCCGGAAGCTCAACCGCTCCGCGAAGTCGCGCCAGACGTCGGCCAACAAGCCCAGCAGAGCGTTTGGGGTGCACGGGTCGTTGCGGCCCGGCGAGCACGTACAGATCGACTCAACGGTCATCGACGTGCCCTCCCGCCTCCTCGACGGCCGACTCAACCGGGCTGAACTGACCGTAATCCACGACGTCTCATGCCGCTCGATTCTGGCAGGCGTCGTGCGCGCTGTGGCGACCAACTCCGCAGACCTCGCGGGCGTGCTCGCTCGGGCGCTCACCCCGTATGAGCTTCGACCGCCTGGGGCGCGGGAACAGCGCGAGCGGGTCGCAGCGACCTGGGCGGGGCAGTTCATGATCGACCAAGAACGGCTGGACCGCTACCGGCTCGCGCAGCCGTACATCTTCCCCGAGACGATCACGACCGACAACGGCAAGATCTACCGATCTGAGGCATTCCGCCGCGGATGCGAGAGAGCCGGGATCTCCCTGATCCACGCGTCTCACGAGACCGGCACGGACAAGCCGCACGTCGAGTCCGGGTTCGACGCCATCAAGGACGGATTCGTTCAATACCTCGA
>NZ_BAAANG010000058.1:0-1911 GCF_039529675.1 Microbacterium paludicola
GAAAGACCAAGGGTTCCAGGGTCAAGCTAATCTTCCCTGGGTAAGTCGGGACCTAAGGCGAGGCCGACAGGCGTAGTCGATGGACAACGGGTTGATATTCCCGTACCGGCGAAGAACCGCCCAAGCTAATCCAGTGGTGCTAAGCGCCCGAAACCATCCATCGTCACCTTCGGGTGACACCGGGTGGTGGAGCGCGCGACCCCATGCTGGTGCGGTTAGCGTATTAACAGGTGTGACGCAGGAAGGTAGCCCAAGCCAGGCGATGGTAGTCCTGGTGCAAGTGCGTAGGCCGGGGGATAGGCAAATCCGTCCCCCATTCAGGCTGAGACACGATGCGGATAAAAAGTGGGTGATCCTATGCTGCCGAGAAAAGCATCGACGCGAGGTTCCAGCCGCCCGTACCCCAAACCGACTCAGGTGGTCAGGTAGAGAATACCAAGGAGATCGAGAGAATCGTGGTTAAGGAACTCGGCAAAATGCCCCCGTAACTTCGGGAGAAGGGGGGCCATCGACGTATTAGGACTTGCTCCGAAAGCGTTTGGTGGCCGCAGAGACCAGTGGGTAGCGACTGTTTATTAAAAACACAGGTCCGTGCCAAGTCGCAAGACGATGTATACGGACTGACGCCTGCCCGGTGCCGGAAGGTTAAGAGGACCGGTTAGCCGCAAGGCGAAGCTGAGAATTTAAGCCCCGGTAAACGGCGGTGGTAACTATAACCATCCTAAGGTAGCGAAATTCCTTGTCGGGTAAGTTCCGACCTGCACGAATGGCGTAACGACTTCCCAACTGTCTCAACCGCGAACTCGGCGAAATTGCATTACGAGTAAAGATGCTCGTTACGCGCAGCAGGACGGAAAGACCCCGTGACCTTTACTACAGCTTGGTATTGGTGTTCGGTGTGGCTTGTGTAGGATAGGTGGGAGACTTTGAAGCGGTGACGCCAGTTACCGTGGAGTCGTTGTTGAAATACCACTCTGGTCACTCTGGATATCTAACTTCGAACCGTGATCCGGTTCAGGGACAGTGCCTGGTGGGTAGTTTAACTGGGGCGGTTGCCTCCCAAAAAGTAACGGAGGCGCCCAAAGGTTCCCTCAACCTGGTTGGCAATCAGGTGGCGAGTGTAAGTGCACAAGGGAGCTTGACTGTGAGACTGACAGGTCGAGCAGGGACGAAAGTCGGGACTAGTGATCCGGCAGTGGCTTGTGGAAGCGCTGTCGCTCAACGGATAAAAGGTACCTCGGGGATAACAGGCTGATCTTGCCCAAGAGTCCATATCGACGGCATGGTTTGGCACCTCGATGTCGGCTCGTCGCATCCTGGGGCTGGAGTAGGTCCCAAGGGTTGGGCTGTTCGCCCATTAAAGCGGTACGCGAGCTGGGTTTAGAACGTCGTGAGACAGTTCGGTCCCTATCCGCTGCGCGCGTAGGAAGTTTGAGAGGATCTGACCCTAGTACGAGAGGACCGGGTTGGACGAACCTCTGGTGTGTCAGTTGTTCCGCCAGGAGCACCGCTGATTAGCTACGTTCGGGATGGATAACCGCTGAAAGCATCTAAGCGGGAAGCCGGCCTCAAGATGAGACTTCCATACCTTCGGGTGAGAGGCTCCCAGCCAGACTACTGGGTTGATAGGCCAGATGTGGAAGTGCAGCAATGCATGCAGCTGACTGGTACTAATAAGCCGATGACTTGATAACACCTCGCCTTCTGGCGATGCTACGCGTCCACTGAGTGGTTCTCGATGTACGGTCGAGAACAACAGCAACTTCATAGTGTGCTAGATAGTTCGAAACATCGAAAAGTGTTTCGGCGGTCATAGCGAGAGGGAAACGCCCGGTCACATTCCGAACCCGGAAGCTAAGCCTCTCAGCGCCGATGGTACTGCAGGGGGGACCCTGTGGGAGAGTAGGACAC
>NZ_BAAANG010000059.1:0-1211 GCF_039529675.1 Microbacterium paludicola
GGATGGCTAGGAAGAACTACACGGACGAGTTCCGGCAGCGCGCGGTGGACTTGTATGAGTCCACGCCGGGTTCGACGCTCAAGGGCATCGCCGGGGATCTCGGGATCTCTCGGGGTGCGCTGAAAGAGTGGGTCGACAAGTTCGGCTCCGGGGTCACGGTTGCCGCTGCGTCGCCGCCGGGGGCGACGGGGCGACCGGAGTCGCAGGCGGCGAAGGTCCTCCGGTTGGAGGCCGACCTCGCGGCCTTGCAGGCCGAGGCCCGCAAGCTCGAGACGGAGCGGGACATCCTCCGTCAGGCGGCGAAGTATTTCGCCGGGGAGACGAACTGGTGAACCGCTTCCAGTTTGTTGAGGATCACAAGGACGCCTACGGCGTGAAGCGGTTGTGTGAGGTCGTCGAGGTCGCCCGCTCGTCGTTCTACGCCTGGCTGGACTCCGCCGGGCGGCGAGCCGCGAAGGCGACAGACGACGCGGTGTTGGCGGCGCGGATCCGGGTGCTGCAAGACCCCGCTCAGGGTGGCGACCGCGCCTACGGGGCGCCCAGGATCACCGCCGACCTCAACGACGGTGTGCCCGTGGCGGAGCGGGTGAATCACAAGCGCGTCGCGCGGGTAATGCGTGAGCACCGTCTCGCGGGGATCCGGTTGCGACGACGGGTGAAGACCACGATCCCGGACCAGTCCGCCAGGCGCTTCCCCGACCTGATCGGACGGGACTTCTCCGTCGGCGACCCCGGCCGCCGCTACGTGGGCGACATCACCTACCTGCCTATCGCCGACGGCACGAACCTCTACCTCGCGTCCTGCATCGATCTCGGCTCCCGGAAGCTCGCGGGCTGGCAAGTCGCCGACCACATGCGCACCGAACTCGTCGAAGACGCCCTCCGTGCCGCGCACCGCGACCGCGGGTCGCTGGTCGGCGCGATCTTCCACTCCGACCACGGCAGCGTCTACACCTCGAAGGCCTACGCCGCGCTCTGCGAGCAGCTGGGCGTGACCCAGTCCACGGGCGCGGTCGGCACGAGTGCCGACAACTCACTCGCGGAAAGCTTCAACGCCACGCTCAAGCGCGAACTCCTCGCCGGCCGGTCAGCGTTCCCGGACCAGGCCACCGCCTACCGGGCCGTGTTCCGGTGGGCGAACCGCTACAACACTCGCCGGCGCCACTCCGCGATCGGCAACATCAGCCCGAACGCCTACGAAGCCGCACGCT
>NZ_BAAANG010000060.1:0-1615 GCF_039529675.1 Microbacterium paludicola
TGGGGATGTAGAACGCGATGTATCCGAGCGCCTGACCGGCCAGGCCGCTGAGCATGGGGATCACGAATCCGGTGACGGCGCTGAGGGCCTTGTCGTAGTAGTACGACTCGACCGACTTGTTGATCAGGCGGAGGTCCTCGCGGGGCACGGTGCTCGCGGGAAGCCGCTTGGCAAGCCAGGTGCCGACGCGCGTGCGGAAGTCCATCTCTGCGTCGCTGACGGCCGTCTCGGGGGTGCCGAACTCGACACGCTCGATCGCGGCGGCCAGCTGCGGCTGGCGCGGGACGACGGCCGCGATCACGAGGGCGATGCCGATGCCGGCGATCAGGCCGGGGATGAGCGCGATCATCGCAGGCCTCCGTTCTCGTCGGTGGTGAAGATCCGCGCGACGGGCCGCTCACGGCTGATGCTGCGCATCCATGCCACCAGGGCCACGAACGCAGCCATCCAGGCCGCCAGGACGACCGTGCCGAGAGGGGTGAGGTACCAGGCGGTGAGGTTGCCCAGCAGCGGCAGCGCCGCGGCGACGACGAGGATGCCGACGGCGACCACGGTGATGTGTGTGCGGGGCTTGGCCCGGTCGGTGAGGATCTGCCGACGGACCTTGGTCTCCTCGAAGATGATCTCGCCGAGGTCGTCGAGCGCCTCTGCCAGTCCGTCGCCGCGGGCGGTCTCCTTCATGAGGAGGTGGGCGACGACCATGTCGGCCGTGCCGTCGTCGAGGTCCTCAGCGAACCGCTGCAGGGCGGCCTTGGTGGGCCAGCGGGCGTTGATGCGTGCGACGAGGGCGGTGACCTCCTCGCGGATGGCTTCCGGTGCCGACTGCCGCGATGCCTCGAGCGTGGCCTCCAGGCCGGCACCGGCGACGGTGAGGCCGGCGAGGCCGCGGGTCCAGGTCTCCAGCGCCTCCAGGCGCGCGATGCGCTGAGGTGCGTCGCCCTTGCCGAGCAGTACGGGGATGACGATGCCCGCCCCGACGCCGATCGCGATCATGATCCACCAGCCCGTGAACATCCCGTACCCGACGCCGGCGACCAGGCCGGCGAGGGCGCCGAGCTGCTGCTGACGGGAGAGACGGACCTCGACCATGTGGCGGATGCTGGCCGGGATCGTGAGCTTACGTCCGGAGTCGGGCAGGGCCGCGGCGAGGATCGCGATGATCACGCCGGCGACGGCCAGCAGGATCGACAGGGTCAGGCCGGCGTCGTTCATGCCGCACCCTCTTCCGGGTAGGAGCCCGCCGGGCGCGGCGGCTCGTATCCGACCTCCTCGAGACGCTCGAGGATCCGCGGGCTGGGCAGGTTCTTCACCTCGAGTTGCTGGGTGCGCTTGTTGAAGTGGAACAGCTCCCCCACCACCGGGCGTCCGCCCGAGGTCGACTCGCCCTGCTGCACCTCGCTGATGCTGCTGACCACGCGACGTCGCTTCCCGGTGACCTTGTCGGTGATGACCGACATCTGAACGATCAGGTCGATGTTCTGCGCGATCTGCCGGTACGCGTAGGTCAGGTTCGAGTTGGTGCGGCTGATCAGCGTGACCAGTCGCTCGATCGCCGCGTCCGGGCTGTGCGAGTGGATCGTGCTCATCGAACCGAGGCCGGCCTGCATGGCCTGCA
>NZ_BAAANG010000061.1:0-5582 GCF_039529675.1 Microbacterium paludicola
ATGCGTCGCGCGCCTCGGCGAGCGAGGACAGGTCCTCGCCGAGCAGCTCGATCTCCGCCTCGGCGCTGAGCAGCTCGGCGGCAAGGTTCGGGTAGCCGACCCCCTCGAGGTACTCGGCGAGATCTCCGACCGTGATGCCCGGCCCGTCGATCTCTCGCGCCAGGGTGAGCGCGTCGTGCTTGTCCATCGCGAACGCGCTGACCTGACCGTGCAGGTAGGCGTGGACCTCCTGGATGCTCATGGGCTTGGTGCTCATCTCGACCTCCTGGTAAGTGGTATCTCTGACAGGTATTAATCTACTAGGGGCCTCCGACATTGCACGGCGCCGGCTGGTGGTGGTTGTTGCTAGGCCGGCCCGGTTCATCGGTGCCCGGAGCGAACCTCGCGGCGAAATAGGCTGTGCGAGTGTCGCGAATCTCTCAGCTGCTCAAGCACGTCGAGCAGCTCAACCCCCAGCTGGCTGCGGACCTGAATCGCGAGTACGCGGCCGTGAGCGGGCGCCGCGCCTTCGGGCTGAACTTCGAACGTCACGCGCCGGAGACCGTCGAGCTGCCCGGCCGCCCGGTGCGAGTCCTGGACAAGGTCCGATTCCTGCCCCAGCGGGACGCGACGGGCCCGGTCGACCGGAGACTGTGGCGGGTCACCTCCCTGCGGCGCGACGCGGAGGCTGCCGTCATCGCAGAGCTCACGCTCGTCCTCGCGAAGGACGACGAGACCGAGGCGCTGCAGCCCGAGACGACCGAGCGAGATGTGCGTGACCTCGTCGTAGTCGCGGAGTTCCGCGACCCGATCTACCCCGGCCTGGTCTCCACCGGGCGAGTCGAGCGTGGCGGCGACAAGCCGTTCCACACGGTCATCAACGCCGAGAACTTCCACGCACTGCAGACCCTGCTCTACACGCACGAGGGCGCCGTCGACGCGATCTACATCGATCCGCCCTACAACACCGGGGCTCGTGACTGGAAGTACAACAACGACTACGTCGACGGCGAAGACATCTACCGCCACTCCAAGTGGCTCGCGTTCATGGAGCGCAGACTCAAGCTCGCCCGTCGTCTGTTGAATCCTGAGCGCTCGGTGCTCATCGTGAGTATCGATGAGAAGGAGTATCTGAGGCTCGGTCTGCTGCTAGAGCAGACTTTTCCGGAGGCTCGTATCCAGATGGTCTCCTCTGTCATCAATCCGAAGGGAGTCTCTCGCGGAGAAGGCTTGCGACGCACCGATGAGTATCTGTTCCTCGTCATGCTCGGGTCATCGACGCCGGAGCGTCTCGAGCTAGGTCCGGAATGGTCGAGCTCTGCGAGTGCAGGCTCTAACTCCGGGGCTGATGACTCCGACGCTGAGGCTGAAGTGGCCGAGAGTCCGGAGTGGACTTCGATGATGCGGCGCGGTTCCAATTCCGCGAGAGCTGACCGGCCGTCGATGTTCTACCCGATCTATGTCGACCCGACTGTGCCTCGCATCGTCGAGGTTGGCGATCCGCTCCCGGCAGGCGTTCACGACGCTCCGAAGCGTCCGGGCCTGGTTCCTGTGCTTCCACGGCGTCGCAACGGTTCCGACGGGCGTTGGCAGGTTTCCGCTCCGGAGCTGCGCACTCGAATCGAGCAAGGACGGGTGCGCTTGGGAAGAGCGACTGCTTACGGCTACGTCGTCAACTACCTGCCCGACGGGGCCTATGCCGCTGTGTTGTCGGATCGGTTCGAGATCACTGGGCGCGACGTCGACGGCTCCATCATCGCAACAGGTAAGCGCGACTCCCGACGGGTTCCGACAACCCAGTGGAAGATCGCAGCTCATAACGCTTCCGAGTACGGGTCGACTCTTCTCTCGGCGTTGCTCCCCGGCCGCGCTTTCCCCTTCCCGAAGTCCCTCTATGCGGTCGAGGACGTACTTCGGTTCTTTGTACTGAGTAACCCCCGGGCCGTCATCTTGGACTTCTTCGCTGGTTCGGGAACCACGGCTCACGCTGTTATGCGCTTGAACAAGCAGGACGGCGGTCAGCGACGGTCCATCAGTGTGACTAACAACGAAGTCAGCGCCGATGAGCAGGAGCGCCTGCGAGCCGGCGGCCTGCGCCCCGGGGACCCCGAATGGGAAGCTTTGGGTATCTGCGACCACATCACCAAGCCACGTATTGCGGCGGCGATCTCGGGTAGGACTCCCGCAGGTCAGCCGATCAAGGGTGACTACAAGTTCAACGACGAGTTCCCCATGTCCGCGGGTCTCGAGGAGAATGTTGAGTTCTTCACGCTGACCTACGAGACGCCCAGGCAGGTTGCTCACAACCGTGCGTTCTCGGCCGTCGCGCCACTCCTTTGGTTGCGCGCCGGTGCCGAGGGTGCCCGCATCGAGAGGATCCCGGAAGAGGGCTTCGCGATCGCGGATACGTATGGGGTGCTGTTCCAGGTCGATGCGTCACGCCAGTTCGTCGAGCAGCTGCACGAGGTGCCCCGTGCGCGGATCGCTTACGTGGTGACCGATGATGACCGGGGTTTCCAGCAGGTGTGCGCGAAGCTGCCGGAGCACATCGAGCCGGTGCGGCTGTATGAGTCGTACCTGACCAACTTCACGATCAACGTCGGAGGCGAGGCGCTGTGAAGTTCACGCTCAAGGACTACCAGGCCGATGCCGTCGCGGAGGTCCTCGCGAATCTCGCTGACGCGCGGGAGGACTATCACCGGGCGCGGCCGCGCCGCTCGGCGTTCTCCCTTTCGGCTGTCACTGGTGCTGGCAAGACGGTGATGGCGGCTGCGGTGATCGAGGCGCTCTTCAACGGCAACGAGGAGCTCGGCTTCACCGAGGACCCAGGCGCGGTGGTGCTGTGGTTCACGAGCGACCCGTCCCTGAACGAGCAGACCCGATTCCGGATCCTGCAGGCCTCAGACGAGATCCCCTACTCACGGCTCAACGTCATCGGGAACTCGTTCGCCGGGGATCGCCTCGAGCGCGGCAACGTCTACTTCCTGAACTCGCAGAAGCTGTCCTCCCGCTCGCTGCTCGTACGCGGCGGCTCCGCGCTCGACACGGAGAACATGCTGATCCAGCCGGACCGTGGGCGTTCCTTCTGGGAGATCCTGCGGAACACGATCGAGGATCCGGCGCTGACGCTGTATCTGATCCTCGACGAGGCGCATCGGGGCATGAAGGCACCGAACCGCAACGAGCGCGCCGAGAAGTCGACGATCGTCCGGCAGCTCATCAATGGCGAGGCCGGCGCACCTGCGGTGCCGATCGTGCTCGGCATCAGCGCGACCGTGGACCGGTTCAACAAGGCGATGGAGAACTCGGCCGGGCGCACGCTGCTGCCGAACGTGGTCGTCGACCCCGCGCGCGTGCAGGAGTCGGGCCTGCTCAAGGACGACATCCGGCTGCACTTCCCCGCCGAGGCCGGCACGTTCGACACGGTGCTGCTGCGCCGCGGGGTGCGGCAGGTGAAGGAATCCACGCGCCTGTGGGCTGAGTACCACCAGACCCAGGAGGCGAACGAGGATCCGGTGATCCCGCTGCTGGTCGTCCAGGTGCCCAACACCCCCACGTCGGCCATGCTGACCGAGGCCGTGCAGGCGATCACCGAGGAGTGGCCAGAGCTGTCCGATGCGAACCTCGCGCACGTGTTCGGTGAGCACAGCGACCTGGTCGTCGGCGGCCACGTGATCCCCTACATCTCCCCGGAGCGAGTGCAGGAACGCACCGCGGTGCGCATCCTGCTGGCGAAGGACGCGATCAGCACCGGGTGGGACTGCCCACGCGCCGAGGTGCTCGTCTCGTACCGTCCCGCGACCGATGACACCCACATCACGCAGCTACTGGGCCGCATGGTCCGCACCCCGCTCGCGCGCCGTATTCCCGGCAACGACCTGCTGAACTCCGTCGAGTGCTCGCTGCCATTCTTCGACAAGCGCACCGCGCGCCGCGTGGTCGGTCTCCTGCTCGGATCCACCGATGGAGACGAGCTCGACGCTGACGACCCGTCGAGCGAGGGCGCAGGTGGCTCCGGTGGCGGCGACGGCCGCCGAGTGCTCATCGGCCCGGTCGACATGACCGTGAACGAGCAGATCCCAGAGGCGGTCTGGGAGGCGTTCGACCAGCTTCCCTCGGAGACGCTCCCGCGCAAGACCGCCCGTGCCACCTCTCGCCTGACTGGACTCGCCGCCGAGCTCGCGTTCGACGGGATCCTGTCCGGCGCCACGAGCAAGGCGTATGCGGAGCTGCTGGGTGTCCTCGACGGTGTCGCGGCACGGTACTCGGACACGCTCGAGAAGGCACGACAGGACCTCTCGGTCGTCGACGGGGAGACCATGGTCGCCTCGATCAAGACCGGCCTCATCAGCGGGACGATCGGATTCACCGAAGCCGCCGACGAGCGGGCTGTCGAGGCCGAATACCGCGCCGCCGGCCGAGTCCTCGGCCGTGAGCTCGCCAAGCAGTACGCTGAGCGCGTCGACGCCCGTGTCGACGACGAGCACGATGGGTTCTACACCGCGCACCTGCATGTCGCGGCCACAGCCCGCATCCCCGGTGTCGAAGATGAGCTCGAGCGCGCCGCGCTTGCCCTCTCGAACGAGTGGTTGCGGATCTACCGCGCGCCGATCATGTCGCTGCCCGACCATCGCCGCGCGCAATACGCCGAGCTGGTGGCGATGGCCGGCACCCCGCAGACGATCCCGATCCTCCGGCCCAAGGTTCGCACCGAGTCATCCGTGGACACCGAAGGCAACCCCGTCGCGACCCGACCGCTGCACCTGATGTCCGACGCGGAAGGCAACTTCCCGATCGGCTCGCTCGGGTCGTGGGAGGCAGAGGTGCTCGATCGCGAGCTGCCCTACGCGATCGCCTGGTACCGCAACCCGCCCCGCTCCGATGACGCGCTCTCGATCGCGTACAAGGACGGCAAGGACGCCTGGCGCCGCCTCTTCCCGGACCTGATCTTCTTCAACGAGATCGGTGGCGTCATCCGGCCCTCCATCGTCGACCCGCACTGGCACGACCTGCCCGACGCGCTGCACAAGCTGCGCGGTCTCGCGCGCTACGCGGCCGAGCATGCCGATGACTTCCACCGGATCGAGGCTGTCTCCAAGATCGACGACGTCCTGCGCGTGCTCGACTTGACGCAGCAGGCGGTTCGTGACGCGATCAACAGCGCTACGACCGCGGCCGAGCTGTACCGAGGACCGTTGGCTGCCGATTACTGAGTACGCGTCTGCGGCGGGCGTTGCTCCTGGGTGTCGCGGGTGAGGTCGATTGGTCCGCCCACGCGCCACAGCAGGGCCGCGCGGTCGAGGTGTGCT
Source organism: Microbacterium paludicola (assembly GCF_039529675.1). Lineage (NCBI taxonomy): Bacteria > Bacillati > Actinomycetota > Actinomycetes > Micrococcales > Microbacteriaceae > Microbacterium > Microbacterium paludicola. Next base: position 5,289 of record NZ_BAAANG010000061.1, read on the forward strand.
CGGTTGAAGAAGTGCCAGCGGCGCTCGTCGCCCTCGATGTACTGGGCCAGCACGAACGGAGAGGAGACGGCGAGGCCGTCGTAGGCGGTCGCGTCGCGGAGGTCGAGTGCCACGGCCACGGCGTACGGCTCGCGCAGGTATGGATGGGAGGGTGCCGGGTGGTGGACGTCGAGTCGCGCGCCGGGGCGCAGCGCGCGCTCGTGGTGGGCGATGAACTGCTCGGGGGCCTCGTATGTCACCGGCTCATAGGGCGGGTCCGGGGTCGCGGCCGTGAGGCGGACGAACGTCTCGAAC
>NZ_BAAANG010000062.1:0-860 GCF_039529675.1 Microbacterium paludicola
TTGCCCTTGACCAGATCGAGCACCGCATCCAGCTGAGTGACCGTGTTCTGCAGATCCTCGACGTACCACTCGTCGTAGTCGTACGAGCCGAAGAAGAACCCCTCGCGCGAGGGCAGAAGCTCCGGCCCGAGCTTGGCCGGATCCGTCAGCACGCGCGCGGCGAGGTCGCGCAGCTCGGTGATCTGCTCGACGGTCACGGAGTAGTCGCGGCAGTCGTCCTGACCGTTCTGGACGTGGTCAACGAACCAGGCGTGGATCGAGTTGGCCTTGCGCCAGTAGGCAACGGTGGTGGAGACCGTCACGCCGTAGATGCCGATGTGCTCGGCCAGGCGCTCGTCGGTGCGCGGATCGAACTTCACCGCCTCGATGAGCTTGGTGTGAGCAGGGTTGGCCGGCGCGTCCGGTCCCCAACCGAGCTTCGGCGTGACGTACTGCTCCGCCTTGAGGTACATATCCAGACCCATGAGTCCGTTCCTTCCCCTAGTCTGTATCTCTGACAGGTACTAATCTACTTAGGGGGTCGGACATTGCCGGCGGGGTAGCCGGCGAAGCCGGCACGGAGGCCGGCTCGCATGCGCAGGGGGGAGGGCAGCCCGATATGGGCCCGTGCGCACCGTGAGCCGGCCCCTGGGGCCACACAGGCCAGACCGAAGGCCAGCGCATCCGAGAGGGGATCCGGGAGCGCAGAGGCCACCCCAGAGACCTCCGGAGCCGACCGGTACCAATATGCGAGGCAACGCGGGCCCAGCCTCGGCGCGGGGAGGCGCGAAGCGCCGACCGAGAGGAGCACGAAGGATCCGGGCGTGCCCGGATCCACGCACGGCATCGCGCCCGCGCAGCGGGCGCAGGGGCGGAGCCGG
>NZ_BAAANG010000063.1:0-925 GCF_039529675.1 Microbacterium paludicola
CTGTGGTGATTGTAGTGATGCAGCCAGGCCTCGTAGGCGGAGGTCCGTTCGGCTTCGCTGGCGTAGGGCTTCGCGTAGGCCCATTCGGCGGCGAGGGTGCGGTTGAACCGTTCGACCTTGCCGTTGGTCTGCGGCCGGTAGGGCTTGGTCCATCTGTGCTTGACATCGTCGCCGAGCGCCGCGGCGAAGGCATGTGAGCGGTAGCAGGCGCCGTTGTCTGTCATCACGGCGGTGACGGTCACGCCCAGGCTGGCGAAGAACGCGTTCGCGCGGGTCCAGAACCCGGCGGCGGTCTCCTTGCGTTCGTCGTCGAGGATCTCCGAGTACGCGACACGCGAGTGGTCGTCGACGGCGTGGTGCAGATACCGGTATCCGCGTGAGCCCGCAGCGCCGGCACGTGTCGCCTTCCCGCGAGCGACGCCGGCAGCCCGGTCCTGCACGGACCCCTTGCCGTGCACCCGCCAACCGCCGCCGTCCGGGATCCGGCCCTGCTTCTTGATATCCACGTGCACGAGCTGGCCCGGCGTGTCGAGCTCATACCGCTTCGGCTTGGGCTTGCGGACCGGGAGCCCGGTGGCCTGGTCGATATTCGCGAGCTTCGGCATGCCGTATCGGGCGAGGACGCGCCCGACCGTGGAGCGGTGCAACCGCAGCTGATACGCGATCCGATGCGGCCCCCACCGGCGGGTGAACCGCAACGACACGATCCGCCGCTCCGTCTTCTGCGGCAGCCGATTCGGCGACGACTGCGGCCTCGAGCTGCGGTCCGTCAACGCCAACCCGGCCCGATACCGGTCGGCCCACCGCTTCGCGGTCGCCGGTGAGCACTGGAACCGTTCCGCCGCGCGCTGCAACGTCCATCCCTCATCGACGATGAGAACAGCAAGACGACGACGCCCCTCCGGCGTCAAAGGCGCGTTAGCGT
>NZ_BAAANG010000064.1:0-1241 GCF_039529675.1 Microbacterium paludicola
ACATCAGATCCGCACTCAATGGAGTTGCCCCGTGCAGTCCGAGGACATTCCGGCTTGGCCGCCGTCGTAGATTCCCAGTTCGAGCATCACGTCGCCAACGAGGAAACTCAGCATCGCGTCGCCGAGAGCGAGCCTGTCGTCATACGGCACGAAGTTCTCGTCCGGCAGCCATGCAACGGAGGCCGGAAGATCCGCGGGAGTGCCGACCTTGTCACCCGCGAGGACGAGCGCATACTCATAAATGCGCTGTCCGACACCGGTCCCAGTGAACCCATCGCTCTGGTAATAGTCCGTGACGGCAGCCATGTTTCCGGTGAAGGCCGAGCTCTCCACCGTGGCTGTGCATGAGATCGTGATTCCGGTGTCGGTGGTGTATTCGATCGCAATCGGCTCTTCAACTCGGGTGACTGCATCCACGACGAGGGCTCCGGCCGTGAGCGCTCCGAGCGCAAGAGCGACACCTGGAACGACCCATGCCGCACGACGGTGCGTGCGCTTCCGATCTGGTGTTGCGGTTCGAGTGTCGGTGACGAGCGCGTCCAGGGCGGCGCTCGTCGCCACCGACGGTGTGAAGGTCGGCGCACTGCCCGACAGGACTTCATCCAAACTGCGTTGCTTCATGGCAATCCAACCCGCGCTACGACTGCGGCATCTCCGCCGTCACAGTAGTAATGCCCGGCACACCCCGAAGTGTGACACGACCTTCAAAATCCCAGTGCGCAGTAGCCGCCGTGGTCAAGGGCAACGCTCTCGGGGCTCGACTGGCGCTGGTTCACCGAACTACACGGATCCCGCTACGCGTCCTCGAGATTGGCGTAGGTGCGGCGGAGTCTGGAGAGGGCTCGGGAGTATCTGGTTCGGGCTGTTCCCGGCCGGATGCCGAGGACTCGGCCCGCGTCGGCGACGGACAACTCTCCCAGATAATTAGGCGAATGAGTTCCTGGTCTCGGGCGGGTAGGAGCTTCAGTGCCTCTGCGGCCGTGAATGCTTCGTCGGGGATTGGTGCGACGGGCGTCGCCGCGGCTGCTCGGAGCGCGTCAGCTGCGACTGCTCGGCGTGTCCGACCACGATGGTGATTGGCGAGGACCTTCCGCGCAATTCCGTAGGCCCGGGCCCGGCGTTGGTCCTCGGTGTCAGGCAGCCGCGACCTGTGGCGCCACAGGGCGAGGAGCGTCTCGGAGGTGCAGTCAGCGGCATCCTCGCACAGTGTGACCCGCCGGGCGAAGTACCGGAGGAGCAAC
>NZ_BAAANG010000065.1:0-3662 GCF_039529675.1 Microbacterium paludicola
GGCTGTCCGACCCGATGCTCCCTGGGCGAGCGCTCACCCCGAACGAGATGTTCCGCGCCTACCGGCGCATCGCCCCCGAACTGCACGTCCCGTTCGGCGTCGACGAGTTCATCGGGTTCCTCCCCGCAACGACGTGCACGCTGCAGGACTACGGCATCAATCATCGACGGCGCGTCTACCGTTCGAACCGTCTCCCCGAGCTCCGCGCCGCCGGCGCCGGCGGCGAGGGTGCGACGCGACCATGCGCCATCCGATACGACCCCCACAACCCACTCTTCGTGTGGGTCGAGCACGGCGACGAGTTCGTCCCGTTCCGCTGCTTGCGCGACCTCCTCGACGAGCCCATGGGTGGCGAGACCTGGCAAGCCGCACACGACGTCGATTCAGCCGAGGATGCCACGGTCCGCGATGACGCCGCGTATCTCGCCGACCGAATGAAGCGCGCCCAGTGGGTCAGACCAGGCAAGAAACGCAACCGCGCTGTACGTCGCGCGGAAGTCGACCGTGATCCGATGCACCTGACGAGCGTCTCGAAGGCGATCGCCCGGGAGGAGCCGCCGGCAGAGCCCGACGGCGACGAGGTCATCTGGGAGCGCGGGGGCGGATTCTCGCTCCTGGACGATGACGACGGCGTATGGGAGCGGCTGACATGACGGTGGCGATCAACACGAGGGAGGGGTGGTCAGCGTTCGTCAGCGAGACACTCGACCAGCCGATCCCGATCACGCGCGAAGAACTCGAGGCGCTCTCACCTGGCGACCGGGCGCTGAACCGCGAGGCGCGCAAGAAGTTCATGATCCGCGGGCCGGTCGTGAACACCGCTCAGTTCACGGCGATCGAGCGAGAGATCCTGCGACGGCTGATGCTGAACCAGTACAAGTCACACGGGAAGCTCGGCGTGATCGTTTCGGGCGAGCCCAACATCGGCAAGACGACAACCGTTTCTCACATCGCCCGCCGGTTCGAGCGGCGTCGTCGCGATATCGGCCGTGCCGGCGGGAGCAACTCGATCCCAGTGATCTACGTGTCCGTGCCTCCATCGTGCACCCCGAAGCTGATGCTTGGCGAGTTCGCGCACTTCCTTGGCCTACCGATCCGCCCGCACTACAACACCGGTGAGCTGATGAACACCGTCGCGAGCGTGATCGCCGCGTGCGGGACCGAACTGGTCGTGGTGGACGAGATCCACAACATCAATCAGAAGTACAAGCAGATGGGTGAAGCGTCCGACACGCTCAAGCAGCTCTCGGAGAAGTGCCCGGGCACGTTCGTCTACGCCGGAGTCGATGTCGAGGCGAGTGGTCTTCTCGATGGCACCCGGGGCCGGCAGATCAGCAGCAGGTTCCAGATCATGCACCTGCAGAAGTTCGAGAACTCCGGGAGAGCGAAGACCGCCTGGGCCGATCTCCTCGTCGCGGTCGAGACCTCGCTCGGGCTGCTCGACCAGGAAACAGGGGCGATCCTGAGGCACGCCAGCCATCTGCACACGGCCACCGGCGGCGTGATCGGGGACCTGACAGGAATGCTGCACATGCTCGCGATGGACGCCATCGACGACGGAACCGAGAGGCTCGACCTCGACGCGGTGTTCGGCACGAGGCCTACCCCAGCACACAGGGACTTGCCCGCAGCGAGATGAGAAGGATGCTGCGACCGGAGCAGGTTCGTCCCTTGCCGATCGCGGTTCGTCCAGTTGCGGGAGAGACGGTCACCGGGTTCCTCTCCCGACTCGCCATCGCAAACTCGCTCACGCCTCGCGATCTGCGCCTGCACGTCACGAGCGCGGCCGGTCTCTCGCCGTCGCGCCCGAACCTGGAGCGAGCTTCGGCGTGGGCGGAGAGGCTCGGCGGGCTCGCCATCGGCCACTTCGAGCGGGATGCCCGTAGGAACTCGATGTATGTCCGCTGCCCGCACGCCGAGTGGCGACCCTGGGCCTGCAGGCAGTGCGGATACACGCAGGAACCGAGAACCGCCTGCCGTCGCTGCGCCGGTGGAGCCCAGACCACGGTCCGCAGTCGGGGCGGCGCCGTCTGCAACCGGCATCGTCGATGGCACATCGACGGCAACGATCTCGACCTCGCCCCGTTTCCCCAGTACGCCCAGGCGGAGCGCTGCCTCTCCGGGACGCTGTGGAAACGCGGCATCGGGCTTACGACAGGAGAGTTGCAACTCTCGGCGACGCTGATTCGACACTGGGCCATCGACAGCGACCTGTCGGATCGAATCCGCGAACGTGCCGTTGCGCTCGGCGCCGAGCGATTGGAACCTGAGGCCATCTTCCTCATCGCTTACCCGGAGATCGTCACTCTCACCACGGTGATCACCGATCCCTCATTCGCCAGCTACCTGCTCACCCCGAGATTCACCCTGGCTGAGCAGGTCTGGGCGCTCGAAGCCGCAGTCGTCACGGTCATGGCAAGCTCCACCACCGAGCAACTCCATACCGTCGCGGAGCAGATCGTGTCACGAGGCAAAGCGGCCGTGGAATCCGCATTCGGCATGCGCCAGAGGACCCACAACAAGCGACCCGCGACCCTCGAAAAGGCGCTCATCGCCAGCTCGCAACGTCACCGCAGTTGCCTACTCCGACACCTCAGCACCGTCCGGATCCAGATCCGCCCGTTCACACCGGGTCTCGCGGTCCCGAGGAACCGCGTGCTCGTCAGCAGGCGACCGCAGCCGGACTAGATCGTCGAAGCGCACCGCTCATGCCTTTCCGAGGATCCTCCTATTCGCGCGCAGAGCTGTCTGTGAATCCGGGTGCGGCGGCGTATCGCCTCGATACGGTGATGGGGTGAAGGCTCCTCGTCGCGTGCTCGCGTTGACCATTGTCGGTGTTACTTTCGTCGCGCTGAGTATTCGCTCTTCTGAGGGCCACTGATATTGAGGTTCGGGGCCACTCGTGCGTCGACGCGATCGCGTCGTTGAGCGCCACCGAGTATTGGGGTTCGGGGCCACCTTTCTAGGCTCCTTCTGCCGCGTGGCTGATCAGGCGGCAGAAGGAGTGATTCGGACGCGATCATGGACCGAATCGTTCACAACACCCTCTGGATCGAAACCGGCGAAGTCAACATGCGCGAGCACACCGCCGCCGCGGCCAACTGAATCGACGCCGGTGAGCGTCGCACCTGCGGGGGTGGCGCTCACCGGCAATACCAGTGGCCCCGCGAGTGAATATCGACTGGCCCTCAACCGCAATAATCAGTGGCCCTCAAGACTCCAAATACTCATCGCGCTGACGGGGTGCTCGATCAATGGGGTGATTTGGGGTCCCGATGGCGCGCGCGTGATCGACACGACAGAGCAGTTGATCGACGGGGCCTCATCCGGCGATCAAGACTCGCTTGCCTGCGAAGATTCTGCTGCGGTGTTCGGCGAAGCGGTGTGGGATGGACTCAGCGCGGGAGAACCAGAACAGTTCGACCCTGAGACGTCCGTCGATCGACCGGCGCTTGACGCGTCGTGGAGGATCAACCTCGAAGGTGCGGGCACGAGCGGGACTGCCGGTGAGGAAGTTCCGACGGGCGTGTTCTACCGCGAGACAGAGACCGGCTTGTGCGTGGCTGACGTCATCTGGCAGACCGTGGACGTCGGCTGGGCCTTGACCCTCGATCGTGGACACGGTGTCGGTTCGGTTATGCCGCTTCCGCGAGGGTAGCGGA
>NZ_BAAANG010000066.1:0-531 GCF_039529675.1 Microbacterium paludicola
TCGCCGGCGCGGAGTTCGCCGCGTCCGCGGCCGGATACCGTCAGCTGACGGACTGGGCCCTCGGGCACGGACAGGTCGAGGCGTTCGGGGTCGAATCGACCGGCTCCTACGGGGCGGGGCTGACCCGGCACCTGCTGGCCGAGGGCATGGACGTGGTCGAGGTGAACCGTCCGGACAAGACCACCCGCGCCCGGCAGGGCAAGTCCGACCCGATCGACGCGGAGCACGCCGCCCGCGCGGTCCTTGCCGGCACCGCGTCAGCACGCCCGAAGGTGTCCACGGGGATCGTCGAGGCGGTCCGGGCGCTGCTGGTCGCCCGCGGCGGCGCGGTCAAGGCCCGCACCGCGGCGGTCTCGCAGCTGCGGGACCTGATCACCACCGCCCCGGAGGAGATCCGCGAGGTCCTGCTGCCGTTGACGACGCAGGCCCGTATCGCCAAGGCCGCCGCGCTGCGACCCGACCTGACCCGGCTGCACGAACCGGCACACGCCGCCCGGCACGCACTGCGGGCGCTGGCTCGCCGGATCCAGG
>NZ_BAAANG010000067.1:0-607 GCF_039529675.1 Microbacterium paludicola
CGTGCGGCGGCGTATCTGTCGCAGGCGAACCTGCGGCTTGGTGGCTCCCCAAAATGACGTACCCGCTCGTATCTGAGCTCGCCGACGCGGGGATCCCCGTGACGGTGTCGTGCCGGGTTCTCAAGCTCGCCCGCCAGCCCTACTACCGGTGGCGCAACGACCCCGTCCGGGACGCGGACGTGCTCCGCGCATATCGGATCAACGCGCTGCATGATGCGCACCACGAGGACCCGACGTTCGGCTACCGATACCTCGCCGACGAGGCCCGCCGAGCGGGGTGGCGGATGAGCCGGCGGACGGCGTGGAAGCTGTGCTCGCAGGCGGGGATTCTCTCGTCCGCGCAACGCCGGCGACGCGGGAAGGGGAAGAAGGCCGGGCCGCCCGTGTTCGACGACCACGTCCAGCGCGTGTTCCGCGCCGATGCACCGAACCGGCTCTGGCTCACGGACATCACGGAGCACTGGACGAGCGAAGGCAAGCTCTACTGCTGCGCGATCAAGGACGTGTTCTCCAACCGAATCGTCGGGTACTCGATCTCAGATCGGATGACCGCGAAACTCGCCGTAGACGCCGTCCGAAATGCTGTCGCGCGCCGCGGTGAGGTCGC
>NZ_BAAANG010000068.1:0-2232 GCF_039529675.1 Microbacterium paludicola
CCACTGGCAACCGTGTCGCGCGGTGTGAACCATCCGAGCTCGCGGCCGAGGATGCCCAGATCGGCGAGGCTGCTGGCGATGATCACACCGTGCTCGTCGTAGACGGCTCCGCTGTCGTCCTGCTGCCAGTCGCTGTCGGCGGCGATGCTCTGCGCCAGGACGGAGTCGGAGGCGTTGAAGTTCGTCGCGGGCAGGGGGATCGGGTTCATTTCGTCCTCGTCAGGTCAGCAGGGTGGTGAGGGCGGCGAGCAGCGCGCCGGCGACGAGGTAGGGCCCCATCGGCATGTAGGTCGGACCGTCCTCGGCCGAGACCCGCTTCTTGCGCACCAGCAGGGCGATCGCGTGCGGCACGGCGAGCAGGTACGCGACGACCACCGCGGTCAGAGGCAGCGTCCAGGCGAACCAGCCGGTGAGGAGCCCGATCGAGAGGGCGAGCTTGACGTCCCCGAACGCGAGGGTGCCGGTCATCGCCACCAGCATCAGCGCCGCGGCGAGGCCTGCCCCACACAGCACCGCCTGCACCAGCTGACCCCACTGCGCGGTGGTCACCGCTGCGCCGGCGAGAACGAGGACGAGCAGGCCCGAAAGCGGGAGCGTGATCGCGTTGGGCAGCCGGCGGGTGCGAGCGTCGATCACGGCGAGCCAGACGCCTCCCACCGTGAACACGGCGACTGCAGCCCATCCGACCGCCTCCTCGGCACCGCCCTGCTGCGCGACTCCAGCGAGCACGCCCAGGACGGCGGCCGCGGCGCCGGCGAGGACACCGAGGCTGGCCGCTTGGGCTCGGGAGGCCGTGCTCGCGATGACGGTCATGTCACTTGGCCATCGCGTAGCGCTCGTGCAGCTGGTCGACCAGAGCCTGCGTCTCCGCCCCCAGGTCGTCCTCGGGGTCGATGTCGTGCTTGAGCTTGCGCAGCTGGTCGACCAGGCGCTCGACGCCGGCCCGGTCGCCGGCGAGATGCTCGGCGCGGATCCCGTCTCGCCACAGCACCTCGTTCTCCGGCTCGACCATCCGCCCAACCGCGGCCGCCATGCGAGCGTTGCGGATGTCACCAGCGGAGAGTGCCCGGGTGGCCAGCTCGTGCGCGGCGTCACCGACGGCGGAGATCATGTCCAGCCGCAGCTTCTCGGCCCACACGTAGCGGCCGGACTTCACACCGGTGAACGGCTGGTCGCCGACCAGGGAGAGCGCCTTCACCAGATCGGCGGTGTCCGCCACCGTCGGGTCGTCGCCCACGAGTCGCTGGAAGTCCACCCAGTCGCAGGAGAGCTCTTCGGAGAGCGTGTAGACATCGCCCACGGCCTGCGGGAAGTACCACGAACCCTCGGGGTCCTGGCCGAGCCACTTCCGCGTCCGGTTGGCCAGGCCGTACCGGGACTGCTTGGCCTGCTTCGTGTCGTGCTTCTGCCCAGGCCAGAGCGCACCGTGCAGATCCTCCGAGCTGACATGACCCGAAGGGCGGGTAGCCAGGAAGGCGATCAACTCGGTCATCCGCCCGATCGACGACGTCCACTGCTTCGCCGTGGTCGGATTAGTCGGCATCTCCCCCTGGGGGTCATCGAGCGAAACTGCCCCGAGCAGCCGAAGACGCGGCTTCCGCGCCGGAGCCACCTTCGCGGCGCCCGCGGCCGGCTCCTCGATCTCGTCGACGGCGGCCTCCGCGGCCGCGGGCTCGACGTCGATGTCGGTGACGGCCTCGACGTCGGCCTCGACCTCGACCTCGGTGTCGGCCTCGACCTCGTCGATGGACTCGATTGCCGCCTCTGCCTCGGGCTGCGGCTCGGGGATCTCATCGAGCTCGAGCTCTGCCGAGGCCGGTGCGTACTCGACAGCCTCACCCTCGGTGGCGACTCCGAACAGCGCCAGAATGCGCGCGTAGTCGGACTTGCCGACCAGCTGCGGCTCGAGCGGAAGCGCGACACCGGCATCGGGGATCTCCAGGCTCGCTGCGTCCGTCGAGGCGATGGTGTAGTTCCACGCGCCCGTGAGCGGGCCGGCGCTGATCGCCGCGATCCCCACCCGAGGGATCCGCGTGACCAGGTCGGCGAGTTCGGAGCGCATCGGCTCGGCCGGCACCTCCCCCAGGATGATGACCTCCGGCGCCCAGGCCTCCGACTGCAGCCGCTGGTGAACGCCCTCGCCGCCCTCGATCGCGAGGGCGGCTTCGATCTCGCGTGCCTGGCCGCGCAGCTCGTGCAGGAGCGTGGAGATGTCGTCGACGTGGCGCACGC
>NZ_BAAANG010000069.1:0-2218 GCF_039529675.1 Microbacterium paludicola
AAAACGTGGCGGCCGAGCCGCAACTGCTTCGGTCAAGGGGTCACTGAGCGCATGAAATAACCAGATGAAAAGGCAGAAAAGAACTTCTGAGATTTCTGCCGAAGATTCTCGACGCTGCTGTCAGATCACCCCGTTCGGCCGCACCTATATGTGCGTGAGGGGCGACCGCCCCGACGTACGAGAGGGGCTGACGAATGTCGAACGGCGAGCTCGAGCACGACCTGCATTGGCATGAGGTCGTCACGGATGCGGCAGAGGTGCTGCGGGTGGAAGACGCGCTGCTGGAGGCAGTGCCTCAGCTGCTCGACTCTCCCTTCGACGAGGGAGTGCTCGAGCGGGTGAGCGAGGTCGTCGACCGGGCACGCGCCGTCGTCCCTGTGGCTCGCCGTCTCACGGCTGCGGCCCTGCCTGATGCGGGAGGTGCGTGATGGGCCTGTTCAAGCGAGAGCCGAAGCCCGACGTCGACGAGACCAAGGAGACGATCGCGCAGGGGAGCTCCTGGACCCAGGGGCGTGCATACCTGGCGATCGGGTCGGCGGCGGCGTTCTGGGGGCTCGTGCTGTGCGGTCCGGCCGCGCTGGTCGTCAGTGCCCTCGGCGCGGGGGAGCAGCCCGCCGTCGCTCAGGTGGACGTCCAGCCCGGGCTGAGCGTGCAGCAGCAGGAAGCAGGGGAGTACGCGGCCGCATACGTAGCTGCGTGGCTGGACGCCACGAAGGACGACCCGGGAGAGCTGGCCGCCTACATCGACACGTCGCAGCTGCGGAAGATCACCGAGCAGGCCTGGAAGTACCGCGACCTGGCGGTGTCGTCGATCGCGCCGGCCGACGACGACGGGCTGATCACCGTCACGGTCGCCGCCACCGTCGCTGAGCCGGCGGTCTCCGAAGAGGAGCAGGAGCCCACAGAGGTGTGGCAGCGCCGGTACTTCATGACGGTGATCCGCGCGACCGAGGGCGGTGTCGCCGCCGTCGGTCTTCCCGCTCCCGTCGCGGCGCCCGAGCAGCTCACCGACCAGGTGACGTTGAAGTACCCGCGCACGCTGGCCACCACCTCGCCGGCGATGACGACGGTGCAGCAGTTCCTGCTGGCCTATCTGACGGGCAACGGAGACCTGGCCCGGGTCACCTCGCCTGACTCGCCGCTGCGACCGGTCGACCCGGCGCCCTACGCCGCGGTGACCGTCACGCAGGCAGCCGTCGACGTCGATCCGTCCGAGACGCCCGCGACGGGGGAGCAGGTGCGGATCCTCGCGACCGTCGAGCTCGTCAACGTCGCCGACCAGCAGCTCACCGCCACGTACGCACTGACGCTCAACGGCCGCGACGGCCGCTGGGAAGTCAGCGCGATCGACACGGCGCCGGTCGTGAACGAGACCTCGACGTCCGGATCGGCTCCGTCGACGTCGACCCCAGCCCCTCTTCCGAGTCCCACCACCACCAACACCAACTGAAAGGAACGAACATGATCGACCAGATCGCTTCTCTCGCCGTCGAGGCGACCAACCTCGCCGCGACCGCCCAGCCGGGCCTCGTCGAGGCGAGCATCTCCGACAAGGCCAACCAGCTGATCGCTGACTGGAGCACGGTCATCCGCGGCGCCGCCGTGCTGGCCGCCATCACGATCGTCGTCATCACCGCCATCAAGACGAAGCTCGCGTGGGCAGCGACCGCGCTGTCTCTCGTGGTCGGCGGGGCGATGATCTGGGGCGTCACGATGGACGGGCTGGGCTGGTTCTCCCAGGGCGTCGACAACGAGCTCGCCATCGTCCACGAGATCTCCGACACCACGGTGTGACCGATGGCTCAGGAGATCGCGCGGTTCTACACGCGGTCCCGCCGTTTCAAGAAGATGGTGGGCCGCCTGCTCGACGGCACCCCGATCTGGGGCGGGCCCTACTCCATGCCCCAGTTCGGGGTCGCCGGCGCAGTGCTGTTCGCGCTGCTCGTGAGCAAGCCGCTGTGGTCGCCCGACGGCAATCTGTTCTTCGAGATCCCGATGATCGTCGGGATCACCTGGGGGTCGGCCTTCCTCGTCGGACTGATCCCGGTGACCCGTCGACCGATCGGCTCCTGGGCGATGGGCGCCCTGGGAGCCATGCTCAAGCCGTTCGAGGGGACGGTCAACGGATCCCCGGTCCGGATCCGGTCCCCGCACTACGTCGGAGGCAAGACCGCCATGTCGCTGCCGCCCAGCGCGCCGGCACCTGACCGTCCCCTCG
>NZ_BAAANG010000070.1:0-13172 GCF_039529675.1 Microbacterium paludicola
CGCCGGCTCGGGAGCGGTCTCGACGGGCAGCTCGAGCTGAGCCGATGCCTCGGGTGCAGGTGCGGGATCCGGGGTGCCGACGGCGTCCGGGGTGGCTGCGTCATCGGTGGACGGGGCTACCGGGGAGGGCGCGGGGATCTCCGCGCTCGGGTCGGTGCCGCCCTCCTCGTCTCGGCCGAGGAGCAGGTCGAGGGGGAAGTCCCACACGCGCTGCGCCTTGCCGAGCACCCAGCGGGTCACCTGGCGCTTGCCGTCCTTGGCGGTCTCGATCCAGCCGCGGCCGGCGAAGATCGATCCGAGCGAGGTGGTCGTCTCGTTGAACCCCTCGCCGGCGTCGCGGGAGATCTTCTTGATCGCCGAGAGCGTGAGCGAGGGCACCAGGTAGACCCGGTCGTCCTTGATGACGCCGATGTGGTGCGAGGAGGGCACGTAGTTGTCCTGCGGGATGCCCATCGAGCCGGTGCTGCGGCGCTTCTGCCAGCCGAAGTTCTCGGCGTCCTGGGGCGGGTTGCCCTCGGGGTCGGTGAGGTGCCCCTGCCCGAACGACAGCGCCTCGCGGATGTAGTGCAGGGCCTGCATGCCGGCGTCGCGGCCGACGGAGTCCTGACGACGTGCTGCCTCGAGCAGCCCCGCGATGGACCACTCGTAGAACGCGTCGGCCTCCGCCTTGGAGATCACACCGCGATCGCGGAGCATCCGCAGCATGAGGCGGATGCCGTGCTCCATCGGGATCAGGCCGAGGATGAGCCGGCCCTTGATCTCGTCGGTGTGTGGGAGGACCTTCATCCGCTCTTCCCACAGCGCGTCGACGTTGTCGGGGTGGTTGGGGTCCTTGCGGGCGGCCTTGATCTCCTCGTCGATCTTGTCGCGGTGGCTGCACAGCCACTGGATCAGCGAGGCGCCCAGCAGGCCGCGCTGCTCGCGCTGCTCTTCGCTCTCGAGGTACGGGAAGATCTCGCGGGGGTTGCCGAGCTCGCCCGGCTGCATCGAGATCTCGAACAGGCGCTGCATGCCGGATCCGATGAAGGACACCTCGCCGGTGGCGATGATGGTGGCGCGGATGGGGGCGGTGTTGAAGCTCTTGCCGAGGCGTGAGCTCTTCGTCCGCGGCAGGCGTCCGAAGCTCGAGCGGGCGATGCCGGCGAACTTCTCCATCACGGCTTGCGCGTTGCCGTCGGTGGCGGTGACGTCGTCGAGCAGCGCGGTGACGTCCTTCATGGTGCTGAGCGCGCCGGCCAGGCCCAGCGCGGTGGAGGCGCCGTGGGTGGCCGACAGCGTCGCGGTGGGCGCGTTGTCGCTCATGCCCTGCGGCATCAGCTGCGGGGCGAGGAAGTGCATCGCCAGGCGGGCGGTGGCGGTCTTTCCGGATCCGGCACCACCGCAGGCGTAGGTGACCATCGGGACGCGCTTGAACACGCTGCGCCACACCACGCCGAACAGGGGTGCCATGACTCGGGCGGGTAGCTTCTGGGCCACCGGGATCACGGCCTCCTGCCACGCCTTGCGCAGCTGCTCGACGTCGTCGGTCGGGTCCGGCAGCTCGAACGTCTCGGCGCCGGCGGCGAGGGAGGTGTGCACCTCGTTGGCACCGTCGGCGGTGATCTTCTTGCCCTCGGTGATGAAGAACGGGTTGCCGTCGGGGTCGGTGCGCCAGCCGGTGGCCGTGTACACCGGGGTGCGGTAGCGGGGGCTCGGGCGGGCCTCGAACAGCGCCTTGAACGCGATCTCGCGGCCCTGCTTGCCGGTCAGGGCGAGCATGTTGTTCCAGGGCAGCGCCTCGACCCAGGTGCCCTTCTGGATCTGCTCGTTGTCCCAGGACACGATCGCGGTCTCGATGAGCTCGTGACCGTCGTCGCCGAACAGCGGCTTGCCGTCCTGGCCGCGGATCCACCGCTCGAACTTCACGGTCATCTCGTGGATCGGCTTGGTGGTGCCGCCCTCGACATCGTCGTCCTCGACATAGGTGGCCAGCACCTGGCCCCAGCCTTCCATCACGGTGTCGAAGCGGGGCTTGCCGTCGCTGTCGAACCGGATCCGCACCGTCTCGCCGTGCTTGACGCGGAAGATGGCGCGGTTGTGGCCGGGGACGACGCCGGAGTAGTCGGTGCTCTTGTCGTGTCCGTAGAAGCGGCGCTCGGCCGCGGAGACGGTGATCTCCTCGGCGAGCTCGTCGGCGACGTCGCGCACGTGTGCCGGGGCGGGGAACTCGGCGATCGCGTACGCCTCGACGACCACCGCGGCGGTGTCGCTGCGCAGCTTGCGGAACTCCTCCAGAGCGGCCGCGCCGCGGCGGCTGTAGCCCTTCGGGGAGGCCGGCACGTTGGACAGCTCGTACAGCCGCTCCCAGCGCTTGAGGGCCTCCTGCGCCCACAGGTGGCCGTTCGTGGTCGAGTCCTCGGCCTCACGGGTGACCTGTGCGATCACCTCGCGCTTGCAGACCTCGATGCGCTTGACCATCTGCCGGGCCTCGCCGGCGGCGACCATCATCTTCGCGTCGTCGACGGACAGCGGCACCAGGTCCTTGACGCCGTGTCCGGCCTCGAGGTGATCGGTCAGGTCGGCCTTGTCGACGTCGACGGCCGGCAGCCACAGCCGCACGTCGGAGGCGATCGGGGTGAGCAGCTCGTGCAGGTGGACGCCGCGCTTGTAGCCGGCGACGTCGTTGTCCATGACGACGTGCACCTCGCCGCCGGCGAACATCGCCGCCAGCGACTCGGGGAAGCTGCCGGAGCCCTGCGCGTTGGTGGTCGCGACCAGGCCGATCGCGACGGCGTTGTCGACGTCCTTCTCGCCCTCGAGCAGCCACACCGGCTTACCCGCGGCGATCGCGTCGACCACAGATCCGGCCCGGTACAGGGTGGGCTCGAAGCCCTTGGGCTTGCGGGACACGAACCGGCCCGCGGCGCTGAGGAACTGCTGCGTGAACCGCTTGTGCCGGCGACCGTCGAGGGTGGTCTCCTCGCGGTGAACCTTCTGCACCACGACACCATCAGGGCGGGCGTACTCGTAGGTGCGGACCCGCTCCCACTTCGCCTTGGAAAGGTCCTCGAGCTGGCCGTCGTCGGCCGTGTCGTCCTTGGTGATCCGCTCGGGCAGCTTCACCCGCGGGGCGCGGGGCTTCTGCGCCTTCCGGTCTCCGTCCTTGCGCTCCATCGGCTTGTCGAACAGGTCGGAGAAGGTCAGATCCAGCGCGGCGACGATGTCACGGTTGTCGCAGTCCGCGTAGCAGCGGATCAGGGTCTTCTCATCGGCCGCGTCGTACGACACGTGCAGCGACCGCTTCTTGTCGTCGTGCACCGGGCACAGCGCCAGGAAGTGGTTGCCGCGCAGCGGCGCCGGCTTGAAACCGCGGGCGTCGAGCGCGTCCCAGACGCGATCGATCGAGCGGCGCCGGTCGTCAGGAAGGCTCACAGCGCACCCCCTCGATCATCGAGGCGGCACGGAGCGATCAGCTGATAGGTCAGGCTACGCACGCGGGATTCCTCCCCCGCTGGTGCGGAGGAGACGCGCGCCACGAGCCTGAAACTGAATCAGATTCGTGAAAAAGACAGAGTTCTGCGGTAGCATCGCGAACGTACCTTCCTCGTGGATGTACACGTCACCTCCTCCGGGATGTGCGTACCGCCCCCGCCAAGGGGCCCTACAACTGAATGGCTCCGGACCAGCCGCCAAGCAAGAACCGGGCCTCACACACTTCGAAGACCTTCTCGAGCGCCAACTCGAGGAGGTCTTCCTCGTTAAGCAGACCGTGCCAGAGGCATCCCCCTCCGCACAGGGTCGGACTCGTCCTCTTCGAGGATCGAGAGCTGCTCAGCCCGTCGAGAGGCTGCATCCTCTGCGCGCTGGCGCCGTGCCTTCTCGAGCTCGTCGACGACGAAGTCGGGCACCGGAAGGCCATCGGCTTGCGCGAGGCGCATCGCGGCGTACGAGCCGACAGCGATGCCGAGCTCGGCCGCGCGCTCCGCGTAGAACCGGTGCTGGTCCATCGGGGGACGCACGTGGATCGACTTGCGATCACCTCGGCTCGGCGTGGGCATGGGGACACAGTAACGCGATGCGGATCCTGGATCGAGATCTGGTCAGCGTGTCGGCGTGTCGGTGCGTCGACGATCGGCCACGAGCTGCTCATACCCAGGTAGGTGCTCGGCCGGCACCGGATCTGACACAGGACCCCAGAAATCTTCTCAGCGATCCTGCATCGAGCTTCCCCTGCGCCTATAACAGTGATGTTCCGGAAGGTGTAAGGAGTGCAAGGGGTGTAAGACCCCAGATCAGAGGCAAAAAAATGCCTTACACCCTGGCGGTGCCCCTAGGTGTAAGTGGGGCGTCCCAGGGGTCAAATTGCACTAGTAGTGAAACGAAATCGGCCGTTCTGAGCCCTCCGAGAGGGCGCGGCGGGCACTGCGGGGCCGCGAAATTTCACTGGTAGTGAAGCTAGATTCGGGCCTCTGCGGGGCGCTGGTTTCACTGGTAGTGAAGTCAGATTTCACTAGTAGTGAAGTAGATTCGGGGCATGGTTCGAGCTCCTCGCCCTCCGGTTCTGGTTGTCGTCGGCAGTGAGACCCACTTGCGCGGCGGTGTGCCGCCGATGTCCTCGGCCGAGTTCAAGGTGCTGCGCGAGCAGCTCGGGCTGACGGCGCCGTGGGTGGCCGAGCAGCGAGGTGTCGCGGTGCGGACTGTGCGCAACTGGGAGGATCGAGGGCCGGTGCCGATTCCCGCGGCCGCGTGGCTGTTCGAGCTGCGTGATCGCTTCAACCGTGCCGTCGAGGACGAGGTGTTCCGGCTGGCGGAGTTCGACGACGATCCGCGCCGCCGTGTGACCGTGGTGCCGAGGATCGACGAGGACTCCCCCGACGAGCTGCCGGCCTCGTTCCATCGTGCTGTCGCGGCGCGTGTGCTCGCTGAGGTGCCTTCTGCTCGCATCCGCTACCCGGACGTGCCAGCGCCGGAGCCTGACAGCGACGAAGCCGCCTGACGGCCAGCGCCAGGTCAGGGGCGCCCGAGAGCCTCGCGGCGCACAGCACCGTAGTGGTCGACGTGGCCGCAGGGGTTGCGCCATCCGTCGCAGGCGAGCCGACGGGATCCGTCGTAGCTGATCGTCCGGAACACCTCACCGCGGCGCTGACCGCAGGTGGGGCATTCCCAGATCAGCTGCACACGCACGCTGCGCAGCCCCGCATGGTCGTCGACGGCGGGGATCTCCACTTCGCGGATCAGCATGTCGACGTCGGCCATCGGTCAGTCCTGCCGGCGGGTGGGGCGCTTCTTCGTGTGTGAGCGGACGACCGTGCCGTCCTTCCTCACATAGCCGGGGACGACGATCTCCCCCGCGGCCGCGGGGTTGTCTGCTGTCTGCCTGTCGCTCGAGCTCGCCGGCTGCTCTGTGGTCGCCGGCGCCGCGGCGCCGCTGGAGCTCGGGTTGTCGATGCGTCGGTGCTTGGTGACGATGAAGCGATCGCCGTCCTGCTGGAAGGTTCGCCACAGCTGCGGCTTCCCGGCCGGCTCGTCGACGTAGTACATCTGCGCGTTCACGACGAGGCCCTGCACGGGGCCGTCCTTGACCAGGTCGCCGACAGCTCGTGAGCAGGCGGAGAACCGGTCGGTCTCGACGTAGAGGACGTTCGTGACCTCCTCGGGCACGTACCGGGCGTCGTAGCCGGCGTCCTCGTCGCCCTCGTCGACGTACTTGGCGTACGCCTCGTACCAGCGGTGCTCCACGCGTGCTCGGGTGACGTCTCGCGGCCCGTCGACGGCGATGATCTCGGCGTGGACGTATCCGCTGGCCTGCAGCCCCTCGAGGCGGCTGATCAGCTTCCCCTTGGAGCCGTTGACGCCGTCGAGCACGACCCGTTCACCGCGCTGCAGCGAGCGGCGCGCAGCGCGGGCGGCCAGCCAGGAAGACTCCTCGTGCACGAGGGATGCGAACTCCCCCGGCGTGAACGTCTCGCCGGCGTCGATGCGCGCCTGGACATCTGGCGGGATGATCGCCTCGAACTCGCCCGTCTGGCGCAGCTTCGACACCAGGCGCTTCTTGAACTCGTCGGCGTCGATCGTTCGCCACAGGTGCTTCTCTTCGTCCGGCACCTTCTCTTTCAGGGCCGAGCTCTTGCCGGCACCCGGCGGCCCGCTCATGATGATGGCGCGGTTGTCCCGCGCCACGTGAGGGTTCTCGGCGAAGTACTCGTCGAGGATCTGCTTGTGCAGCTTCTGCCGCCGCATGGTCCACGTGCCGTCGACGTAGTTCTCCGGGCGCTGATGCGTGGCGGTGGGCGCTTCGGGATCGATGCTCCCACCAGGCGCGGTCAGCGCCCGGAGCGCGTCGAGATGCCGCGCGCGTGCAGCGGCGTCCACTACCTGCCCTTGACCGCGGCGAAGATCTCCTCGAACTCCTCGTCGGTCAGCAGGTCGTAGTTCATCCACGCGTCCGAGACCGCGTCGAAGCTGTTGTCGACGAACTCCCAATCGTCGTGCAGCCCCTCGGTCTTGTACGACGGGTCGTAGTCCCACGTCTTGAGCAGCTCGACGAACTGGTCGTGCGCGATCTCGCCTCGTGCGCGACGGCGCACGAGCTCCATCGCGGTCGCGGCCGGCTTCTCCTCGCCATCGGCGGGGTGCTGCTTGGCGGCATCGCGGATCAGACGCGACACCTGCGACTGGCTCTTGCCGATCGCCTCGGCGAGCTCGTCCTGGTGGATGCCCCGCTTGTTCAGCGCAAGCAGCCGAGCGGCGAAGTCGCGCGCGCTCAGCGTCGTACGGCGCTGCAGGAACTGCAGCTCACGCAGCTCCTGGTCCTTGTCCAGGGTCTTCATGATGATCCACCTCCTTCACTTCCAGGCTACCAGCCATATGCAGATATGCATATGGCTTAGTGGCGTCGTGGGCGCGGAGCAGCGAGGCGGCCGGACAGGTCGTTGACCCACAGCAGCGCTGCGGTGATCGCGAGCACCAGCAGCGTTCGGACGAGGCCGGCGAGAAGCAGCGCCCCGAGGTTCCCCAGTCCGTCCCATTGCCCGGTGACGCCCATCGTGAAGAGCGATGCGACGGCGAAGAGGGCTAGCACGACGATGTTGAGCGCGGCGATGGCGAGGAAGAGCCAGGCCATCAGGATCAGCGGGACGAAACCGGAGAACAGGCCTCGGATCGCGCGAGCGAGGATGTGGTCCACGCGATCACGGAAGGAGCGGTGCTGGACGGCGCCGGTGCAGACGATGGGGCTCATGATGCCTTCTCCAGGTCGTGGCGCTGGCGCAGCTGCGCGACGACCTCCGGGTTCTCCTGCCGCCAGAGCTCCCAGGACTCGTCCGTGAGCATCCACTGCTCCCACTCCGCGGTGTCGGGCTTGGGCGTGAAGCCGTCGTGCTCAGGGACACAGCCGAGGGCGAGGTGCTCGATGCAGAAGTACAGGCCGCAGCCGTCTTCTTCGATCTCCTCGCCGTCCTCGGTCTCGATGTAGCGGCGCTCGCACTTGAAGCCGAGGCCGCGGTTGATCTCCGTGCTGCAGGTGGGCCAGTCGCACACGGCTGGCACGCCATAGCCGGCCCACCGGCTCACGCCATGATCGTGCGCGTCACGGTCTTCGTAGACGCTGTAACCCATCGCCCATCCCCTTTCGGATCGCCGGTCTGTTGCGCGTATAGGTGATCGGAGAGCTGCCGGTCTGACAGGGGCCGGCGGCTACGCCGTCTTCGCTCGGCCGCGCGGGAGGGCCAGCGCCAGGACTCGCTCGGCTTTCCGCTGCTCGATCGTCGCCGGGTACTCCCCCTTGCGTGCTCCGCTGCGCCCGTAGAGCAGCGTCTTGAGTCCGGACATCGACACCTCCGCCGTCGCGGCGATCGTGTACAGCGCCATGCCGGCAGCCATCAGCGCGCGCACGTGCTCGCGCACGGGTTCGGCCGGAACGCGCGGTGCCTGCTCGGGGATGCCGGCCTCCCTGCGTCGACGTCGCTCCTCAGCCAGGGAGGCGTCGGCGCAGGAGATCTCGGCCGGGCATGCCTCGCGGTCGTGGCAGCCGAGCGAGTAGCCGTACGCGGAGCCGTGGATCTCGAGAGGGATCTCCTGCCGGCGCCGGTTCGCGACCCACTCGCGGTGATAGGCGCGCCCGGCCTCGATGCACTCAGGTCGGTCGCACCCGCGGGCACGGCAGGCGTTCGTTCCGTGGGGCTGCAGCACCCGCGGCCCGGTCGCCGCGGTTCCCTTCCTCGGACGGCGCGGCTTCCGCGGTGCGGCCGGCTGGTCGCCCAGCTGCGCGACCGCGGCGGCGGCCTGTTCGTACGCCGCGGTCGCGGCCGCGACGGCCGCGGGGATCGCCCCGCCCAGCGTCAGCCCGGTGCTCTCGGCGACCTTCGCCTGTGCCAGCTGCTTGTGCGCGGCCGACGCTGCCTTCCTGCGGATCGTGCGATCGCGCTTCCAGGTGGCGAGCTGGCGCACATGCTCGTCCAGCGCGGTTCGGTACTCCGCGAGCTGCTCCATCCACAGCGCTGCGGCGACCTCATCCAGCCCCTCGACGTGCTGCGCATCCAACCAGCTGTAGCCCGGGTGAAGCTTGCCGGCCTCGAGCTCAGCAGCAGGGGCGGCTGCAACCGGTGCGGGTGCGGGTTTCGGCGGTCGAGGTGCTCTGCGCGGGGCTCTCTTCGCCGCGGGCTTCGGCCGGGCAGGCTCGGCGGGCCGTGCGGGGCGGGAGGCGGATTCGCGAGCTGCGGCCTTCCTCCGCTGGCGCGCAGCAGCTCGCTCGGCAGCCTCTCGCTCGAGGATCTCCTCAAGCGAGACCCCCGCGTCGATGAGCCGTTTGAAACCCCAATCGCCGCTGTAGCGACGGTGCACGTCCCGGCAGCTGATCACCGCCGGGCAAGCCGACCCGCGGCACCCCTCGGCGTAACCGTGAGGCGTGCCGTGCGGGAACGAGTCATCCAGGATGTCGAGCGTTCTCATACCCGTATAGGCGCTCCGACGGCCCGGATTCTGACCGGCGATGTCGTCGCGGACGACTACCCTTCTCGCATCGACGGTCGACGGCGGCCGCCGGTAGGAAGGCGACACCACCGTGGCCGACGTGACGATCGACGACTACACGCTCCGCAACGCCCTCTACGGCGCCGCCCGCGACTGCGGCACCACGGCGTTCGAGCAGGGCAACTTCGAACGCGAGCACCACCACATCGGCGACGACACCGGACGCCTGGCGCTGGCCGCGCTGCGCAGCCTCGGATCGCACGACGCGATGGTCGTCGTCGTCGAGTACCTCGCGTCGATCAACCGGCACCTCGACCACGACGGCAAGGCCCCGATCCCGCTGGCGGCTGTTCTGCGCTCCCTTCCCCAGGCGCTCCCTGGTGCGAGCGAGGACGAAGTCGAGACGATCCGCCTTGCGCTCGAGGTGAACGCCGAGGACTACTGGGGCGCTCCGCTCTGATGTCTCACACCACGAAGATCAGCGCGTTGTAGAGCATGTGCGCGATGATCGCGGCCCAGAGGCTTCGCGTGGCGATCGCGACGATGCCGTAGACCGCACCCGTCACCCCGGCGGTGACCGCGTTCAGGAGCGACCAGTCGAGGTGCACCTGGCCGAAGACCGCGCTCACGATGAGCAATGCCCCAGACGCCACCACGACTCGAGCCCAACGGCTCCGGATCGTCTCGACGCTCAGCGCGAGGGCGCCGAGGAGGACGCCCCGGTAGATGATCTCCTCGGGCGCGGCCGCGTAGATCGCGAAGAACGCCGGCGGCACCCAGGGTGCCGTGCCGGCCACGGCGTCGAACCGTGCATCAGAGGCAGGGACGGACTCGGCAAGAGCGGGGACCAGGAGCAGGGCGCCCCCGATCGCCACGCTCACCAGGCCGCCGGCTACTCCCGCGACGAGCGCAACCAGCAGCCGGCGCCAGCTGATCATCGCTAAGCCGAGCACGTCCCGCAGCAGACGCACCGTCAGGTGCCGGCCGCGATCGAGCATCCACCGCACCTCATCGGATCGGCCGAGGGAACGCGGTGTCCGTGCGTACAGCGGGAGGACGGCCATCGC
The DNA here is from genome assembly GCF_039529675.1 of Microbacterium paludicola. Lineage (NCBI taxonomy): Bacteria > Bacillati > Actinomycetota > Actinomycetes > Micrococcales > Microbacteriaceae > Microbacterium > Microbacterium paludicola. The sequence continues at coordinate 10,017 of NZ_BAAANG010000070.1, forward strand.
GGCGAAGCACACGGCGAGGAGACCTGCCCCCACGAGCACCCGCGGCGATTCGAACGGCGTGACACCGGGGAGGCTGTTGGCGATCGCGCCGCACGCGGCGCTGACAGCGAGCAGCAGAGCCGCCCACAGCAGCACCATCACCGCGACGTCGGCGGCCCGCTCGAGCATCACAGCCATGCGTCCTCGGGGTCGCGGCAGCTGCACTGCGGCATCGCTCGCGCTCATGGCGTGCACGCCGTGGTGATCGCCGCCCACACTCGCTGACCGATCGTCTGATCGTAGGAGCCGAGCACTCGCCACGCTGGGTGCCGGTCCTCGGCCAGGTACGGGATGACCCGGCGAAGATGCAGGCGGTCCTTGCGGGTGAGAGTGCTCAGCGCGAGGATGCGCGGGTTGCCGGCAGCCGCGGCGAGGACGGCGAGGTCCTCGAGGTGTCGCCCGGGGTTGCGCGAGTCGACCGCGTAGGCGGCGGCCTTGGCGATGATCGCGCCGAGCTCGTCCGGCACCTCGACGGTCACGGATCCGTCGGGCGAGGTGAGCGTGTAGGTGTCGCGGCGCTGCAGCGCCTGCGCGGCGCCGGGCGAGCGCAGCAGCGGGCGCAGCTGCCAGCGCGTGCGCGCGCGCACGTCGCGCGCGACCATCACGTCGACGACGTCCTCCTCGCCTCTGGTGAAGCGATGGATGGGGTTGCCTGGCGAGGGGTCCACGGCGGCGAAGCCGAGCCCGGTGAGAGAGCCGGCGACGTCGGAGACGGAGTTCGCGCCGATGTTCAGCAGCAGATCGATGTCGCTTGTCGGACGGGTGGCCTCGATTCCGGCGCGCAGTGCGTGCACGTGCACCATGAGTCCGCCGACGAGCGCCCAGCTGCCGGGTGGAGTCGATGCGGCGACCTCGAATGCGAGCGGCCAGGGCGGGATCTCCGCCGGCACCTCGACTACGTGAGCTCGGCCAGCCATCGGCTCCTCATCCGCTCCAGCGCCTCGAGGCCGGCCGCCCGCACCCGGGAGACCTCGCTGCGCGCCGCATCCACGGCGACCAGCGCCGGCGGTGTGCTGTCCCAGGGGAAGATCTCGTCCTCGAACCGGTAGAGCACCACCCGCGGGTTCTCGTCGTCGCGCACGAGCATGGCGTGGTCGACGAGCTCCTCGTAGGCCATTCCCTTCGGGTACCCGTGCAGCTGCCAAGCCTGCCCGGCGAGAGCGTCGCCAGCGTGGTCGACGATCTGCGCGAGCGCGTTCTCTCCCGTGAAGTGCAGATGCTCCGCGGCGAGCTCGGGGCTTCGGGTCGCGAACCGCTCCACTCTCACCGAGCGGCCCAGCGCCGCGGCGAGCTGCTCGGCTGCGCGGTGTCGCACGATCGCCTGCTGCCGCCCCGGAAGCGCGGTGCGTTCGGATAGCGCGCCGATCACCGCGCGCGCGGTGGCCGCCTTCACCGGCCGGCCGTGGCTGTGCTGCAGTCGCTCACGCTCGTCGACGGCCGCAGCGGACACGAGCCAGCTGCGATGCACCTTCTGCCCTGCGAGTTGCTTGCTCGTGAGCATGTCGACGACGCGGCGCGTGGAGACACCCAGCCGCCTCGCGGCTTCCTCGGTCGTCACGAACTGCATGTAAAAACCTTCCCTCGACGGAACATTTATACACCGCGGTCTTGGTGATCTCCAGGGGCAGGCACGAGCTTGGGGATAGGCGCGGCCGCACTCGAGCACCCCTTGCGCCGCAGGATGATGGCAATCATGAACGCGCACACCAGAGGGCCCAGCGAGGAGCAGTGGCGCTCCGACCGGATCGAGCCGACATTCGAGCTCGACGGCACCTACGGGTGGCTGCTCGACGACAGGATCGTCGTCGAGACCGAGCTCGCCTACCCGGTCGTGGGCTGGGCGGAGTGGAACGGCGACCGGCTCGCCACCTTCCACTACCCGCCCTCTTTCCAGCTCTTCAAGCTGGAGCCCGACGGAGGGCAGAGCGGCCGCCTTCGCGCGATCGAGCTGGTCTCTCGCTCGGACCCGCAGTTCATGAGCAAGCTCCGCCGCGAGCTCCCGGTCGTCTCGGCACCATGGACCGGGCGTCGCGCTCTGTCGGCCCAAGCGCAGATCCGGATCCCGCCGGTTCTGGCGGCGGTGATGGCCGAGCAGGAGGCCCTCATTCAGCGTCAGGTCGAGGAGGATGCGGCACGCCGTGCAGCCGATCCGCTGATCGGCGTGCTCGAAGAGCTCGAGGACCTCGCCATGGATGTGGTGACCGCCGAGCACTGGGCCGGCGATGCCGCAGTCGAGCAGGCCGGCAGAGCGAAGCTCACAGAGGCGATCCAGGCGCTCGATGACGCGGTCGCGAAAGAGCTGCTGGCTCGGGTGATCCTCCAGAAGGCCGACTCGGACTACGACCGGTACGACGACGAGGACGAGTACGACTGAGGGTCAGGGCCAGAGGTGCTCCGCCGGAGTCGGCAGGAGCCGGTCCGGGTAGTGGGTCTCGTGCACCAGGTCGTCGATCATGAGCGCGTAGTCGTCCGCGAACGCCTCGGCTGGGTCGATGCCGGCGCCGACAGCGTAGGCGTGCGCCTGCTCCCAGGCCCGCTCAGCCGTCGACGTGCAGGTGTGCTGTGCGGATGCCGGGATGCTCTGCATGAGGGCTCCTTTCCTCGAGCTCACCCGTATAGGTGCGCCGCGAGGGGGCCGTCTGACACCGTGCCAGTCAGGCAGCTGCGGCGGGGAGCTCGACTATGCACACGGCGAGCGGCTGCGGTAGAGGCACGTGCCGCAGCTCGCCGAGAGCCGCGTGGATCGTGCTGCGGGAGGCGTCCGCGCTCAGGTGCCCGTGGCCGGCGCCGATGAGGGGCATCGTGATCGTGGCGAACCGATGGGCGACGGCGGCCTCCACGGCGCTGTGGACGCTGAGCGCGACGCTGCGCGGCGAGGCCCGCCACAGCAGGTTCAGCCCGGCGACGTGGATGAGCGATCGAGCCGTGGTGAGCTGGCCGGCGGAGGTGACCACGGCCTCGCCGAGCTGGAGCAGGCCATGTGAGGCGAGCTCATCCCATGGGCCGGGCCCGGTCGCGGCCTGCAGCTGACCGCTGATGCCACCCGGTCGCAACCAGCGCGGCATGTAGTTGCGGTTCCACGGGTTCACGATCGCGTCTGCCGGAACGCGTAGCAGA
>NZ_BAAANG010000071.1:0-555 GCF_039529675.1 Microbacterium paludicola
GGCGCGCGCATAGCGATGCCCCGACCGGTGCCGGGCGAATTGTCCGATGACAACCCATCTGTAGTTTTTGCCATCGATTCTGTGGTTGTGACAACCGACCTGTAGTTTTCGCCAACCGATCTGTAGTCCGACCCCGCTCGTATGGTTTGCGCATGCAGGTCAGATCAGAGACGGCGCGGGTGCTCATCACCGTGAAGGCATCGCCCCAGCCGTCGGCGAAGTACGGCGACACGGTGTGCGTCGCCGGCATTCGGGTCGACGGGGGACGGGCCGAGTGGATCCGTCTCTATCCGCTCGCGTTCCGCTGGATGGGTGTCGAGCAGCAGTTCAAGAAGTTCGACCTGATCGACGTCGAGGTGCGGCGGGAGACCAAAGACAGCCGGCCTGAGAGCTACCGTCCAGACATCGACAGCATCAAGATCGTGAGGCATCTCGACGATTGGAAGGATCGGCAGCCTTACATGGAGCGCGTCGAACGCACCTCCACGTGCGCACTCAGCGCTGCGGCCGCCAAGCACCACGACGCTCCCTCGCTCGGGATGGTGACGGTCAGGT
>NZ_BAAANG010000072.1:0-2823 GCF_039529675.1 Microbacterium paludicola
CCGCCTGGCGTTGATCCCGCGCCTCAACGACGACTTCAAGCACCTCATCGCCGATGACCCGCACCCGGCTGTGATCGCCCGCCGCCTGCAGGCCTACGCCGAGGCGATCGAGTACCCCTACTCGCTGAGCGCGTCGACCACCGGCCTGGACCTCATGAAGGCCACCCGCTGGAAGGACCGCGTCGAGCTGTTCTCGGCCGAGCCGGATCTGCCCGAGCCTCGTGACGGCGGCCCGAAGCCCACCTCTGACCCCGACCTGATGTTCGACGCCGGCTGGCACCGCAAGCCCACCGACGCCGAGCTGCAGCACACCTACGTGCACGCCTTCGACCGCGGCGGCTCCTACCTCGCCGGGATCGCCGGCCTCGAGCTCGGCATCGGCCAGGCCACCCACTACCCGAACGGCCACGAGTTCGACCGCAAGCTGCCCGGCTACTGGCGCGTGGCGATGCCCGAGCCGAGCTCCTGGCTCGCCCCCAACCCGCTGTTCCCGCACTCCCGCCTCGAGCGGGTGCCGCAGCCGGGGGAGCTGATCTGGACCACGACCGACACGCTCGCCCTCGCCCAGGACCTCGGCTACGAGCTCGACGTCGACGAGGCCTACATCTGGCACCGTCACAGCCGCGTCCTGGAGGGCTGGTACGGCCGCATCCGCGACGGCCTGACCCGCGTCGGCCGCGGCACCCCCGACGCCGACGCCGTCCGAGCCCTGATCAAGGAGACCTACGTCCGCCCGATCGGCCTCATGACCTCCCGCGAGTTCATGACCGGCCCCGACGGGAAGATCGCCGACGGCTTCGCCCCCGGGCGCCGGCACCTGATCATGGGTCGCGCTCGCGCCAACATCATCCGCTGGGCCTTCAAGATCGGCGAGGAGACCGGGCGCTGGCCCGTCGCCGTGGTGAAGGACACCCTGTACTACACCAGCGACGAGAGCGACCCCACCGCCGCATGGCCCGGCCCTGAGAACAAGCTCGGCTTCGGGCTGGGCCAGTACAAGCCCGAAGCCAAGTTCCTGCTCGAGGACATGCGCCCCTACCTCACCGGCAAGGGCCCGTTCGAGGCCAAGAAGCACGTCGGTGAGCTGATCGACTTCGACGACGAGGAGCCGTTCTGATGGACGAGGACGCTCAGACCCGCAAGACCAAGGCCGAACGCGCCATCCTCGAAGGCCTCACCGGAGCAGCCCCCACCAGCCGAGACGACGTCGCCGGCATGCTGCAGGTCCTCTACGGCACCACCCGCACCCGCCGCGGCGACGACGGCCAGCTGCGCGAGGTCCGCGCCGTCGACACCCGGGAAGCAGCACGCGGCTTCGGCGTCAGCCAGCGCACCATCCAGCGGTGGCTCAAAGGCGCATCCAACCCCCGCCGTGAGCACAAGGACAAGCTCGTCACCCGGACCCGCCAGGCCGCGACGACCAAGCGCGGCCGTCAGCGCCTGGCCAACCGCGCCCGACGCAACGCGCCCGGACGGCCCATCCGCGTCCAGATCCGCAGCCACCAAGGCCCCAGCGACCCGAGCTACAAGCGCGATCGCACGACCCGTGCCGACCTGAGCCCCGAGGCCTACGAGGAGCTGCTCAGCGCGTACGCCGAGACCGGCGAAGAGGGCATGCGCGAGTACCTGGCCGGCTATTTCAGCAGCGGCTCGACGGACTACCCGACCGACTGGGAGTTCGACGACATCCAGAAGATCGGCTTCGAACGCCTCTGATTCCGCGGGCGAGAGCCCTGCTCCGGCAGGGCACCTAGCCCGTACCGGCTATGCGTACTAATATGTTCTCCAACGTGCACCCGAACGCGAGCGGAGACCCCATGGCCCACACCGCAGAGCAGATCGTCTCGTCCGACTTTCTGACCTACCAGCAGATCGCCGATGACCTCGGCGTAGCTGCCGCATCCGTGCGCCACTACAACACCCTCGCCGAGATGGAGCGCGCCGCCGGCAACCCCAAGGGCAAGGTCCTGTTCCCCGAGCGGGTCTACATCCCCGGCATCCGGCAGCCGTTCTTCCGCGCGGACGAGTACGCAGCGTGGAAGAAGGCCCGCCAGGCCACGAACCGCAGCGCCCGCGGCCGGCGCACCCACCTCGAGTCCACCGACCGCCTCGAGGTGAACATGCTGCTCAACGACCGGATCCGCAACGCGCTCTCCGAAGCGAAGATCTCGCAGGGCACCGTGGCGCACACGATCGGCCTCTCCCCGTCGGCCGTGCAGTTCCGCCTCGCCGGCAAATCCCGCTGGCAGCGCAGCGAGGTCGAGGCGATCGAGCGGCTCACCCAGCAGCAGATCCTCGACCGCCCGTAGGCCTCCTCGTGACCGCGAGCTCGCCGGCATGGGATGACCGCAGACTCGCGATCATCCTCGCTAACGCGCTGCCCGGCGCCCTCGACCGCCACGGCACGCGCATCCTGCGCACGCACGCGGCCGCCGAGGCCCTGGGCGTCTCGGACAGCACCATCCGCCGCTGGATCCGGCACGGCGTGCCCCTGCGCCGGCTCGATGACCTCAAGCACATCATCTACCCGTCGACCGCGATCCTCGAGCAGGAGCAGCGCGATCTCCGCGCCGCATACCGCGCCCTCGAGGAGCTCGCCGGCATCGGCTTCACCCCGCCGGCGCAGTGGCGCACGATGGGCTGGCACGAGCCCCACGTGGTCGCCGTGACCACCCTGCAGGGTGCGAAGGTCTGCGTGCCCCGTGTCACGCTCGCCCTCGAAAGCCGCATCCGCCGCGGGGGAGAGCTGCCGATCTCGATCGAGGCCTCACGAGCCATGCGCCGCGGCGGCGCCGTCGTCACCGAGGCCGTGATCACCCCCAA
>NZ_BAAANG010000073.1:0-1283 GCF_039529675.1 Microbacterium paludicola
GACATCTGTATCTGTTCTCCCAAGGGGTCAGGTGTGCCAGATGACACGGTGTTCGACAGGCTCAGGGCGGTCTGATCTATCTTGTTGCCGCGTTCAGCAGGGCGTTCTTTTGCTGGGCCCGTCCGGTTGCCGGCGGTGTCAGGTGAGCGCCTGCCGTGCGTGATCAGACCGACCCCGGGGTGTGGGTCACGCCCGGGCTGCAGACTGGCCCGCGACGGCTTTCTCCGCGTTCGGCCCCGGGTTCATCGAGACCATCGAGATCACCGCGCCGATAATCGCGACGAGCCCGAACAGCTGGAACGACGGGCGATCGATAAGGACAGTTCCTCCTGGCGGGACCGCTCCCGGGGAACGTCGGTGATCTTGGGACAGGCCTGGTCCTTGCGAGTATCGATCCCTAGGGCGTTATTGCGTGCCAGGGCGTTGAGTGCATTGGTGGACCTGGTGCGGTCTTTGCCCGGGCAGCCCGGGGCAGTGAACAGGATCCGTGCCTCCCCCTGACAGACTGGGCTGTATCACGAATCTCGGACACGGTCACGGTCGGTTCTTGGTCTGCCTGGGCGGTCCGCGGGGGCGGGATCAGGATGAAGGGGGCTCGGCGGGGATGAGCGCTCGGCTTAGGGCTTGGCGGAGGTTGTCGTGTAAAGGGTCCGATCGAGAGTGGTCCGCGGTGAGCTGGACGATTCCGGTATCGCCGGACACGCAGAGTTGCCCTTGCTGGTGCAGTTCATGGTGGACGGTGAACGAACTGGAGCCAATCCTCGAGATCCAGACCTTCGCCGAGAGTGGATGGCCGTAGTGCATCGCCCGGTGGTACTCCGCCTGCAGGGAACGCACCACGCGCGGACGTTCCCCGTCCGGAGTGGTACCGATCCAGGTGAGGTAGGCGGTGATTCGAGCCTCCTCGAGAAGGGTGATCACCCGCGCATTGTTCACGTGGCCATTGGCGTCCTGGTCCGACCACCTCAGATGCAGCTCGCACTCGAAAGGCACGCCGACCACGGTCGGATCCGGTTGACTCATGCCGGAGCGCCTTCCTCGGTCTGCGCGTCCGGTGCGGAGGACGTGCGTGCCTCCAGCCCACTGAGCACAGCCTGTTGGTCGACACCGAGGACTGGCGGACGCGTGCTGTCGTAGCTGAAGAAGCCCTTGCCGGTCTTGCGGCCGAGCTCGCCGCGGGCGACCTTCTCCCGCAGGATGGCCGGCGGGGCGAACCGCTCGCCCAGGGTCGAGGCGAGGTACTCGGCGATGCCCAGGCGGACGTCCAGGCCCACGATGTCCGT
>NZ_BAAANG010000074.1:0-588 GCF_039529675.1 Microbacterium paludicola
CGTGGGCGACCCGGGCCAAGCCGGGGAACCTGGATCTCGCCGAGCACGTGGATGAGCATCGCTCCGTCGTTGCGCTGCCCGCCGGTCACGATCATCGCGAGCGGGCGGCCGTGCCCATCGACGGCCTGGTGGATCTTCGTGGTCAGACCGCCGCGGGAGCGGCCGATACCGTGACCGGGCGGTTCAATCTCGTGCCAGGGCAGATTCTTGTGATTCGATCCTGCCCCCTGTGTCCTGCTCGGGGCGGGTGGTGTTCGTCGCATGCTGATGCGCACGCGCGATCGTCGCATCGATCGACACCGCCTAGTCGATCTTCCCGGCCGCGTCGGCCTCGGCGAGGATCTGCGCCAGCACCCGATCCCACGTCCCGTCACCGGCGTAACGGCGATGCCGCTTCCACACCGTCTGCCACGGGCCGAACTGCTCGCGGGGCAAGTCACGCCACGGGATCCCGGTGCGGAACCGGTACGCGATGCCCTCCACAACCCGCCGGTCGTCACCGAACGGGTGACCACGCCGCCCGGCATTGGACGGCAACAGCGGAGCGATCCGCTTCCACTGCGCATCCGTGAACACCCGATATCGAGA
>NZ_BAAANG010000075.1:0-2974 GCF_039529675.1 Microbacterium paludicola
CGAAGCCCGGGGCGTCGTTGACCACCACGGCGGTCTTGCCCAGGCCGGCGGTCCAGGACCGGGCGGCGTCCACCAGCTCGGGGGCGGTCTGCTTGCCGATCACCACCTCCACGAGGGTGGAGGCCGGCACCGGGTTGAAGAAGTGCAGGCCCAGGAACCGCTCCGGGCGCTGCAGCTGCTCGGCGAGGCCGGTCACGGACAGGCTGGAGGTGTTCGAGGCCAGCACCGCGCCGTCCTTGAGATGGCGCTCCACCGCCCGCAGGGACTCCACCTTCAGGTTCCAGTCCTCCGGCACCGCCTCGACCACGAGCTCGCGGTCGGCGAAGGCCTTGCGGTCCACGGAGACGGTGAACCGCTCGAGGATCGCGTCGAGGTTGCCGTCCAGCACGCCGCGCTCGAGGGACTTCGCGGTCGAGGACTCCACGCGCTCCTGCGCGGCCTCGGCCGCGGCCTCGTCCCGCTCCACGACCACGACGTCGGAGCCCTTGATCAGGAAGGCGTGGGCGATCCCGGCGCCCATCCGCCCGCCGCCGAGCACGCCCACGGTGGCGGGCACGGTGGCCTGGACGGCGGTGGGGGCGGACGCCCCGGTCGGTGCGGTCGATTCGGTCATGACGGTCCTACTTCCTGTTCTTCTTGTCGAGAAACGCCTGCATCCGGTCGAACTTGGCCTGGGACTCGAAGAGCATGCCCTGGGCCAGGGTGTCGATCACGGGATGGACCTCCCGCGGGGTGTGGAACACGGACTTGGTGATGCGCACGGCCAGCGGGTCCTGCGCGGCGATCCGGTCGGCCAGCGCGTGCGCGGCGTCCATCAGGGCCTCCGGCTCCACCAGCTCGGTGATGAGCCCGGCGGCCAGGCACTCGGCGCCCTTGAGCACCTTGCCGGCGAGCAGGACCTCCTTGGCCAGCGGCTCCCCCACGAGCTCCCGCAGCCGCCACGTGGCGCCGGCGGCGGCCAGGATGCCGAGGTTCGTCTCGGGGTTGCCCATGCGCAGGGCCTCGGTGCCGATGCGGAAGTCCGCGGCGTAGGCCAGCTCGGCCCCGCCGCCCAGGGCGTAGCCGTCCAGGGCGGCGATCACCGGCATCGGCAGCTTCGCGATCCGGTCGAAGATCGTGGAGTTGATCCCGGCCAGGGCGTCGTCCCGGCGCCGCTCGCGCAGCTGGGCGATGTCCGCGCCGGAGGCGAAGATGCCCTTCGTCCCGGCCTCCGGGTCGGACGGCGTCCCGGTGAGGATGAGCACCTTGGGGCTGCGCTCCAGGTGGGCGCAGACGGCGTGCAGCTCGTCCACCATCGCCTGGTCGATCGCGTTGCGGACCTCCGGGCGGTGCAGCCGGGCGAGGAGCCGGTCCTCGCGCTCCTCCACCACCAGGGTGGTGAAGCCCTCGTGGTTCAGCCGACCGCCGGTGTCGTGCTGTGTGCCGGCCATCGATGTGTCTTTTGCGGTGGTGGGTTCAGGCAATGGCGTTGTGGCCGGTGATCTCGCGGCCCACGATGAGGGACTGGATGAAGTCGGTGCCCTCGTAGGTGTGGACGACTTCCATGTCGAGCAGGTGACGGGCCACGTGGTGCTCCAGCAGCAGGCCGTTGCCACCCATCAGGTCCCGGGCGTCTCGGCACAGCGTACGTGCCTTGTCCGCCACGAACATCTTCTGCAGGGAGGCCTGCTGTTGAGACAGGATGCCCTGGTCCTGAAGCTGGCCGCAGCGGAAGCACATCAGCTGCATCGCGGTGAGGTCGGCCAGCATGGTGGCGAGCTTGTTCTGCACGAGCTGGTTGTGGCTGATCGGCTTGCCGAACTGCACCCGCTGCTGGGTGTACTGCACGGCAAGTTCATAACAGGCCTGGGCATGCCCCAGGGCCTCCCAGGCGACGGTGGTGCGCGTGAGGTTCAGCACGCCCGTCACGGCACGGAACCCGAGTGCCTTCTCGAGTCGGTTGGCTTCGGGGACGCGGACGCCGTCCAAGGTGATCGTGGCCTGCTGAATGCCGCGCTTGGCGATCTTGCCGGTGATGGCCTCGGCGATGTAACCCTCCGGGTAGGCACCGTCCTGCTTCTCGACGACGAAGGCCTTCACCTTCCCGTCGGCCTCGTCGCGGGCCCAGACGATCACCAGGTCCGCGACGTGGCCCAGGCCGATCCAGCGCTTGGCGCCGTTGAGGATCCAGTTGTCCCCGTCGCGGCGGGCTGAGGTCTCGAGCGCCACGGTGTCCGAGCCGTGGTCCGGCTCGGTCAGGGCGAAGGCGCCGAGCTTCTCCAGGGCTGCCATCGCCGGCAGCCAGCGTTTCTTCTGCTCTTCGGAGCCGTGCAGGTTGATGGTCCCCATGGCCAGGCCGGAGTGGACCGCGTTGAAGGTGTTCAGGGAACCGTCACCGCGGGACAGCTCCATGGCCACCAGCCCGGCCTGCATCCGGGTCAGCCCGGCGCTGCCGTAGCCCTGCACGGAGGTCCCGACGATCCCCAGCTTGGCCAGTTCCGGGAGCAGCTCGTAGGGGAAGTCCGCCTCCTCCCAGGCCTCGTTGAACAGCGGCAGGGCGCGGTCGTCCACGAAGGCCCGGATGCCCCGGACCAGGTCACGATCTTCGTCGCTGAGCCACTGGTCGACGTTCAGGAAGTCGGAGTTGATCTCGGGCAGGGCGGCAATGGCAGACACGGGGCGTTCGCCTGTGGACAGGACAGTCATAGGGGCATTCCTCTACTGAAAGAGCGGGGAAACGCAGAGGTTTCCGGAAGGGGAAGAAACGGGGACAGAGCGGGAGCAACTACTGAACGCCGGCAGGTGTCCTGGCGGCGGTGCCGGCCCAGGCGAGGATCTGCTCGCGGTGGGCGTCAACGTCCGGCGGGGTCAGGTCGTAGCTGGCCGGCGTCGTGGAGAAGGTAATCGGATTGCGGATGCCCGCGACCGCATCCTCGCCGGTGCCGACCCGGACCACCGGCTCCAGCCCCACGCTGCGGGCGAACTCGAGGCCTCC
>NZ_BAAANG010000076.1:0-2244 GCF_039529675.1 Microbacterium paludicola
TTGATCCTGGCTCAGGATGAACGCTGGCGGCGTGCTTAACACATGCAAGTCGAACGGTGAAGCAGGAGCTTGCTCTTGTGGATCAGTGGCGAACGGGTGAGTAACACGTGAGCAACCTGCCCCGAACTCTGGGATAAGCGCTGGAAACGGCGTCTAATACCGGATACGCACCAGAGCGGCATCGTTACTGGTGGGAAAGATTTATTGGTTCGGGATGGGCTCGCGGCCTATCAGCTTGTTGGTGAGGTAACGGCTCACCAAGGCGTCGACGGGTAGCCGGCCTGAGAGGGTGACCGGCCACACTGGGACTGAGACACGGCCCAGACTCCTACGGGAGGCAGCAGTGGGGAATATTGCACAATGGGCGCAAGCCTGATGCAGCAACGCCGCGTGAGGGATGACGGCCTTCGGGTTGTAAACCTCTTTTAGCAGGGAAGAAGCGAAAGTGACGGTACCTGCAGAAAAAGCGCCGGCTAACTACGTGCCAGCAGCCGCGGTAATACGTAGGGCGCAAGCGTTATCCGGAATTATTGGGCGTAAAGAGCTCGTAGGCGGTCTGTCGCGTCTGCTGTGAAAACCCGAGGCTCAACCTCGGGCCTGCAGTGGGTACGGGCAGACTAGAGTGCGGTAGGGGAGATTGGAATTCCTGGTGTAGCGGTGGAATGCGCAGATATCAGGAGGAACACCGATGGCGAAGGCAGATCTCTGGGCCGTAACTGACGCTGAGGAGCGAAAGGGTGGGGAGCAAACAGGCTTAGATACCCTGGTAGTCCACCCCGTAAACGTTGGGAACTAGTTGTGGGGGCCTTTCCACGGTCTCCGTGACGCAGCTAACGCATTAAGTTCCCCGCCTGGGGAGTACGGCCGCAAGGCTAAAACTCAAAGGAATTGACGGGGACCCGCACAAGCGGCGGAGCATGCGGATTAATTCGATGCAACGCGAAGAACCTTACCAAGGCTTGACATATAGAGGAAAGATCTGGAAACAGTTCCCCCGCAAGGTCTCTATACAGGTGGTGCATGGTTGTCGTCAGCTCGTGTCGTGAGATGTTGGGTTAAGTCCCGCAACGAGCGCAACCCTCGTTCTATGTTGCCAGCACGTAATGGTGGGAACTCATGGGATACTGCCGGGGTCAACTCGGAGGAAGGTGGGGATGACGTCAAATCATCATGCCCCTTATGTCTTGGGCTTCACGCATGCTACAATGGCCGGTACAAAGGGCTGCAATACCGTGAGGTGGAGCGAATCCCAAAAAGCCGGTCCCAGTTCGGATTGAGGTCTGCAACTCGACCTCATGAAGTCGGAGTCGCTAGTAATCGCAGATCAGCAACGCTGCGGTGAATACGTTCCCGGGTCTTGTACACACCGCCCGTCAAGTCATGAAAGTCGGTAACACCTGAAGCCGGTGGCCTAACCCTTGTGGAGGGAGCCGTCGAAGGTGGGATCGGTAATTAGGACTAAGTCGTAACAAGGTAGCCGTACCGGAAGGTGCGGCTGGATCACCTCCTTTCTAAGGAGCATCTGGCACTCTTCGGGGTGTCCAGGCGCCAGGTCGGGACCGAATGTGTCTCGCTGGTTAGCTCATGGGTGGAACATTTGACATGCCGTCAGCGCTGCTGACTGGTTTTAGTACGGCCTGCTTGCGGGTCTGGAACGAGCTGGTTGGCGAAGCGGGGTGGCTGCACGCTGTTGGGTCCTGAAGGACCGGAACCTCTGGTTCCCTCCTTCTGGGCCCTTTCTGAGTCCCACCGTTGGTGGGGTGAGGGAGGGGCACCGCCCGTACTTTGAGAACTACACAGTGGACGCGAGCATCTTTAAAGATAGCGAACGACAGATCTTTCAAAAGGGATCTGTCGGCTCATGTGATTTCAAGTCTTTAAGAGCAGACGGTGGATGCCTTGGCATCTGGAGCCGAAGAAGGACGTAGCAATCTGCGATAAGCCTCGGGGAGCTGATAAGCGAGCTTTGATCCGAGGATGTCCGAATGGGGAAACCCCGCCAGGATCAACACCTGGTGACTCCCGCCTGAATATATAGGGCGGGTAGAGGGAACGTGGGGAAGTGAAACATCTCAGTACCCACAGGAAGAGAAAACAACAGTGATTCCGTGAGTAGTGGCGAGCGAAACCGGATGAGGCTAAACCGAGCGTGTGTGATAGCCGGCAGGCGTTGCACGTTCGGGGTTGCGGGACTCTCCTGACTCTTCTGCCGAAGGGTCGACGTGACAGCAGCGTATAGACGAA
>NZ_BAAANG010000077.1:0-2703 GCF_039529675.1 Microbacterium paludicola
CTCTGGTTCAGGTTGAATCTGCGTGGTTCTGTGGTTTGCTGGAGGGTCAGGCGGTGAGGTGATGCTTTGTCACGCCTACTTTGCCGGCGACCCGCGACCAACCGATGGAGGATGTATGGCTCAGGACACGAAGCGACGGAAGGTGCTCGCGGTGCTCGCTGGCGGCCTGGTGCTCGGCGTAGGAGCGGCGGTCACGCTTGCCGCTTGGAACGACTCGGAATTCGCCACGGGCGAGTTCGCGGCTGGCTCTTTCAACCTCGAGGGAGCGACGGACGGCGCGGCCGGAACGTATGCCGATCACAATGTCGACGAGGGTGATGCTGCGGCCACGCTCGATTTCACGTTGCCTGTGGCCGACAACATGTCGCCCGGGGATGTCGCGTACGCGCCGTTCTGGGTGCGGCTGGACGCCACGACGACGAGCCCTGCAACGCTTGCGGCGACCGCCGCGACCGCGACCGGCGCGAACGCGGCGAACCTCGCCTATACCGTGCATGCGATCGAGCCTGCCGCGACGTGCGACGCGACGGCCGCTGATACGGGCGTGCTCGTCGCGAGCGGTGCGAGCCTGACCGCCTTCGAGGCAGGTGCGACCGTGGCGCTTGCCGAAGGTGCCGCTGGGACCGCGGGTGTGCCTGAGCAGCTGTGCTTCACGGTCACTGCCGGTGAGGACCTGGTCGAGGGGGAGTCCGCGACGGCCACGTGGTCGTTCACGGCGACGTCGATCTCCGAGTAGTCCGTGGCGCAGTATCGCCCCGTCGGGTCGCGGACACGCTGGCGTCGGGCACGAGCGCTCCTTGCGAGCGGGCTCGTGCTCGGCGTCGGCGCTGCCGTCACGCTCGCCGCCTGGAACGATAGCGAGCACAGTTCTGCGAGTTTCACTGCCGGGCAGTTCGGCATTGTGGGCGCTGTGAACGGCACTTCTTTCTCCGAGCATCCGACACAGGCTGCGACGGCGACGATGACCTTCCCAGCGACACCGATGGTGCCTGGCACGACGAGCTATGCCCTGTTCAGCGTGCGCACGATCAACCCGTCGGTCGCCGGCACCGCCCAACTGACGGCCAACGCCGGCAACGCGACCGGGCTCGGGCAGTACTTGACCTACGGAGTACGCACCATCACCGGCACCACTTGCAACGCCACGACCTTTGGCTCGGGTACTGCCGTGGTCACCTCCGGCTCGGCCCTCACGACCGGTGCTCCCGCGGGCACCGTCCAAGCCTTGCAGGCGAACAGCGGGAACCAGGTCAACTACTGCTTCGAGGTCAAGCTGCCGGCCGCGGCGCCGAATGCCGCGCAGAGCCAGCAGCTCACCGCTCGCTGGGAGGTCGTCGCGACCTCCGCGCAGCCATAGTCCCGCTGCATTCGTCCCCGTCCTCGCGGCAAGGAGTTCCATTGACGCACCGCCCGCAGAGTCCCGCTCGCCGCGCGTTGTCGTGGGCAGGCGAGGCCGTGCTGTGGCTCGCGGCGGCCGCGGGTGCACTGTGCATCGTGCTCGTGATCCTCGCCCAGACCATGGGCATCACCCTCATGATGTTCAGCACCGGTTCGATGACGCCGACGATCCCGGCCGGATCGGTCGCGGTCGTGCAGCAGACCCCTGCAAGCCAGATCGAAGTCGGAGACGTCGTGACGGTCGATCGCCCGGAGCAGCTGCCGGTCACCCACCGTGTGACCTCCGTGGAACCGGGCTCGAGCGCTGCCGAGCGCACCATCACGATGCGCGGCGATGCGAACGAGCAGGACGACCCGCATCCCTATGTCGTCAGCAATGTGCGCACTGTGCTGTGGTCTGCGCCAGCCGTCGCGCCGCTGATCGTGCAGCTGGGCAGCCCGCTCGTGCTCGGCGGCATCACGCTCGGCGCAGCGCTGCTCGTCGGGTGGGCGTTCTGGCCGAAGCGTGCGAAGGACGAGGCGGAGGCGTCAGCCGATGACCTCGAGCCCGTCGCCACCTCCGGAGTCGCACCTTGATGCGCCCGGTGATGCTCGCGGCGCTCACGCTGCTTGGCGTGCTGTGGGCTGGCGCGCCGGCCGCGGCTTCCCCCAGCTCGGAGGTGGTCGAGGGCCGATTCCTGCGGATCGTGTCAACCGCAGATCCCGATGCGATGCGCGGCATGCTGCCCGGCGATGTCGCCGTATGGGACGTCACCATCAGCGCTCAGGCACCCGAGCCGGGGCAGATCGACATCGCGCTCTCCGGTGACGGGCACCTGCCACTGTCGGTCGATGTGCTCGCGTGCGAAGGGATCTGGGAGACCACTGGCTGCTCGTCTGGAGAGCGTCCGATCGAGCAGGCGCTACCCGCTCCGATTGCGGGGCCGCCGGTACCGATCTTGGAGGTTCCCGCCGATGCCGTCACGCATCTGCGACTCATGGTCTCGGTGCCTCGGGATGCCGACGTGACAGAGCAGGCGACGACCGTGCTGCAGGTGCGCGCCCACGGCTATGGAGACGAGCTCGCAGCGAGCCCGCCCGGGGACTCTCGCGGCGAATTGCCACGCACCGGCATGCAGCTCGGTGGCGTCGCGCTGCTCGCCATCGGCGCCGTGATCGTGGGCATTGCCGGCGCCAGACTGCTCGCCGCCCGACGACGAGCAGAGGCAGCACCGTGACCGCGCGTCGACGGAATGTGCGACACCGCCTACTTGCGGGCGTCGCCGCACTGGGCATCGGTGCCGCAGTGGCGCTGGGCGCGCCGAT